>JAQUEY010000259.1 GCA_028684955.1 Eubacteriales bacterium
TTGAGCGCCTCTTCCGGATTGAAATCGGTCTCGTCTGATTTCCAGGGGTAGCGGATGATGATCCGCCCGTTGTTCTTGTCGGTGGTGATTTCACGGTCCAGGATATTGAGGTTATCCATGCGCAGTTCTATGACACTGCGAGCCGAGGCCAGGTCACCTTCGCTGGGGACACCGCTGTAATCCTTGGGGGCAAAAACTGCCTCCACGCCACCGCGGATGTCGATCCCGAAACGGATCTTGTCGGCGCCATACAATTCAAAATAGCCTGACTGTCCGGGAACCGGAACATTCAAGCCGAAAATGCTGAGCAAGGTGCTCAGGAGAATGATGGCAGCGACAATGAAAAAGGTGATGGGTCTGGCTTTGACTTTGTTTCTGGCAAATGATCTTCGGGCCATCGTCTTAGCACGTCCTTTCTAAAGGTCACAACAAGGTCCTATTATATCATGATTATCCGAGCTCACAAGCAAGGGATAAAAAAACCTGCCGGCATGGATTCCGGCAGGCTTTAATGGTAAATTCTCAGAGGTCTATCAGCTGGGGAAGCGGCGGACGGTGAGGATCTTGTAACCGACGTTGTAGAAGCTATCCAGGCTGCTGACCACGACTTTGCGTTGTGAGGTCGAAGCGTGGATGACTTGTCCATCCCCGAGGTAAATGGCCAGATGGGTGATGGTGCTGCGGCCATCCTTGGGCCGGGCATCGATGCAGACGACATCACCAGCCTGGGCGTTGTCCAGCGAGACTCCTTCACCTGCGGAACCAAAGCTGGATGAAGAACGGGGCACACTGACACCAACTTTGTTGTAGGCCCAGTAGACCAGGCCGGAACAGTCCATGCCCTTGAGACTTTCACTGCCGTAGACGTAAGGGGTCCCCAGGGCCTGATGGGCAAGATCAACTATGGTGCTGCCGGATGCATTGGCTGCGGCATCTCCACCCGCCGCGATTGCGGCATCTGAACTCGCAGCACCAGAACCCGGTTTGCTTTTGGTGAGAAATTTCGATGCGACATAACCGGTCTGCCCGTCGCCGAACACAATGCGCGACCATTCGTCGCCGATGCCGGTCCGCCGGACCTTGGCCCCGGAGTCGAGATTGGCCAGGATATCATTGTCAGTTGAATAGGATGCACGGACATTCAGGGAGGTGCCTTTGACATATAGGGTCTCATCGACTGGCCGGAAGACCATCTCGGTCGTCGTGTATTCGGTTTTGACATACCCGACCTGGTCATCTGCTTCAACCTGCAGCCAGTCACCGAAAACGCCGATCGCATGCAGTCGATCGCCCATGACGATCTTGGCCACAATACCGCTATCCGTTGAAGCTTCTGAACGGACATTGAGGACATCTGCTTGGATGTAGACATCATAATCGGCGGGCTCAAGGACCGGTTCCGCAGGTTCTTCTGCGATGGCCATGGCAGATTCGATCCGGGACTCGACGGATTCGACCTGAGCGGTGCGATCCAGCTCGGACTCAAGGACGATTTCTGGTTGGGAACGGTTGAACGAAACGTCTGAAAAATCAGCCGTCAGCAGTTCTGGAGCAACATCCAGGGTCTCGCCCGATGACTGAACCGCGGCCAGGGCTGGAGCAGTTGTGGCGCCAGAGGATACCGCTGCTTCCGTGTGGATCCATGGGGCTGGCAGGCCCAGCGGCAAGGACAGGAGCGGAATGGAGATCATGATTGACGCCAGAGACAAGGTCAAGATGTTCTTGACCCGGGGGGCTGTCAACTGTCTCACTTTGAAACGCCGCATGGAGTCTCCTTCCAACTTGATTGCTATAGGGGAGGCAAATCGCTAAGCGGCTGCCTGGAAAGTCAATTCCAGCGCATTATATCCCAAGCGGCAGAATGCGTCAAATTCCACCGGTCCAAAACCCATGTCAACTTGACAGTTAATTTTTGCCCCTCTATACTGATTTCAATTGAATCTGCACAAACCGATGAGCAAGAAGAGTACGCCCATTACCGCTTTTCAGCGAGCTGCCGCCAGTGCGAGAGCAGCAAGGCTGCATGGGTCGAATGGACTTGTGAGGGCGATCCGAACGATTGCTTGCGACTCACTGGCATCACTGTCCCGCCAGACTCGCAGGTTTTCCAGTAGGCATCGACGGGAGGCCGACCCGTTAGCGACTGGCCATGCTGGTTTGGTCTGGCATGACAAAGTGGGCTCTTATGAGCCAACAAGGGTGGTACCGCAGGAATTCGATTCTTGTCCCTGTTCTTACAGGGGCAGGATTTTTTTATTTTGCGGGACGATAGGCCAATTGCAGCAATCAAGTAAGCAAAGCCCGGTCACGGGCCATGAAAGGAGCACACAGCCATGTCCAACATTCCGTATCGCACCCATTTGAGTGAAGAGGAAATTCCGCGTTACTGGTACAACATGCAGGCAGATATGAAGGAGAAGCACGATCCCTTCATCCACCCAGGACGTCTCGATCCTGTTGTTTATGAAGATCTCCAGCCAGTCTTCTGCGACGAGCTGATCAAACAGGAGGTCAACACGACGGATCGCCTGATTGAAATCCCCGAAGGCATCCGCGAAGTCTACAAACTGTACCGGCCCTCCCCGCTCTGCCGCGCCTACAATCTGGAAAAGGCCCTGGGCACACCCGCCAAAATCTACTACAAATTCGAAGGTAATAACACATCTGGCAGTCACAAACTCAATTCTGCCGTGGCCCAGGTGTATTATGCCAA
>JAQUEY010000260.1 GCA_028684955.1 Eubacteriales bacterium
TTGACGGTACGGTGCTCGACGAAGAAAACCGCATCCCCGAGCCGGTCAGCCATGCGTTTCGCCTGGCGCGCGCCAAAGGCGTTCCGGCCATCATCGCCACCGGCCGCACCCTGATCGAAGCAGTCGATGCCCAGGCTGCCATCGGTGCTGAGGAATACAGCATCACGATGAACGGCGCGTTCGTCTTCGACCACATCAATCAGCAGCCGCTAAGCCACGCCGTAATCGAGCGCCAGACCGTACTGACCATCATCCGGCTCCTCGAATCCTTCGACGATGTGTTTTTCCATGCCTATGGCAACAATCAGCCGATCTGCTCAGAAAAGACTCTGCGCAGCATCCACATGAGCGGTGCTGGCCCGGCCTATGTCGCCATGTACAACGCGACCCAGAAAGTCGTACCGGACCTCATCCCCTTTCTCGAGCAAACAGGCCAGGAAATCAACAAATTCTACATCACCACCCAGAACCTGGATCACCTCAACCTGGTCAAGCAATACACCGCCCAGATCACCGGTGTGCGCTGCCTCCAGTCCATGCCGCGTGGCATCGAGATTATCCCGGAAACGGTCGACAAAGCCCATGCCGTCAACCTGATTTGCCATCATCTGGGCATCGACATTGAAAAAGTCCTGCTGATTGGCGACAGCGAAAACGACATCGGCATGCTCCAGCTTGGTGGTGTCAGCGTTGCCATGGGCAATGCCCCCGATCACGTCAAAGTCCACGCCGACTGGATTGCTCCGACCAATCTGGAAAACGGTGCCGCCGCGGCGATTGAACGCTACGTGCTCACCTGAGACACGCTTTCCGCACAGACGAAGCGCGGACCTTTAATTTTCACAAACCTGGCAATCGTGTAGACTGCCAGGTTTTTCCTTTTGGTATAATGAGATCAAGAAGCAGGCTCAAACGAGCGCATGCAGGAAAAATTGCCGCGGTCTTTTTCACACGCTTGTCATGTTCGCGGAGAAGGCCAGCCAGTTCACTTGATTTTGCATCTGGTCAAGGATGGTTGGCCAGTTGCCCGTGAAAGCTCCGGTGATTTCCGATGTCTACGACTGAAAAACAGCCCCAGACAGGCGTTTCTGACGCAAACAATCCGGCAGGCATTCTTGCCGCTTTCCTCGCCCCACACCCACCGATCATCATCCCGGCAGTCGGCCAGGGCAGCCGCGAAGCTGACCACACCATTGCGGCTTTGCAGCAGGCAGCCGCCGATCTGGCCGCCCTCCAGCCGGAGACGATCGTTATCTTGTCCCCCCACGCCCCGATGTTTGGCGACTTTGTCTATTTCTACAGCGGCGACCGCCTGTCTGGCAGTCTTGCCCAATTCGGCCATCCGGAGAGCCACCAGGCTTGGCTGGCCGATTCCGGGCTGGCCGATGCGATTCTTGCCGAGCTCGCCTCACAAGGACTGCCCGGCGGGTATTTATCTGCCCGAGATCTGCACCACCACGGCCTGGACGGCTCACTCGATCATGGGGTCCTCGTCCCGCTTTATTATCTGACCGCCCAGACACCCGATATCCGCCTGGTCGCTCTCGCCAGTTCAGACCTGCCTGCCGACGACATTTTCCGTCTTGGCCAAGCCATCGCCCGCGCTGCCACGCACCTTGGCCGCCGCGTCGTGCTCGTTGCCAGCGGCGATCTGTCCCACAAAGCCAATGACAATAGCCCCTACGGCAGCTGTCCCGAAGGTGCCCAGTTCGACAGCAAGCTCATGGCCGCGATTGGTTCAGGTGACCTGGGCCAGATCCTTCAGATCGACAGCCGCCTGCGCGACCGTGCCGCCGAATGCGGTTATCGCTCCCTGGTTGCCCTTTGCGGTGCCCTCCATGATCGCGCGGTGGAAACCCACATCTACCACTACGAGGCGCCCTACGGCATAGGCTATGGTGTCGCCCGCTTCACACCGACCGCTCCGGCAGTTAAGCCGCTCGATCCGCCGTCGCTCTTCGCCCGCCAGGGCAAAGGCAGCCAGCCCCACCGCACTACCCCCATCCCGGTCATCGTTGCCCGCCACACCTTGGTCAAGTACCTGCGCCAGCACCACACCCTCACCCCAGAAGATCTGGCCCTGCTCGAACCTGGCCTCGACCTGACTCCTTGGGCCAGCCAGCGCGCCGGCGTTTTCGTCTCCCTGCACAAGCACGGCCAGCTGCGTGGCTGCATCGGCACCACCGGTCCCACTACTGCCAGCATTGTCACCGAAATCATCAAGAACGCGATTAGTGCGGCTATCCATGACCCGCGCTTCGACCCCGTCCATGCCGCCGAGCTGACCGACCTCGAGATCAGCGTCGACATCCTGGAAAAGGCCGAGCCCGTCATCGACAAGAACCAGCTAGACCCGCGCAGTTTCGGCGTCATCGTCCGGTATCGCGGCCGCACCGGACTGTTGCTGCCCGACCTGGATGGTGTCGACACCGTTGCTGACCAGCTGGCGATCGCGTGCCGCAAGGCAGGCATCGCTGCTGATGAGCCCTATAGCATCGAACGTTTCCGCGTGACCCGCTACGAATGAAACGCCCGGACAGAGCCATGCAGTGACCAGGCAGGGCAGGGCAAGGCAGGGGGAAAACGTCCCCGACAGTCGGAATTGAGGTGATTTCCATGCCAACTCCCAACCGCTCGAATGGACTCAAAGAGGCAAAATACTACGACATCCAGCCGGACTTCGTGATTTGCCGCCTC
>JAQUEY010000261.1 GCA_028684955.1 Eubacteriales bacterium
CCTGACCTGTGCCGACGAGGGACCGCAGATCGCCGCCGAGGCCATGGCTCCAACCGGTGAAAATTTCGCTTTTGTGCCCTACATCAATCCGGGTGCACAGCTGACCTTCGCGATCCAGGCCGCCCGCCAGGCTGCCGCCAAAGACGGTGTCCTGCCGAATGTCATTTTCCTGCAAAACCACGGGGTCATCGTCACCGGACCGACCGCCCAGGCCTGCCTCGACCTGCATGACCAGGTTAATGCGGCGATCGCGGCCTATTTCCAGACTGGTGTGCCGGATTGGCCGACCCTCGAAGTGGTCCCAGCCTCGTTCTGTGTGGGCGACGACACCAATACCGCCTACCGATCCAACTCTCCCTGGTTAGCCGCACAGTTGAAAGAACAAACCTGGATGCTGGAGGATTTCACTGTCAAGGCCCTCTATCCGGACCAACTGGTCTTTTTGGCTGGCCAGGTGGCTGTTGCCGAAAGCGGCAGCCTGGAGAGCTTTGCCGTTTCCGGACCGGCTGCGGTGGCCAAGGCGACCATTTTCCGCCAGTCGGGCGAGGTCTTGTACACCTGCAGTGCCAATGAAGCCCAGACCATCGAAGAAACGCTGGCCGCAGTCCTGTTTATCCACAAGACCATCCAAGCCAAAGGCCTGACTGTATCGCCCATGAGCGAAGCTGGCAAATCCTTCATCGCCAACTGGGAAAGCGAAGCCTACCGTAAATCCGTCGCAGCCAAGTAATCTTTAGAAAGCCAATCAGGAGGAGAGTGACATGTCCGAGATCCGCCAAATCCTGGCCTTTGATTTTGGAGCTTCGAGCGGCCGTGCCATGCTGGGCCGTTTCGATGGCCGGACGATCGAGCTCGAAGAGATCCATCGTTTCAGCAACGACCCGGTTCAGGTTGGACCGACGCTGTACTGGGATGTGCTGCGACTGTTTTTTGAAATCAAGCAAGGCCTGATCAAAGCCAAGGCCAAAGGCAAAATTGACAGTCTGGGTGTAGACACCTGGGGCGTAGATTTCGGCTTGATTGACAAAGACGGTCGTCTCCTGGAAAATCCCGTCCATTACCGGGACACGCGCACAGTCGGTATGCAGGATGAGGCGTTCGCACGTGTGCCACGACGGGAAATCTATGACCGCACTGGCATACAATTCATGAACTTCAACACGATTTTCCAGCTCCTGGCGCTGAAACACCAGCGGCCGGAACTTCTGGAACGGGCCGATGCGATGCTTCTGATGCCGGACTTGTTTGTCTATCTGCTGACCGGTGTGCGCCAGTCCGAACAGACCATGGCCTCGACGGGTGCTTTGCTCAATCCCTATACCGGCAGCTGGGATGAGGAACTCATCGCTCGCCTGGACCTGCCACGCCAGATCTTGCAGCCGCTGGTCCAGCCCGGTACCAAGGTCGGTCAAATCTCGGATGCCATCTGTCAGGAATTGGGCATCCAGGCGATCCCGGTCATGGCGGTCGGCGAGCATGATACCGCGTCGGCTGTCGCAGCCGTACCGGCGACCCAGCCGGATTTTGTCTACATTTCCAGCGGCACCTGGTCCCTGATGGGTATCGAAAGCCAGACACCGGTTATCAATGACCAGGCATATGAATTCCAGTTTACCAATGAAGGCGGTTATGGCCGCACGACCCGGTTTTTGAAAAACATCATGGGCCTGTGGCTGATCCAGGAATCGCGTCGCCAGTGGATCCGCGAAGGTGCAGAGGTCACGTTTGCTGACATGGAGCGTGAGGCGCTGGCGTGCCAGCCGTTCCAGTCCTTTGTCAATCCTGACGACCCTCGCCTGGGTGTCCCCGGCGATATGCCAGGGCACATCCGCGAGATCTGCCTCGAGACAGGGCAGCATGTGCCCGAAAGCCGTGGCGAGGTCGTGCGCTGCATCTACGAGAGCCTGGCCCTCAAGTACCGCGTGACCAAAGACAGCATCGAAGCCATGACCGGCCGGACCTATCCCGACCTTCATGTGGTCGGAGGCGGAACCAAAGATGGCCTTTTAAGCCAGTTCACTGCCAATGCCACCGGCAGCCGCGTCGTTGCCGGTCCGATCGAAGCCACTGCTCTGGGCAACATCGCTGTCCAGCTGATCGGCCAGGGTGCGATCAAGGACCTGCACGAAGCGCGCCAAGTCATTGCCGCCTCCACCTCGCTGAAGCACTATGAGCCTGAAGAGACAGATGACTGGAACCTGGCCCTGATCCGCTATCTCCAGCTGTTTAGCTGAAACCTGCCTTTATCCCAGATTGCCGCGTTTTTCGCGAAAGGGGGCAGGGGAGAGCCCGTACTGGCGCTTGAACAGGGTGGAAAAATAGGCCACATTGGGGATGCCGACTTGTTCGGCGACTTTATAAGCGGGCTGGCTCGTATCGATCAAGAGCTGGGCCGCTTTTTCCAGTCGCATCGTGGAAAGCAAGCTGGAGAAGGTGTCGCCGGAAGAAGCTTTGACCAGTTTGCCAAGATAGCCTGGCGAGAGATTGAAGCGTTCAGCGGTCGATTCGAGAGACAGATTGGGATCAGATAGGTTTTCGCGCAGGTAATTCACGAGCTCGTCGTGCAGCCGCTCATGCTTGGCATCGGTGGCGCGGCGGGCTTTTTCCTGTGATATCGACATCAGTTCCAGGCAGAACCGGGCAATGATCTGGCGGGCATCCTCGAGCTGGTCACACCGGGACAGCCGGTCGCTGGT
>JAQUEY010000262.1 GCA_028684955.1 Eubacteriales bacterium
GGGCATAATCGATGATGGCCTTGAGTTCCGCAGCAGTTGCTTCTTTGCCCGCCAGTTCGATCGAGATCATGTTGAGTTCATAATCCTCGGCAAAGTAGGCGTACGATCCGTGGTAAATCAGGAAATCACGCGATTTGAGCCCGGCAAAGGAGTCTCGGATGGATTGGTCGAGGGTCTGGAGACTGGTGATGTAAGCCTGGGCATTGGCTTGGAATTCTGCCGCATGTGCGGGGTCTAAAGCAATCAATTCTGCCTCGATCCGTTCGATGATAACGATGGCTCGCTTGGGCGATAGCCAGACATGGTGATCTGTTGTCTGAGCTGCGCCAGCCGCATCTGCATGTGCAGAATCAGGCTCGCCCAGCAGGATGGACTGGCTGACCGGACGCAAAGGGAAAACCTCGCCAACAGCCTGCTGCAGATCAACCAGATTGATATCTGAGTTGAAATCCTTCAGTTTGGGCAGGATATTGGCCTTTTCTGTCGGCGTCTGCAAGCTCAGATAAAGCGATGCATCCGACAGCGCCTGCATCTCGAGGTTGCTTGGCTGATAGTTGGCCGGGCTGTTGCCCGGAGGGATCATGGTTACGACTTTGACCTGTTCGCCACCCACCGCTGTGACAAAAGACGCCAACGGGACGATGCCAACTGCAACCGTGAGTGGTTGAGTGCTGCCATCCCCTGTCGACTGTGCCGGTTCAGTGGCACATCCCGATGAAAAAAGCCCAATCGCAATGGAAACTAAAACCAGAAGTGCAATGGGTCGAAAAAATATTGATCGATTCACACGTGACCTGCCTGACTTAATTATTTCAGTGAACAGGACAAGTGTATCCTTTGAAATGAGCATATGTCAATTTTCATACGTTACAATTAGGCAGGATAAGGATACCGAACCAGGGACAAAGAGGCTGCCTCTTCGGGCGAGTTCCCTTTTCGGTACCTGCCATCAATGCTCGGACAAGGCTGACAGATCGGGCTGGTGGGCGGTCGTGTTGCTAATGAGAAAATCCTGCTGCTCCGCTGTCAGGTCAGGGTTGGCGGCCTGGATGATATCTATGGCTGTCACAGGCAGGTAAGAGTCTTCTTCGAGATCCATCGGGATGTTTTTGTACATCGACACAAAGATTTTGACGGAACCATTACCGATGTCGAGACCAGACGCCTCGTAAAGAGCCTCCAGATCGCCCGTCCGCAGATCTGCCGGATCGAGATCGGCAGGCAAACCAAAGGCTGTCAGCAAAACAGTCGGATCGATTTCAAAAGCAGTGGCAACTGAGGCAAAGGTGAAACTGCCACGGATGTCTTCAGGTTCGACGGATCCAGCTGTGACGGTCTGGTTGCGACCACCGCCATATCCTCCGCCTCCTCCTTCGGATCCGCCATTGCTGGTGGTGCTCCAGATCCCGCTGAGCTGGGCGATGCCGATGCCGCCGAGAATAATCACAAGTGTAATCAGAGCCATCAGGGCAGGTTTGATTTTCATTCAGGAATTCCTCACTTTGTTGAATGTTTCAGGGAGCAGTTCGATGGTGACGGTTTCAGGCACCGGGCAGCTGCGATCCGACGTGCATTCGAGACAGCTGATGCACTGGGCGTCGCGGACGGCTCCAGCCGTAGAGACTGAGATGTTCATCGGACAGTCGCGATTGCAGCGGTTGCAACTGATGCAGCTTGAAGCTTGGCGGTGGATGGTGAAGATCCGGATTTTGTTGAATAGTCCAAGAAGAGCGCCATAGGGACAGGCATATTTGCACCAGGGCCGGGCGACAAACAGGGACAAAACCAGGGTGATGCCCAGGATGACCAGACCACCAATTGCAACTTCACCGGTCCAGAAATTGAATAACGCATAGTAGGGATCGATGGATTCAAACACCAGTTTGCCTGAGACAGCTGTCACATAGATGACCCAGGCAAGCAGTCCATAACGAAGCTGGCGCAAGATTTTATCCAGCTGGGCTGGAATCAGATGATTATACCGGTTGCCCATCAGGCGGCGCCCCAGATTGCTGACCCAGTCCTGGAGAGATCCGAGGGGACAGATCCAGCCGCAGAGCACAGGACCGAACAGGATGCTCAGAATGACTGCCAGTCCAGCCAGAATCACCGACGAAGCGTGTATCCGCTGGATGTAGCTGCCATCGGTGATCAGACTGTACAAGGTCACGACACCACCGAACGGACAGACGGAATGCAAGGATACATCAGGCAGGAATTCCCAGCCAGGGATTCGTTCAGCCAGATTCTTCCCTAAGGCCAGATAGCTGACTAATGAGAAGAAAAAAATCTGCGTCGCGAGCCTGATGTTAAACGTTCGTCTGCGCTTGGCTGGCGACTTTGGTTCGAGACTGGTCTCTTTCATGCTTCCTCCAGTAATTTCAAACTTGAAGTTTCATACTAAGCCTACTTTGAAAATGTATTGAAATTGTCAGGGCCTATAGTCAAGTCCCACACATTTTGAACATAATTTCCTCATATAAATGGATCACATGGGGATCGATGAACAAATCTGCCGCTGGCAGCTCAACAAGGACTCAGAAGAGGCGGATCGCCTGATCCAGGCCTATCTTCCGTTTATCATCAAAACCTTGTCAAAAGCTGCTGGGCGCTTCATAGATCCGGCACAAGATGATGAATACAGCATCGGACTGCAGGCATTTTACGAAGCCATGCAACG
>JAQUEY010000263.1 GCA_028684955.1 Eubacteriales bacterium
GGCCGCCCTGGGGGGTTACCCATTTCTCGACCAGTTGCTTGACTTCGTCTTCGATCTTTTGCTTGTCTCCGGTCGGCAGCGTGGCCTGGATATCGGCACCGACTTCGATGATGTCGGGCAAGATATCATTGACCTTGCCGTCGGTGTGGAAGCGGACGTCCATGCCACAGCGGTGGGCCGCATCGAAGATGCGCTTGTACTGGGGCTTGAAAATCGAGCGGAAGACAGCTGGCGAAACCATCAGGTTGTTCTGGGTGCCCCAGTCATCGGTCGTGTCATAGCAATGGATCCGGCCTTGGCCCAAACGATAGGCTTCTTCAATGATGCCGATCTGGTAGTCGGCCATCCGGATCGCCAGTCCCTCAACCAATTCAGGTTCAAGCATGCAGTCGACCAGGGTGTCATCAAAGCCGCGCAGGAAGTGCATCCGTTCAAAGATGCAATGCGGGCTGTTCATCTGGACATACAGGCCTTTGCTTTCCGCTTCGTCCAGTGCCTGCTGCAGGCCATCAAAACGGCCCTCGGCTCTCGGGTCTGGCAGACACAGAGATCGATCCGCTCCGCGGATGCAAAGATTGGATCCACCTACCACAGAAGCTCGACGTAACCTTGAATGTAGCGCTCGTAGATTTTCCTGACACCGTGCATCTGCTCCTGGGTCAGCGGCGGCAGCAGCGATGCGCCGGTATTGGCCGTGATCTGCGAAAAATGGCTGGCGCCAGGGATCACGCAGCTGACAGCGTCAAACATCAGGATCCAGCGTAGAGCCAGCTGCGGGAGCAGCCCGGTTTCGCCAAACAAGTCTTTCAGTTCCGCGACAGCCTGCAAGCCGCGCTCAAAATTGACGCCGGCAAAGGTCTCGCCTTTGTCAAAAAGTTCACCATTCCGGTTATAGAACCGGTGGTCATCCTTGGCGAAGACACTGTCCCGGCTGAACTTTCCAGTCAGCAGTCCGCTGGCCAAAGGCACCCGGACAATGACACCGACATCCTTGGCCTGGGCCGCCGCGAAAAACGCTTCCGCCGGTTTCTGCCGGAACATGTTGAAAATGATCTGCACCGTGGACAGGCCCTCATACTCGATGGCCATCAGGGCCTCCTCGACCTTCTCCACGCTCACCCCATAATGGAGGATTTTCCCCTCGCGTTTCAGCTCAGCAAGCGCTTCAAATACATCCGCCTGGGCATAGACCTCAGTCGGCGGGCAGTGCAGCTGGATCAGGTCCAGCGTCTCGAGATCCATGTTTGCCAGACTCTCATGGACAAAGCGCCGGATATTCTCCCGGTTATATCCGGCCGCGGTATGCGGATTGAGACGGCGGCCACATTTGGTTGCAATAAAGACCTGCTCAGACCGCGACTTGACGACTCTGGCGACAGCCTTCTCACTCAAACCATTGCCGTAGCCATCCGCCGTATCGAAAAAATTGATCCCCTGGTCGATCGCCTGGTTCAGCGTTTCATCCGCAGTCCGGTCATCAAAATCCGAGCCCCACCGTCCACCGATCTGCCAAGTCCCCAGAGACACCTCCGAGATCAACATGCCTGTCTTGCCAAGTTTGCGGTAATTCATAAGTAAACCTCCTCGCAATAACCATAAAATCATCTTAGCACTTTCTCAACGGACGCCGGTCCGATTTTGATGGCCAAGTAGTGAAAATTGACCAGCCAGATAGCTGGTTAAAAAGACCCGGGAAGGGTATGCTTAGATCAGGCCTAGTACGACATCCGTCGAAGCAATGACAGTAATATTCAGGAGAGGTGCAGAATTATGTTATGGAAATGTACGGTTTGTGGCTACATGCATGAAGGCTCGGAAGCACTGGATATTTGTCCCAAATGTGGACAAGGCAAGGAAAAATTCGTCGCGCTTTCCGATGAAGACGCGAAAAAAGTCTTCGAATCCGACCCCACCAATGACATCCACATGGCCATCGTCAAACTGGCGATGAAAATCAAAGACCTGGCCAAGGAAGGCATGGACCTGAACCTCGATCCAACCTGCGTCGCCGTCTTCAAGAAAGCCCACCAGGACGCCTGGGTCATCAAGCAAAGAAGCAAAGCCGAGATCGAGCAGCATATGAAAAAAGGCAAATGGTAAGCGAAACTGATCACTGAAAAGCATACACTTACGGCACGCCGGCACATAAAACCGGCGTGTTTTTTAAATTTCCCCGGGAATGGAGCCCCCGTAGCGTCAGGTCTGGCACCTTGGACGGCAATTGCCGCCGACAGTTCCAGGTTGGTTTATTGGTTGGAAGTAAGATTGCATACATTCCATTGGCGTCGAACCTCAAAAAATCACCCACTCCTGTGGTTTCAATCTACGTTGCAGAGCGTAGTCTGAAAGAACAGTGATGGGTGATTTTGAACCTTATCAATATTTACAGTCTAATTCTCCTGCTTACTGGAATTGAGGTTCATCCTTTATAACCAACGTTTGGCCACCATCTTCGTCATAGTAATTGGTATCCCTGATTGGCGGATCAGAACTGACAGGCTCATTGCTATTGAACTTAATTTCGCAATCAATGATTTCTGTTTCGATGATATTTTCAGTGTTGGGATTCCAGGAAATCACTCAAATTTATGTATAACTATTTCACTATTATTATGCCTTAAATGAAGACTGATGGCATACACCTGGCGCTGAAGTCAATCCATAACCAGGTG
>JAQUEY010000069.1 GCA_028684955.1 Eubacteriales bacterium
TGGTCGTGGATGGCGAGGGCGAGGAGGATGGAGTAGTATTTGGCTTCGCTGCTTTCAGCGCGGGAGGTGACGACGAGGGGGACACGGGCGCCGGTGATGATGCCGCAGGAGCGGGCGTTACTGAGGAAGATGAGGGCTTTGACGAGGATGTTGCCAGCTTCGATGTTGGGGACGAGGAGGATGTCGGCGTCGCCAGCAACGGGGGAGCTGATGCCTTTGTGGACAGCGGCTTCGAGGTTGATGGCGTTGTCCATGGCGAGGGGGCCGTCGATGATGCAGTTTTTGATCTGGCCACGCTGGCTCATGAGGGTGAGGGCGGCGGCGTCGAGGGTGGGCTGCATGGCGGGATTGACGGTTTCGACGGCGGCGAGGACGGCGATTTTGGGCTTTTCGATGCCGAGGGCGCGGGCGACAGTGACCGCATTGGCGACGATATCGGCCTTTTGCTTGAGGTCGGGGGCGATGTTGATGCCGCCATCGGTGATGAACAGGAGCTTGTGGTAGCCGTTGATTTCATAGAGGCCGACATGGCTTAAAAGCCGGTTGGTCCGCAGGCCTTTGTCGCGTTCGAGGACAGCTTTGAGAAGGTCGGCAGTCTGGAGCGCGCCTTTCATGAGCACGTCGGCTTCACGGTTGTTGACGAGGTTGACAGCTATTTCGGCGGCGCGACGGTCTTCGAGTTCCTTGATGATGGTCATGTGCGAGACGTCGATTTGGAGCTCATCGGCAATCGCGAAAATTTTCTCTTTATCACCGATCAGGATAGGCGAGGCATAGCCTTTTTGCCAGACGTCGTGGACGGATTCGAGGACGTGGCTGTCGTGGGCTGCGGCGACGGCAATGCGGCCGGGACTGCGGCCGGCGAGGAGTTGTTCGAGTTGGGCAAAATTATCCACCACTCAGGCCTCTCTTTCGTATGTTTTCGGGGCTTCCTGGCCAACGAGCACGCGCAAGGCGCCTTCGGCCATAGCGAGCATTTCATCTTCGCCTGGGATGATGATCATGGGGCCAAGGAATTGGGTTGATTCAGTGATGGCTCTGGTCAGGATGGGGCTTCTGGCGAGACCGCCAGTGAGGATGATGGCGTCGATCTGCCCTTTCAGAGGGATAGCCATTGCTCCGATGGATTTGGCGATCTGGTAAGCCATGGCGTCGAGGAGTTCGCGCTTTTGTGGATCGGTGTGTGCGGCATCTTCGATGGCGCGGGCATCGGTGGTGCCGGTGTAGGCGAACAGGCCACCGCGGCCGACGAGGAGGGTGCGGATCTGGGCGGGGGTGTATTGCTGGCTCTCGAACAGGTCCAAAAGCTGGAGGGTCGGCAAGGTGCCAGCACGCTCCGGGGAAAAAGGACCTTCTTCGAGGGCGTTATTGACGTCAATGACGCGGCCTTGGCGGTGGGCGGCGATGGAGATACCGCCTCCGAGATGGGCGATGATCAGGTTGAGTTCGCTGTAAGGGCGGTCGAGCTGATCTGCTGCGCGGCGGGCGATGGCTTTGTGGTTGAGGGCGTGGAAGCGGCTGAGTCTTGTGAGCTGGGGCAAGCCGGTGTAGCGGGCGAGAGGCTCGAATTCGTCGACGGTGACGGGGTCGACGATGAAGGCGGGCTTGACATGAGAGGCATCGTGGTGGGTGGTCACGGGCTCAATGGTGTGACTGCTGTGGCGTGTGGCAAGGCTAAAGGCGATGAGGGCACCGAGGTTACTGGCGTGGGTGCCGTAGCGGTTGGTGGTGAGGTCGGCGAGCATGTCAGGGTTGATCGAGTAAGTGCCGCTGGTGAGAGGGCGCAGGAGGCCGCCGCGACCGACGAAGGCGTCGATGTCGGCAGGGCTTGCGGGAGGGGTGGTCAGGGGTGGGTAACTGGCAAGGTCCGGGTCGGGCTGCCAGTCCTGTTCCTGAGCTTGAGTGATGGCCTCGTCTAGGGCCTGCTCGATGGCAGCAAGGCGCAGGGGGAGCTGGTCCTGCAACGTGGGCAGCGCGGCCAGAGCGGCGTGGTCGTGGCGCACAACGGACTCGAAAACGCAGGTGGTGTCATGGAAGAGGGCGGTCTTGGTGGAGGTAGAGCCAGGATTGATGGTGAAGATCCAAGGCATAGCAAGCGGCCTCCGGTGGATGGATTTGGGACGTGCCCAACGAAGCAATCCCTTTTTGGGGTCTTTTTTAGTCCGGCAGGACTTCAAGTGAGATGATGGCTTTGTCGATGGTGGCGCGGTAGGTGATGGTGCGCAGGCTGGTCTGGGCGCGGAGCTGGTTGATGAGGAGTTCTTCGACGGTGCTTTTGGCGGGGAGATCGTCGCCGAGGTAGAGGATTTCGAGAAGGTCGGGCTGGTTATCTGAGAAATCGGCCTGGCTGACAAAGTGGGCGATGCGGGCCTCAAGTTCATCGAATGTGGCGGCAGTGAGATCCTGGAGGCGGTAATAGTGGGCTCCATCGCTGGTGGCGCGGGGGTAGTCATCTGTGTTCCAGGTATGGGTCTGGCGCATCCTTTCGTCAGAGCGGAGGAAATTGATGTGGGTGGGCTGGTCGTTTTCGCCGCCGTCAGGAACGGGGTCATCGTGGGTGACGTCGATGTGATAGGGTTGGCCATCGAGCCAGACCAGGTTCCAAGCATGATCGACACCTTCGGAATTTCCGGTGATCAGGGTGACGGGGATGCCAAGCTGCTGAGTGATGAGCTGGAAGGACTGGGCGTAACCCTGACAGAGGGTCAGGTGGTCCAGAAGAGCACTGGCAGCGTTGTTGGTGGTCTGGTCAAGGGTGGTGTCATAGACGGTG
Organism: Eubacteriales bacterium; assembly: GCA_028684955.1. GTDB lineage: Bacteria > Bacillota > Clostridia > Saccharofermentanales > UBA5734 > UBA5734. The sequence continues at coordinate 2,774 of JAQUEY010000069.1, forward strand.
TTACGAATGAGATGGTCATGGACAATTTGAAGTTGCTGCCATTTTGTCGGCGCCTGGTTTGCCAGGGCAGCGATCCGGCTGGCTTCAGATAAAAGAGCGGCTTGACGGGCTTGGAGCGTTGTGGTGCTGGCATCCGCATAGCCTGCCGTGTAGCCCATTTCCAACGTCATGGCGTTGAAGGTCGGGGTTTGGGTCTGGAGGATGGAGTACTCGATGCGTGCTGAGCCGTCGAGCCAGAAATACTGGGCGTTTTCACGGAAAACCTGATCGTAGAGGGCATAGACGCGGTCGATGAGCTCGTCAGTCTGGTCTTCATGAAAAATGTATTGGGTGACCGCTTCATCGAGGATGACTTTGTTCTGGTAGTGGTCGAGGGCGTCACGAATGGCGGTGAGCACGATTTCGTCGAAGGACTGGCTGGGGGTGGCACGGGTGGTATCGAGGCTGGGGCCTTCGCTGCTGCTTTCGTTTGAATCAGAGTTGCTGGCAGTTGTTTTTGCCGGGAAATTTTCCGCAGCTGATTCAAGCGCCGAGGAGGAGTCCGTCAGGATCTGCTCAACAGGTTCCCGGATGTCATCGACGATGGACTGGGCGGTGCGCCCGGAGCAGGCAGAAAGCCCACTGCTCAGGGCTGCGAAGGCTGCGATGACCGCCAATGCCAGGGCTAGACGACGAGGTGCGTTCAGTTTGTTTTCGGCACGTGGCACCCGGAGAGGACCGAGGTCTTGCGCAGGGGTCCCGTTCCTCATGGTTGGCTGGTTTGGTTTTATTGTATGCATGGGTTTGCTGTGCTGGTTGGTCTGCTCAGCGACGCCGACGGGGCTGGCTGGCTTTGGGTGCCTGCGGATTTAAAATGTATTTGCTTTTTTTGACGAAATAGTACTGGATGCCTGTCGAGATGGCGACGGCAATGGCCGTGAGGCCAAGGAATTTGAGATGGCTGACAGTGGTGTCGAGAAAGGACGGCATGAGAATGACGAAAATGATGGCCATGATCGCCAGATTGACGTGCTTTTTGGTCTGCTGGGAGAAGGTGATCGGCTGACCGCATTGTTCACAGGTGAAATTGAACTGGCTGGGGATGAAATTTTTCCAGTTTTTTTTCGGACTGTGAACGCAGGTGTCGGGTGCTGGCTTGTTGGACTGGTCAGTTGATTCATGGATGGTCTCGGTCTTCTCTTCGGCGGGGGCAAAGGAATTGTAGAGGGCAATGAGGTCTTGCTGCTCTTTGGTCAGGGCTGGCTTGGCTGTGGTGTCAGTGGCAGCGGTCGATTCAGACGAGGACTCGGCAGATGTGGCAGCAGGGTCTGAGGCGACCGTTTCGGAGGCGCTGGCTGCGTCCGTTGCACTGAATCCTGTTTCAGGACGTGGCACCACAATCGGATCGATCGGGTTGGCTTTGGGTTTTTCGACGAATTTGCCGAAGGTGATGAGGAAGTAGTAGGCGACGATGTAGATCAGGATGTACAAAAGGAGAACGCCAAAACTGAGGATCATACCGGGGACGTCTGCGGCGGGTTTGCCGGCGAGGACTTTGAAGAACAGGGCAGCGATGAGGATGCTGTTGAGTGCACGGCTGATGGACTGAGTCATGATCGTCATTTCGAGGTCGACACCGCATTTTTTGCACGTATAAGTTGGTTTTTTAGCGAAGAGTGTTTTGAATGAGAATTTGGCCTGGTGTTTGCAGTCCATGGGCAGTGGGTGCTCCTTTAGCTGTGTTTATCGGTTGTTGAGGATGTCGACGAGGGGCGAATCTTGGCCGATGATCAGGGTTTTGTCGCCGGCGAGGGCTTTTTTGGCGGCTTCGAGTTCGCGGACGAAGACGTAGAAGTCGGCTTTGGCAGGGTCGTTGTACAGTTCTTTGAGGATGGCCATGTATTCTTCTTCCCCTTCGCCGACCAGGCGCTGAGCCTGGGCACGGGCTTCACCGAGCAGGATCTCGACGGTTTTGTCGGTTTCGTTGCGGATTTTGGCAGCTTCGAATTCGCCTTCGGCTTTGAAGGTGGCAGCCATCTGGGCACGTTCGGAGATCATGCGGCTGAAAACAGCTGCTTCGTTGTCGCTGGGCAGATCGAACCGTTTGACTTCAACGGTCTGGATGTGGACGCCGTAGCCTTTGAGCTGGGCGGCGACTTGCTCGGTGATCGTTTTGTTGAGCGAGGTGCGGCCGGATTCGGTGTCGGCGATGATCGCGCTCTGCTCGAGACTGCCCATGACGTTCTTGATCACGCTGTAGGTGGAGGCGTCGATGCGCTTTTGCATTTCACCAATATTTCCAACGGTGCGGATGAAGGTGGTGACATCTTCGATCGCCCAGATCGAATAGCTGTCGACGACCATCGCTTTTTTGTCGGCCGTGAGAACTTCACTCGGAGCAATGTTGTAGATCATCTGCCTCTTGGTCAGGCGGTTGACGTCCTGGATGAAGGGGAGTTTGACGTTGAGGCCAGCGTCCATCTGGATCGACTGGATGGCGCCGAACTGGGTGATGTAGACGTATTCGCCTTCATTGACGGTGTAGAGTGAACCGGAAACGATCAGGAGGATGGCGATGATGATGACGACGAGTGTGGCGCGTCCGATGTGGCGGAGTGTGGATTTGGTCTTGCGTCCGGATGGGTTGGGGCTGGTGTTATAAGTGAAGTTTGTGTCAGGCATATTAGTTTACCCCCGTCGTGCTGTTGGTGCCGGTTGTGCTGGAAAAAGGCTCAAGGGGCAGCAGTTTGCTGGTGCCGGTACCGTCGTCAATGTAGACTTTGACGCCGGGCAGGACGGTCTCGATCATTTCCAGGTACATGCGCTGGCGGGTGATGGCTGGGAAATTGAGGTATTCGTTGAACATGGCGAGGAATTTGTCGCGTTCACCGGTGGCGAGGTTGATCTTGGCCTGTTTGGCACCTTCGGCGTCTTTGACGATTTTGTCGGCCTGGGCCTTGGCAGCAGGGATTTTGCCGTTCTGATATTCGAGTGCCTGGTTGATTGCGGTAGCCTTTTCCTGCTTGGCTGTTTCAACGTCGCGGAAGGCTTTGGCGACTTCTTCTGTCGGCGGCTCGGAGTCATTGACTTTGACGTCGATGATCATGACACCAATGTCGTTGGCGATAAGGCTCTGGTTGAGCTGTTCCTTGACATCGGCCTGGATCTGGATTTTGCCGGTCGTCAGGACATCGTCGATGTTTCTGGTGCCGACAACGGCACGGACGGCGCCCTGGATCATGTTTTTCAGGATCAATTTGGGGTTGTCAGTGACAAAGAGGTATTTGTAAGGGTCGGAAATTTTCCATTCGACGAAAAAGTCGATGTTGACGATGTTCATGTCGCCGGTGATCATGTTGCTTTCGTCCGGAACAGAGGCGAACGTACCGTCAAGGTTCTCAATGTAGCCGAGTTCGATTTTCTGGGTCAGGTTGACGGGCAGAGTGGTGACCGACTGGATCGGCCAGGGCAGTTTGGCATGCAGCCCGGCGCCGCTGGTTTTGGTGTAGCGGCCAAAAGTTGTGATGACAGCCTGCTCAGACTCGGCAACGGTGTAAACCGTTGAGCTGCCGAGTGTGATGACAAATAAGGCAACAAGAGCGATGACAACGATCAATGCGATTTTGTGAGGCGTAAATTTCATAGAAAGCCCTCCTGAAGGTAAATTATAGCAGAAAAGGGAAGTGGTCCGATATCCGGCACCTATGCAGATGGGTGTGGGCTCCAGAAAATGGGGCCACGCGCCTTTTTTGCAGTTTATGCAGGTGCTGGAATTCATGATTGGTTTTCGGTTAGTTTTGTGTCTCCTTCTGCTTTCGACTTTTAAAAATTCATTTCCTTGGTCCTTTATTCACTTTTTCGATTTACTTTCAAAATTTCATCTGGCATAATCGTCGGAATCATCGCGTGCGACATGGCCAGCTACCGCGATTTCGTGATTGATTCGCTGATGGGCAATCCAGCGGCGAGCCGGGTGGAAACACGTCTGGTGATGAGGATTGAAAAACATTCGGTCTATGTGCCGGTCGACAAGGAGTAAGAAACGTGAAATTGCGTGCCTTGCGGGCAGCGTTCCCGCACACCGTACCGGTCTTGACCGGCTTTTCTTTTCTGGGGATGGCTTATGGGATTTTGATGGCGAGCAAGGGCTACGGGGTTGGCTGGACGTTCCTGATGAGCCTGTTCGTGTTTGCGGGATCGGCGCAGTACATGGCGATCACGCTTTTAACCGCAGCATTTAACCCGGTTTATGCGTTTTTTCTGACTTTGATGATCAATGCACGGCACCTTTTCTATGGCCTGTCGCTGCTGGAAAAGTTCCGCGAGGCGGGCCGGTTCCGACCGTACCTGATTTTCGGGCTCTGTGATGAATCGTTTTCAATTCTGTGCTCGGCAGAGCCGCCGGAGGGTGTAGACCGCAACTGGTTCATGTTCTTTATCACTCTGCTGGACCATAGCTATTGGGTACTCGCATCAGTGGCTGGCGGACTTTTGGGTTCACTGCTCAGTTTCAACACACGCGGTCTCGACTTTGTTCTGACCGCATTGTTTGTCGTGATTTTTGTCAGCCAGTGGAAGAGTCAGAAAAAGCATGGCCCGGCGTTGATCGGGGTCGCCAGCTCGGTGGCCTGCCTGCTCCTATTCGGACCAGACCGGTTTATCGTACCGGCGATGATCGCAATACTGGCGATCTTGCTCGTGTTCCGGGAAAAGCTCCAAGTGGCCGAGGTTGAATCGTTGAGCGTGACGGAGACCAAAACCTTGCCAACTGAGACCAGCTCTGAGGAGGTTGTGAAATGACGCTGTCACCACTGGAGACTGTACTGATCGTTGCTTTGATGGCGCTGGCAACCATGACAACACGTTTTTTGCCATTCATCCTGTTTCCGGCCGACAAAGAGACTCACCCCTATGTGACGTATCTGGGCAAAGTGCTGCCCTATGCCGTAATCGGTCTGCTGGTTGTCTATTGTCTCAAAGGGGTTGATATCCTGGCCGCGCCGCATGGGCTGCCGGAAGCGCTCGCGATCGGCGTGATCGTGGCGCTGCAGCTGTGGAAAGGCAATTCACTGGTGAGCATCGGGGCTGGGACGGCGGTCTACATGGTTTTGGTCCAGGGGATCCTGAGCTGACAGGTATCAGCTGCCAAGTTCGATCATTTTGTCGATCGGACGGCGGGCGTCGCGCATGATTTCAGGTGAGAGATTGATTTCGTCACCGCCGGTACCGGCGATAGCGTGGTAGACGTCCATCAATGACGTGATTTTCATGTTGGGGCAGACGAGCTTTTTCGAGAGGATGTGGAACTGCTTGTCCGGGAACTGGTAGGCCAGATGCTCGGCGATGCTCATCTCGGTGCCGATGACGAATTCTCTTGCATCGCTTTGAGCAGCGTAATCGAGGATGGCTGAGGTGGATCCTACGAAATCGGCATGTTTGACAACGTCGGGAACGCACTCGGGGTGGATCAGGATCGGGGCGCCAGGATAGAGCTGCTTTGCGGTCAGGACATCTTTTTCCGTGACGGCAGCATGGACGTGGCAGCCACCGAGCCAGAGGTTGACCTTTTTGTCAGGCAGCTGGCGCTGGACGTAGTCGCCGAGATTGCAATCCGGGATAAACAGGATTTCATTTTCCGGCATACGGGAGACAATTTTGACGGCGGTTGAGGACGTGACGCAGACATCGCAGACGGCTTTGAGCTCAGCGGTTGTGTTGATATAGGCGACGACGGGGATCCCGGGGTTGTCCTGCTTGAACTGGGCGACGCGGGCGGGCGCGATCTGTTCAGCCATCGGGCAGCCGGCCTCGGAATGGGCCAGGATGACCTTTTTCTCAGGGTTTAGAAGTTTGACACCCTCCGCCATGAAGCGGACACCAGCCAGGACAATGGTCTGCTCCGGGACTTTCTGGGCACCCACGCTGAGCTGGAATGAATCACCCTTGATGTCAGCGACTTCGAGGATTTCGGATGCCTGGTAGGTATGGGCAACAAGGCAGATGCCCTTCTCTTTTTTCAGGGCGATGATCTTGTCTTGCAATTCACGAATCATTGGGTTCTCCTTATTTTCCGTAGGTGGGGCCTGTGAGGATGGTGGCGCCGCCGAGCATTTCGTCGCCCTGGTAGAAGACGATGAGCTGGCCGGGGGTGATGGCGCGCTGGGAGGTCTCAAAGGTGACAAGGACCTGGCCGCCGGGCTGGCTGCTGCGCTGGCCGCGGGCCTCGCTACCTGGATTGCCGCTTACGGGGAGCAGCTCGATGCGGCAGGGGGCCGGTTTGGCGGAATAGCGGATTTTGGCTGTGAGGGTGGTGCCACTGGCAACGGGGACGATCCAGTTGGCGTGATCGGCCAGGAGCCGGTCGTTGAAAAGCGCTTCGTTGGGGCCGACGACGAGGGTATTGGTGGCGGCATTTTTATCGATCACAAAGGTGGGCTGGCCAAAGGCGCCCAGTCCTTTGCGCTGGCCAATGGTGTAGTTGACGATGCCAGTGTGCTGACCGACGACTTGACCGGAGAGATCGACCATCGGGCCGGGCTGGGCAATTTCGCCACTGGTCTCGCGCAAAAACTGACTGTAGCGTCCATCGACGAAGCAGATCTCCTGACTGTCTGGTTTGTTATGGACGCGCAGGCCCGCTTCATTGGCAATGGCACGAACCTCGGGCTTTTCAAGCTCGCCGAGGGGGAACAGCAGATGGGCAAGCTGGTCCTGGGTGAGCATGTAGAGGGCGTAGCTCTGGTCTTTGCGATCGTCGTGGCCGCGGTGCAGGTGATAAAGGCCGGTGGCAGAATCGAAAAGATTGCGCAGGTAATGGCCGGTGGCGACGAAGTCGAAGCCGTAGGCACGGGCCTTTTTCAGAAGCTCGTCAAATTTGATAGTGCGGTTGCATTCGACGCAGGGATTGGGCGTGAGGCCGTGGCGGTAGGCATCGACGAAAGGTGTGATCACGCTGGTTTCGAAGGTGCGGATCATGTTGAAAACATGGTGCTCGATGCCCAGCAGGTGGCAGACTCGGCGGGCATCTTCGATGCTTTCCAGGGAGCAGCAAGAGCGGGTGGCGATGTCATCCTCGATTGAGCGGTCAAAAAGTTTCAGCGTGACGCCGGTGACATCGTAGCCCTGGCGCTGCAACAGCACGGCGGCGACGGCAGAATCGACGCCGCCGCTCATGGCGACGAGCACGCGCTTGCCGTGGTGCGGGTCGAGCGTGGGGGCAGGGCGGGTGGACAGATCTGGGGTCTGGGTCATGCAATGGTCTCCCGGAATTAATGGACTGATTTTATCAGCCCGTATCCGGGGATGCAAGGTAATTGGCTACGAAAACAGTCGGATTTGACGATCCGGGTAAAACGGGACCTGCGATCAGGATGCAAAAGCAAATTTCTGCGCGGCTGGCTCAGATGTTACCCAGGAATACGTCGGACAGATGGCGCCGGGCGATCCGGGCGAGGAGGTGAATCCGCTCGACGCTGATCGGACCGGGCTGGGGCATTTTGTAAGCAGGATGGTGGCGGGACAGATGCAGCGGGATCAGGCGGTCGATCGAGGCGACCCAGCGGGCGAGCTGGTCGATTTCGTCTTCGTCGTCATTGAGCCCTGGGATCAGGAGGGTGGTCAGTTCGACATGGCAGACGCTGGCAGCCATTTCGATCGTACGCTTGACCGGCTCGAGCGGCCCGTGGCAGTAGCGGTTGTAAAAAGCGGCGTGAAAAGCCTTGAGGTCGATATTCATGGCATCGATGTGGGGCAAAATCTCCTGGAGCGGCTCCGGATTGACCAGGCCATTGGTGACGAGGACTGTCTTGAGTCCGGCCAGGTGGGCCAGCTTGCTGGTGTCGAGGACGTATTCAAAGGTGATGAACGGCTCATTGTAGGTGAAGGCGATGCCAATGTTGCCATTGATTTGCTCAGCCAAGGCAATGTTGACCATCTCTTCCGGCGGGTAAAAGTGGGACTGGGCGTGACGTTGGGAGATTTGCCAGTTCTGGCAAAATTCACAGGCAAGGTTGCAGCCGTAGGAACCGACGGAAAGGATCGAACTGCCCGGGAAAAAGCGCATGAGGGGCTTTTTCTCGATCGGATCAAGAGCCATTGATGTGATCTGACCGTAACTTTCCGCGTAGAGGATGCCGTCGTGGTTGACCCGGCCCAGGCAGCGACCATGGTTGCCCGGTTTGATGTGGCAGTAATGGGGGCAGAGGCGGCAAATCACGAAGTCCGGCTGGATGTCGTAGTATTTTGCCTCTTTGAGTCCATTCGAGCGGTTGGGAGTTGGCATGGAAATCACCTCAATTCCGACTGTCGGGGACGTTTTCCCCCTGCCT
>JAQUEY010000264.1 GCA_028684955.1 Eubacteriales bacterium
ATAATCGGAGCCGCCTCCGCCAATATCATTAATGATGACCGGGATCCCTTTTTCGTGCGCACTGTCCACCAGGGGCGGCAAAACTTCCGGGCTGATCGGCGAGACAATGATGGCTGCGGCCTGCTCTTCAATCAGTCGTTTGAAACTCGTGACCAGGCGGGTTTCATCGCCGGCCTGGTCATAGCGGATGCTCTGGTAGCCAAGAGCATCTGACTCCTCCATCACACCCATTTCCATGCTATGGAAAAAATCGAGGGAGAGGTCATAACCCGTAAAGCCGATCATTTTTGGTCTCAAGAAGGTTGTGACTACGCCTGCTGCCACAGTTAGAACCAGCAGACTGGACAGAGCAGAGATCCAGAGAATTCTACGGCGGAAAGGTGAGCCCGGATGGCTGATGACGGTTGTCAATTCCCTGGCTGATGGATCTTGTGCCATGACCAGCGGGCTCCTTTCCTTATGTCATCTGTTTGAACAGGATGCAGGTCTTGGATGATCATTTCTAACGTCTGTCTGACCGTTCCAAACAAGATTGCCTGACGGTTTCAGTGTAGCGCACCGAGTTCTCCAGACAAGACCACAGAGCCAAATTACTTTCATTTATCTGCTATTTAGATCATTTGATTTGAAAACTCTTTTCTCTTTCCAGCTATTTACGTTTTCAGTTTACCGATATATATTTGTGATAGAGATATTTTCGCCCAACAGACAGGAGCCATCATGCGGATCTTCCAACGCTTGACTCAGGCGAATACGCACCAAAAACTGGTCCGGCTCATCATCTTTTGGCTGGCTATGGCCTATCTCCTGTTTGTGCTGATCTATTCCATGGTTGCCTTCCGGGTCACAGAGAATCGCCTGCTGACAGAAAACAGCAGTCTTTCCAGCCAGACCCGGCACGCGGTTGATAACGTATACAAACGTGTCCAGGCGATCAGCAGCCAGATCATGCAAGATCCCCTGGCAACAGCTTACCTGTATGAACGCACCTCCTATGCATTAGCCCAGGCGAATTTGAACGAACTTCTGGTTAATTACCAGAAAAGCCACACCCTCCTGATGCGCTACATCGGCCTTTACAATGGGTATCTGGGCACCTATGAGACATCCCTGGGCACGTTGCCCGCCAGCCAGATGGGCCTGCCAGTCGGCAACAGTCCGTTCAGCCTCAGGCCTCGTGAAATCCGGATCGAAGGTTCTGCACTTGAGGCACTCAAGAATGAATTTTCGCGCCTGATCGTCTTCTATGCTCGGGTGGAAGACAATCCCCAGAGGACCAACCATGGCTTGGTCATCATTCATGTTGACGAGGAGAAATTTACCTCCCTGCTGGCCGATTACCAGCCCCGGGCTCGCATCTATCTGACCGATGCCAATGGCCTTGTCTTTGCCAGCAGCGAACCGGATGCTTTCATCACCGACCTGAGTTTCGGTCAGCCCTTCAGCGGCATTTTCCAAAATGAAAGCGGGACAAGGCAATTATCCGACCAGGGCACACTCCGTTCTGGCAGCCTCTGGCAACGCCAATTGACCTATTATCTGCGCTCGCAGTCCAGCGGCCTGTTCACGATTGTGGTCCTCGATGCTGGCCTGATCTGGCTGGAATATCTGAAAACCATCGCACCGGTGCTGCTGGTCAGCCTGCTCTTTGTCCTGAGCAGCGCCTGGATGATCCTCAAGCTCCTGGCCCGGTATTACCAACCCCTGCAGAACCTCGTCCGTGAAGTAGCTGGGCATGAGGTAGGCGCCGTGGAAGAATACGCGGTCTTGCACAAGGCCCTCCTCCTCGGTGACCAGGCAGCCCGGATCGCCCGGGAGAAATTCCTGGCCGATCTTCTGGCCGGCAAATCAAACCATGAGGATGCTGAGCGAATCCGTCAAATCCTCAGCCAACTGGATTCAGCAGCTTACCTGCTGGTTGTTGCCCGTTTTGATGGTTTCGGCTCGCTGTCGGAAACCAATCCAGACGATCTCGATAATTTCCGTTTCATCATCATCAACATCACTCAGGAGCTACTGGAAAGCCTGGCACCTGCGACGGGCCTCGTTACAGGCGATCATGAAGTGACTTTGATCGTGCAACTTAAAACTGCCATCCAGCCGGAAGGACTCGAAGACGCCCTGGCCCAGGCCCAGATCCAGATCAGGCGCTATTTCCCTTTTACCGTCAGTTATGCAGCTGCTGAGCCGGTGACTTCCTTCGATCAGTTCAACGATGCCTACCAGAGGACCCGCAACCTCTTCAGCTATCGCCTCTATTTCGGTCCCAATTCCCTGCTTACACCGGAGAAGACCATCGCGGTCAACAAGAAAATCCGCTATCCGGTGATGGCTGAGAAGCGGATCCTCGAGGCGTTGAACCTGCGACGCCAGGATTTGCTGGTGCCGGGGATCGACGATTTCATGCAGGCAATCCGGGAAGGTTATTCGCCACGAACGGTCAATTATTTCAACCAGCTGCTGTTCTCGGTCTTCAAGCAAGTCGACAATACAGTCGAGCTGGTGGATGAAGACTACGACAATTACCTCGAGACCAGCGACCGGCTGTCCCGGTGTGACCAGCTCGAGGATGCCCGCCAGATCATTGCCCGGTTCTGCCTGGAACTGATGTCGATATCACAGGAAAAAGCCCGCCGCGCCACCGATGCCAAGCATGAGC
>JAQUEY010000070.1 GCA_028684955.1 Eubacteriales bacterium
AGGTGATTGAGCACAGGCACCCATTGATCATCGTGGTGGAAAACGATATCGGCAAGGCACTCGGACATGCCATCAGGGTCTTGCTGGGAAAGCCCAAGGACGTGATCTGCATCGACAGCATCCGGACCTTGAGCGGCGACTACATCGATATCGGTCTGCCCATCGCTGACGGGCGAGTCGTCCCGGTCGTGATCAAAACCCTGATTTTCAATACCTGACTCCAGATTCAACTGCCAAGGAAGAGAGGTGAACAACTTGATTCTGAAAACCAAGCTTTTCGGCCACATGTACGAGTTTCAATCGCTGCGTGAAGTCATGGCCAAGGCAAACGAAGAAAAGTCTGGTGACAAACTGGCGGGCATCGCCGCCGAAAGTGCCGAAGAACGGGTCGCCGCAAAGGTTGTCCTGTCCCACATCACCCTTGCTGACCTGCGCAACAATCCAGCCGTCCCCTATGAAGAGGACGAAGTCACCCGGGTCATCCAGGACGCCGTCAATGAGCCGATCTACAATGAGCTCAAGAATATGACAGTGGCGGAATTCCGCGAATGGCTCCTCGACATCAACACCACCGGTGACATGATCCGGCGGGCCTCCCGCGGCATCACCAGTGAGATTGTCGCCGCAGTCACAAAACTGATGAGTAACCTCGATTTGATCTATGCCGCCAAGAAGATCCGCATCACGGCTCATGCCAATACAACCATCGGCAAGCCGGGAACCTTCTCGTCACGTCTGCAACCCAACCACACGACCGATGATCTCAAGGGCATCATGGCCTCGGTCATGGAAGGTTTCAGCCTGGGCTGCGGCGATGCCGTGCTTGGCCTGAACCCCGTCGATGATTCGGTGGAAAATGTCGCCCGCATCCTCAAGGCCTTTGACGAATTCAAGAACAAATGGCAAATCCCGACCCAGATTTCGGTCCTGGCACACGTCTCCACCCAGATGGATGCCATCACCAAGTTTGGCGCACCAGCGGACCTCGTTTTCCAGTCGATCGCCGGTTCCCAGAAAGGCAATGATGCCTTTGGTGTATCCGTGGCCATGATTGACGAAGCCAGGGCCATGCTGTTGTCCAAAGGCACTGCCACCGGTCCGAACGTCAACTACTTTGAAACCGGCCAGGGCTCCGAGCTCTCATCTGACGCTCACTATGGCTGGGACCAGGTGACCATGGAAGCCCGCTGCTATGGCATGGCCAAGCGTTACCATCCCTTCCTGGTCAACACCGTGGTTGGCTTCATCGGACCGGAATATCTGTACGATTCCAAGCAAGTCATCCGGGCTGGCCTGGAAGACCATTTCATGGGCAAACTGACTGGTATCTCGATGGGCTGCGATGCCTGCTATACCAACCACATGAAAGCTGACCAGAACGATATCGAGAACCTGGCCACCTTGCTGGTCGCAGCCGGTTGCAACTACGTCATGGGCGTGCCCCAGGGCGATGACTGCATGCTGATGTACCAGTGCACAGGTTATCACGATTCAGCCGCACTCAGGGAAACCTTCGGACTCAGGCCGGTTCATGAATTTGACCTCTGGCTTGAGAAAATGGGCTTCTCCGAAAATGGCAAGCTGACTCCATTGGCTGGCGACGCGTCGGTCTTCATGGCGAAATAAGGAAGGAGGATCAGCTGAACATGGATGCTAAGGATTTAAGGCAAATCATCGAGCAGGTACTCTGCGAAATGAACATCACCGGCGATTCCGGCCAGACCGGCAGCCTGACCAGTGCCGTCCAGTCCGCCCTGGGCAAGACCGGCACGGTCATCGAAGATGGCTATATCCCCGACATCACGGAAAATGACATCAAAACCCAGTACCTGGTGGAAAATCCCCGTTATGGCGATGCCTTCCTGGAAATCAAGATGCGAGCGCCCGCCCGGCTGGGCATCGGCAAGGCTGGTGCCCGGTACAAGACCCTGCCCCAGCTGCAATTCAGGGCTGCCCACTCCGCTGCCCAGGACGCCTGTTTCCATGACATAGACCTGGATTTCGTCACGGATAAGCTCGGCCTGTTCTACGTCCAGACACAGTGCGACAGCAAGGACATCTACCTCACCCGACCGGACCTTGGCCGCAAACTGACCGCCGAAGCCCAGAAAACCATCAAGGAAAAGTGCAAGAAGAACCCCACCGTGCAGCTGGTCGTTTCAGACGGCCTCTCCAGCTCAGCGGTGGCAGCTAATGCAGCTGATTTGTTGCCAGCCATTGTCCAGGGCTTGGCCAGTTTCAAGATCGATGTTGGCACAACCTTCTTTGTCAAATATGGTCGTGTCGGTGTCATGGATGAAATTTCAGAGCTACTCGGGGCCGATGTCACCTGTATCCTGGTTGGCGAACGTCCCGGCCTGATCACAGCAGAATCCTTGTCGGCCTATTTTGCCTACAAGGCAAAGGTCGGCATGCCGGAAGCCCGGCGCAATGTCGTTTCCAACATCCACAAGGCAGGAACCAGTCCGGCTGAGGCTGGTGCCCACATCGCCGAAATGATCAAGGTCATGCTGGACAAGAAAGCCAGCGGCACCGATCTCAAATTCTAAGCAAGGGAGGATAGAACATGAAACGAGATCCAATCAAGGCCAATGTGCTCGCGACAAAAATCATCCCGAATGTCGATCCTGAGCTGGCCAAAAGCCTGAACCTCGGACCGAATGACCGGTCCCTGGCCCTGATCACAGCAGACTGCGACGACGTGACCTACACAGCCCTGGATGAAGCAACCAAGGCTGCCGATGTCCGCGTCGTCTATGCCAAGAGCTTCTACGCCGGCGCTGCCAATGCCAGCACCAAGCTGGCCGGTGAAATCCTGGGCATCCTGGCGGGTCCTAATCCGGCCGAAGTCAAGAGCGGCCTGGCTGCAGCGATCGATGTGATCGAAAATGTGGCCCATTTCATTTCGGCTAACGAAGATGACACCATTCCTTACTATGCACATTGCATTTCCCGGACCGGTTCATATTTGTCGGCCGGTGCCGGCATTGCCGAGGGCGAGGCCCTGGCCTACCTGATTGCCCCGCCGCTTGAAGCCGTGTATGCGGTCGATGCTGCGATGAAAGCTGCGGATGTCAAGCTCTGCGTCCTCTATGCCCCGCCATCCGAAACCAACTTTGGTGGTGCCCTGCTGACCGGCAGCCAGTCAGCCTGCAAGGCTGCCTGTGAAGCATTCGCGGTGGCAGTCGAGTACGTCGCTGACAATCCCAAGGTCTGATCCATGAAAGCGTTAGGCCTGATCGAGGTCTATGGACTGGTCACTGCCATTGAGGCACTCGATGCAGCTGTCAAAGCAGCCAACGTCACCCTGATCGGTGTCACCCAGGTCAAAGGTGGCCTGGTCTGTGTCCAGGTGACGGGTGATGTCGGGGCCACCCGGGCCTCGATCGATGCTGCTGCAGCTGCTGCAGCTAAGGTCGGCAAAGTGATCTCTGTCCACGTCATTCCGCGACCGGCTGAACCCATCGCCGACATGCTCGGGCCGCAGGGCCAGGGTCAGGGCCAAGGTGGCGGTAAAGGCCGCGGTAAGGGTCAAGGTCAGAAACCGGTTGAACAATCCCGCGAACCTGACGCAGACCGTGTACAGGTAGCCCTGGCCGTCGAGTCTGAACCTGAAGAAACAGCCTCTGCTCCCGCTCCAGCTGAGCAGGTCAAAGTTGCCCCAACGGACGACCTCGATCATCTGACAGTTGCCGAGTTGAGAAACCTGGCCCGTGAGATAGGCGTCACCACACTGTCGAAACGGGACATCCGGTTCGCCAAGAAAGAGGAACTGCTGGAGACCATCCGCCAGTTCCGTGAACAGGGGAGTTGATCTATGCAGCTCTACGACAAGGATCTACTGTCTGTCCAGGAAGTCCGTGAACTCGTCGCTGCGGCAAAGAAAGCACAGCAAGAACTCTCGGGCAAACCCCAGGCTGATGTCGACCGGATCTGCCGTTCGATTTCCACGGCAGGCGTCAGGAACGCCCGCCGTCTGGCAGAAATGGCCGTTGAAGAGACAGGTTTCGGCATCGTGGACGACAAAGTCATCAAGAACATTTTTGCCAGCCGCATGGTTTTCGACCGGGTCAAAGACATGAAAACCATCGGTGAGATCTCGCGTGACGACACGCTGGGAGTCCGCTCTTTCGCGATCCCGGTCGGTGTGGTCGCCGGGCTAATCCCCTCCACCAATCCCACCTCGACTGCCCTGTTCAAGGCCATCATCGCAATCAAAGCCGGTAACGCCATTGTGTTTTCGCCACATCCGAATGCCCAGCGCTGCATCCTGCAGACGGTCAAAGTTATCCGGCAGGCAATCATCGAGGCCGGCGGCAACGAGGACTTGGTTGGTTGCATCACGATTCCGACCATCCAGGCAACGGACAACCTGATGCGCCATCCCGACACAGCGATGATCCTGGCCACGGGCGGTGCAGCTATGGTCCGGGCAGCTTATTCCTCAGGAACACCGGCGATCGGCGTCGGTCCTGGCAATGGTCCTGCTTTCATCGAACGCACGGCAGACCTCAGGAAAGCCGTGCGCCAGATCCTTGAGTCGAAGACGTTTGACAATGGCACGGTTTGTGCTTCGGAACAATCGGTCATCTGCGAAACGGACATGAAAGATGCCGTCAAAGCGGAACTGGTCCGCCAGGGAGCCTATTTCCTGACCACGGACCAGGCCCGGAAACTGGGCAAGTTCATCTTGCGTGGCGACGGGACCATGAATCCCCAGGTTGTCGGGCGTAGTGTCCAGGTCATCGCCCGCCTGGCGGAAATCGATGTACCTGCCGAAGCCAGAGTCCTGATTGCCGAGGAAGACGGCGTCGGCCGCGGCCATCCCTATTCCAATGAAAAACTGGCTCCGATCCTCGCCTTCTACTGTGAGGAAAATTACCAGAAAGTCTGCGAACGCTGCCAGGAAATCCTGCACTACGAAGGAGCCGGCCATACCTTCATCATCCACACCCAGGATACGGCCATTGTTGACTATTTCGCAAAAAGCATTCCGGTCTCCCGGATTGTCGTCAATTCGCCCGGAGCTCTGGGCGGTATTGGCGGCACCACCGGACTCTTCCCCTCCCTCACTCTGGGCTGCGGTGCCATCGGTGGCAGCGCAACCTCGGACAATGTCGGACCGATGAATCTGCTTAATCTCCGCCACGTTGCCTGTGGCATCCGCGAGCTCGACGAAATCCGCGCTGAGGTGCCGGACTGTCCGGAAGGCATCTGCCGGACTGACGTTTACCCGGCCATCGATGTCGATGCCATCGTCCGCAAGGTGATTGAGCGACTGCAATTGGCCTGAGACAAAAACCTATCCCAACCGGATCTAAACCTTATTGTTTAAAACGAGCGGCACAGACCGCAAGAAAAACCAAGGAGGCAACTATTATGGCAACTCTGCAAGCTCTCGGCATGATCGAAACCAAAGGTCTCGTCGCTTCCATCGAAGCCGCTGACGCCATGGTCAAGGCAGCCAATGTCACCCTGATCGGCAAGGAACATGTCGGCGGTGGCCTGGTCACCGTGATGGTCCGTGGTGATGTCGGCGCCGTCAAGGCAGCGACCGACGCTGGTGCCGCAGCCGCCGAACGAGTCGGCGAAGTCATCTCCGTCCATGTCATCCCTCGCCCGCACGAAGAAGTTGAATTCATCCTGCCCACGCTGAAGAAATAAGCCTGGCTTCACATCCATCGAACCCCTGAAAACCAGCGCTCCTGACAGGAGGTGAAGCGTTTGAAGGTCATAACCGAAAGTATCCTGCGCGACCAGCTCAGAGCCAGCCAGCCGGAAACCTACTACATTCCGGAAGGCAAGATCCTGTCACCAGCGGCGCGCGAATACCTTCAGCAACGCAAGATCGCAATCGGCAAGGGGTCTGCTCCATCGGCCCCTGTGCCGGCCACGCCCCCCGGCGGCCAATCCGGTGTCGCCACGCCCTCCCCGGCGACACCGGGTCGGTTTGTCGACTTTGAAACGGGCTCTTTCTACCTGGAAAAGCCGGAGCATATGACGCATCTGCATGGCAATGTCCTGGTCCCGAAAAACCATCCCCGGATTGTTTTCCGGGGCAAGCTGGACAGCCTGCAGGCCCAGATTGTCCTAACCCAGGCGATCCTCGCTGAAACCGCACCCAAGGAAAGCCCCCGTCTGATCGAAGACCTCGGCGGCATCCTCCTGATCCTGCGTGAAATCATGCGCTGTGATGTCCAGGAAGCCCCGCTGGAGAATCTGGCTATCCTGGGACTGGACCATGCCCAGCTGCGCGAACGGTCCCATTATCCGGAGAAATACTTCGGCATCAAGCAAATGGTCCTTCCGGAATACACCATGGGCCGGGCCTATGCGCTCCTGAACCAGATCCGCACAGCGGTGCGTGAAACCGAAACTGCCGCTGTCGATGCCTATCGCGAAGGCACCCGCTACACTCGGGCGGACATTGTCGAAACGTTCAATCGCCTGTCCAGCGCCCTGCATATCGTCATGTGCATGTATCTGGCCGGAAACTACCGCAAGGAGGGGTGAGAGATGGAACAGGTCGTGAATGCTGTTCTGGAGGCCATGCTCCGCTCAGGGCTGGTCCAGGTCGAAGTCTCGGCCAGACATGTCCATCTCTCAACCCAGGACTTGGCGACCCTGTTTGGTCCCGATACCGCCTTGACAGCCGTCCGGCCCCTGTCCCAGCCAGGCCAGTTTCTGGCCGCTGAACGGGTGACCGTGATCGGCCCCAAAGGCCGTTTTGAACGGACAGCCATCCTCGGGCCAGTCCGGGGCAACACCCAGGTGGAACTGGCCATCAGCGACCTCAGAGTCCTTGGCATCCAGGCACCCATGCGCGAATCCGGCGATGTTCAAGGATCGAGCTCGGTCACAATCGAAGGCCCCTGTGGCCAGGTGACCCTACAGCAGGGCGTGATCATTGCCAGGAACCACATCCACATGACCCCGGAAGCAGCCCGGGCTTTGGCGCTTGCTGACAAACAGAAGGTCAGTGTCAAAGTCCTGACCGAACGTCCCGTCACCTTTCACGATGTCATCGTGCGTGTCAGTGACAAATTCAGCTGCCGCGTCCATCTCGACACAGACGAAGGCAATGCGGCCGCTGTCAGCGGATTCACCCTCGGCATGATCCTGCGCTGAAAAATTTATTACACAAGGCAGGCCCGGCAGCCGCAGACACAGCCGGCAAGAGGTGCCCCCATGATCGACCTGGAACGGATCAACAGTTACATGGACCGCGTAGCCCAGTCAGAGATGACGACGTTCATCCCGGAAGGGCAGCGGCTCAAAGTCGGCCTGGACTTGGGCACAGCCTACATCGTCCTGGTCGTCCTGGACGAATTCAACAATCCCGTGGCCTGCGAAAAACAAGCTGCCAATGTCCTGCGCGATGGGATTGTTGTTGATTTCCCGGGTACGCTCAGGATCGTCAAACAGCTCAAGGCCCGGCTGGAAGAGCGGATCGGCCGCGATTTGACCCACTGCGCCATCGCCATGCCAGCCGGCACGGAGAGCAGCGCCCGGACTCACCAGTACGTCGCCGAGGGCGCCGGTTTCGAAGTAACAGCCATTCTGGACGAACCTTCGGCAGCCAACTCGATCTACCAGATCGAGAACGGCGTCGTGGTTGACATCGGCGGTGGCACAACGGGCCTGGCCGTTCTGGAAAACGGCCAAGTGACGGCGATTTACGATGAACCAACCGGTGGCACGCATCTGACACTGGTTCTGGCCGGCAACTACAGAATCCCCTTTGCCCAAGCCGAATCGATCAAGTTGGACTTCGCCCGCCACCGCGAGATCCTGCCCATCGTCAAAGCCGTGATCGAGAAAATGGCAACCATCATCCGGCGCAACATCGATCCGTTCAAGACCGATACGATCTACCTGTGCGGCGGCACCTGCTGCCTGACCGGGATTGAAGCCATCATTGAGCGCGAAACGGGGATCCCGACCATCAAACCGGAAAATCCGTTTCTCGTCACACCCGCAGGCATCGCCATGAATTGCCTGCCCTAATCTGCCAGGAAAGGAGGTTGTTATGGATTTTTCTAACTTAGTCGATGAAATTACCCGCCGAGTTTTATCCAGAGTCCAATCCGCTGGAGAATCGTTGGGTGTTGCAAAACCAAAGCTTTTGGTGTTGACAGCTGCCCGGAATGCCCGCTTTGACCATTTCCTGTCCACCACCCGGCTCGGTGACTGCTATGAGCTCAGCTGCTCCTCTGACCCTTGTCCGGAGGAAAATCTGGATGAATATGAAGCACTGGTGCTGTTTGATTTGCGCATTGAAGAACTCGGCCGCATCAGTGCAGGTGTCTGTGGATCACCTTATTCCTGTCTTGTCACCCGGGCCATTCTTACAGGAAAGCGCATCTATCTGCCGGCACGCGAGATCGAATTATTATGCTACGAACAGTCTGCGCCGCCACGCTATTTCGCCATGATGAAGGAAAAACTGGACTTGCTCGAGCAGTCCGGGGTCAAAATCTGCAGTCTGGAAGAACTCGAGTCAGAACTTCTTGGTTTGGCCGCTCGCAAGTCTGCACAGACCTGCCCTGCACCGGTTATCAAGCCTTCTGAAAGCATAGCCCCTGCCGGGCAGCGCCCGGGTACGGCTTCATCCTTCCGGGTTGACAAACGTGTGTTGACCGAAAAAGACCTGATCGAAGCCAGGATGAAAGGCGCCACCGATGTTTTGATCAAAAAGACCTGCATCATCACCGATCTGGCCTGTGAGTATGCCCGGGCCCGCAAGCTGAACCTGGTCAGGGATGCTGACTGAAAACGCTGGACCGATGATAAGCAGAAGGAGGTGTGAACATGATTGTCGCCAAAGTGATCGGAAATATCTGGGCCACGCGCAAGGAGGACAAGCTCAACGGCTTGAAGCTGTTGATTGTCCAGCCCTTGAACATCCTGGATGACTCCAAAAGTGATGCACCCATCGTCGCAGCTGACATCATTGGTGCCGGCATTGGCGAAACAGTCCTTGTCGTCAGCGGTAGTTCGGCCCGCGGTGCGACTGGCAATATCCAGACGCCAGTCGACGCTACAGTAGTCGGCATCGTCGATGATCGAGAGATCGATCCTTCTGTGCTCTGAAAGTCCGGAGGAAAGCCCCTATGGAATTTCTCAAAGCCATACAGGAAGCAGGCGTTGTCGGAGCTGGAGGAGCCGGTTTCCCGACTCATGTCAAGCTGGCCGGCAAAGCCAGGACATTGATCATCAATGCGGCTGAATGTGAGCCTCTGATCGAGACCGATAAATACCTGTGCCGGACCCAGGCCGAAACCATCGTGACAGCCATCGGCGCAGTCAGCGACCAGATCGGGGCCGAAAGGCGCGTGATTGCACTCAAAGGAAAATACCACACGGAAATTGAAACCCTGCGCCAGGCGATTTCCAAAGCCGGAGCCCAGATCGAGATTTTCGAAATGGGAGCGTATTATCCGGCTGGTGACGAACAGATCATGGTCCAGCAAATCCTGGGCGTTTCTGTGCCTGAGCGCGGGATTCCGCTCGATGTTGGCGTCGTCGTCAACAATGTCGGTACACTGGTCAATATTGCCGATGCCATGCGCGGCCAGCCGGTGATCGACAAGTACCTCTCTGTTGCCGGTGAAGTGGATAAGCCCCTGATGTTCAAAGTGCCCATCGGCACGCCCGTTACCGAGGTCTTAAGCCAGGCTGGACTCCGGATTGCCGACTATGCTTTGATCCTCGGTGGGCCCATGATGGGACTGATGATGGTTGACCCCCAGAAAATCGCCAGTGCCGTGGTCACCAAGACACTGGGCAGCCTGATTGTCCTGCCGGCCGGGCACACCATGGTCCAGACCTGGCGCATGCGCCAGAATGTCGGCCGCCTGCGCCACCAGACCCAAAGCGCCTGCATCCAGTGCCGCATGTGTACCGACCTCTGCCCCCGCTATCTGATCGGCCACCAGATGCGGCCACATCTGGTCATGCGCAATTTCTGGCGCGAAGACACCATCACGGATCCTGCTGAATACATCCGGGCGTTTGGCGACGCCGTCAATTGCTGCGATTGCGGCATCTGTGAAGAATTTGCCTGTCCGATGGGCCTGTCGCCGCGCAAAGTCAACGACCATTTCAAGCAGATGATCCGTCAGAAAGGGCTTACGGTGCCAAGAAATCTTCAGCCCGTCGCCAGGCCAGGCCTCAATGAAGGGCGGACACCGACGCTGCGCCTGGTCGCCCGGCTTGGCCTCACTGCCTACGAAGGACGCCATGCCACTGAGTGTCGCGAATTCACGCCAGACTCTGTTTTCATCCCGTTCCGCCAGCACATCGGCAAACCGGCAGTCCCCATCCGGCAAGCAGGTGAACGCATCCGGCGCGGCGACTTGCTCGCCCAGGCCGATCCAGACGGTCTCTCAGCCAATATCCACTGCAGTCTCGATGGCATCATCACGGAAATCAGCGCAACCGGTGCCCGCATCAGCCGGAAGGAGGTATGAAAGCGATGGGAAATGCAATCGGCATGCTCGAATTCACCAGTATTGCGCGGGGCATCGAGGCCAGTGATTTCATGGTCAAGGCTGCCCAGGTCGACCTGATCCGGTCTTCCACAATTTGTCCCGGAAAATATGTGGTGATTGTAGCCGGCAATACCGGCGATGTCACCGCAGCCATGGCGACTGGTGAGAAAAAGGGTGAGGGCTATGTGGTGGACCAGCTCCTGATCCCCAACATCCATCCCCAGCTGATCCCTGCGATCAACATGACGGTCCAGGTCGACCAGCCGGGCGCAGTCGGAGTCCTGGAGTATTTCTCCGTTGCCTCCGCTATCCGGGCGGCAGACATAGCAGCCAAGGCCGCCCAGATCACCCTGATCGAAGTGCGTATCGGCTTTGCCATCGGTGGCAAGGGATACGTCACGCTGACCGGTGATGTCGGAGCAGTCCGGGCAGCAGTAGCAGCCGCGATCGCCCAGACCGAATTGCTGGTTGGCAGCGCGGTGATTCCCAAACCCTCCCCCAAGCTCTTTTCGGCTCTGATGTAAGTTACAATAAATCCGAATAGAAAAGGAGAATCGGCATGTTTCAGGAATTA
>JAQUEY010000071.1 GCA_028684955.1 Eubacteriales bacterium
GATTCAATGGCAGGTCCGCTGGCCACAAAATGACGCGGCACATCAAGGTGCGTGCCGGTATGGCAGCCCAGTGAGAGATGGGTCAGCTGGACGCCGTCTGCTTCGTGGGAATGAGGGCGGCTCACCTGACAAGGCGGGTCACCAGGGTAGACAGGCATCTGATCGTACAAAGGCCAGGACAAATCGTAAATCATGGGATTAACCTCCTCATGCTTGACTTTCTATCTCTATTTTATCACGTCTGGCTGTCCATCAGGGCAAACAGGTCACGCAGGTTTTTCGTCCAGTCCGGCCGTGATTTGGCTGCCGCACGATAGACCAGATACGGCTTGGTCCCGGCATTGAACAGGATGCGGCCTTTGAAGGCTGGGGCACCGAGCAAACCGGACAGCAGGTGCATGTCGGGCTTCTTGTTTTCGGCGTAGGTCAGGACGAAATTGTCCTGGACCACTTCGACTTTTGCGATGCCATGCCGTCCAGCCTGGGCACGGATGAGGGCGATGTCGGTCAGCCAGCTGACGGCGCCCGGCAGTTCGCCAAAGCGGTCGACCAGTTCGTCCTGGACATCGAGGTGGTCCTGCACGCTGCTGATGCCGGCGATCCTGCGGTACATGTCCATGCGCTGGCCTTCGTCCGGGATGTATGGTTTGGGGATGTAGGCGTCGATGTTGAGATCGATCGTGGCTGCCACAACCTTTTCCCTGACCTCGCCTTGCTGTTCATGGATGGCTTCCTCAAGCATTTTGCAATAGAGATCATAGCCGATTGCATCGAGATGGCCGTGCTGCTCGCCACCGAGCAAGTTGCCTGCACCGCGCACTTCGAGGTCACGCAGGGCGATTTTGAAGCCAGAACCCAGCTCGGTGAAATCGCGGATTGCAGCCAGACGTTTTTCGGCGATTTCGGTCAGGATCTTGTCACGCCGGTAGGTGATGTAGGCAAAGGCCTGGCGGTCAGAACGGCCCACCCGGCCGCGCAGCTGGTAGAGCTGGGCCAGACCGAGGCGGTCAGCGTCTTCGATGATGATCGTGTTGACATGCGGCATGTCGATGCCCGACTCGATGATCGTGGTGCAGACCAGGATGTCGGCTCCACCCTCGATGAAATCGGCGATGACTTCCTCGAGGCGTTTTTCACTCATTTTGCCATGGGCGACGGCGATCCGGGCGCCTGGCAGGAGCTTACCCAGCTGAGCAGCCTTTTCCTGGATGCGACGGGTGTCATTGAACAGGTAGAAGACCTGGCCCTGGCGCGTCAATTCGCGCAGGATGGCCTCGGTCATGATCGCTTCATCATATTCCATGACGTACGTCTGGACCGGGCGGCGCTCGTGTGGCGGTTCCTCGAGGACACTGATGTCGCGGATGCCAGACATCGCCATGTGCAAGGTGCGCGGGATCGGCGTCGCTGACAGGGTCAGGACATCGACATCGGGGTAGGTTGCCTTGATTTTTTCCTTGTGGTCGACGCCAAAACGCTGCTCTTCGTCGACGACGAGCAGACCGAGGTTTTTGAAGTGGACATCTTGCGACAACAGGCGATGGGTGCCGACGATGATGTCAACCTTGCCCGTCGCCGCGCCCGAGACGGTTTGTTTCTGCAGAGCATCACTGGCAAAACGGCTTAAAAGGCCAACGGTCACCGGGAAACCGGCCATGCGCTTTCTGAGGTTTTCGTAATGCTGCTGGGCCAGCACGGTCGTCGGGGCCAGAAAGGCCGCCTGCTTGCTGTCCATGACACATTTGAAAACGGCGCGGAAAGCGACTTCGGTTTTGCCGAAGCCGACATCGCCACAGAGCAGCCGGTCCATGACCTTCTCCGATTCCATGTCGCGCTTGATTTCCATGATGCTGGTCAGCTGGTCTGCCGTTTCGTCGTGGGGGAAATTCTCTTCGAATTCCTGCTGCCAGACCGTATCCGGATTGAAGGGGAAACCGCGATGAGAGGCGCGTTCGGCATAGAGCTTGATCAGGTCGGTCGCCAGCTTCTTGATCGATTCCCGGGCACGCTCTTTCTGGCGCGCCCATTCCTGGCCGCCAAGTTTTGAGAGTTTGGGGTCACGGCCCTCAGCCCCGACAAATTTCTGGATCTGGTCAAGGCTCTCCATCGGGATGTAGAGGCTGTCGTCGTTGGCGTAGGTGATCAGGAGATAGTCGCGCCGCACACCTCCGGTTTCAAGCTGGACCAGTCCGTCATAGCGGCCGATGCCGTGGGCTTCATGGACGACCATTTCGCCGGGCACGAGGTCGCTGAAAAGGTCGATCTTGATCCCGCTGGTCTGGCGGCGCCGGCCGGTCCGTTCACTGCCGAAAATATCCTGAGACCCGATCAGGGCCAGTTTGGCAGCTGGCCAGACAAAACCGGTGCGCAGGGCGCTTTCAGAGACGGCAATGGCCTGGCCTTTTTCCCGGAAAAACTCCACAAGCCGCTGTCTGCGGCTGTCCGAGCCAGCGAACAAGCTGGTCTGATAGCCACTTCGAGTCAGGTCGAGACAGTCGGCAGCCAGCTTTTCTTCGCGGCCGCGATAGCCATCGGCCGGACGGCCGTTGATGTCGATGTGCAGGGCCCCGGGCAGGCCATTGCCGGAGGCTCCTATCTGGGCCAGGGCAATGACCGAACCATGCTGGTCGATCCAGCGCGCAATATCCACACCGCGCAGCTGGGCATCATGCGTGATCGGCAACACCTGTGCCTTGGCGAACATGGTACGGTAGCGTTCGTCAAAATCGGCCTGCGCAGCGTCCAGGCGATTGCGCCAGCGCAGAGGTTCATCAAGGAAAAACGCGCAGCCGGCTGCCTGAGCGTGGTCCAGGATCGTCGCCTTGTCCGGGGTGAACAAGGACAGCCAGCGATCAATGCCTGAGAAAGCAACCTGCTGGCGGAAGCGGTCGAGGTCACGGTGAGCCAGCTGGCGCACAGATTCTGCTTCATCCCGGAAAGCACCGTTTGCGACCATTTCCTTGAACACCTGGCTGGCGCTGATTTCCATCTGGGCTGCGATCTGATCGTGTTCGGCGGCGCTGGTCAAAAGCTCACGCATCGGCGGTATGACTGCCTGCTGCAACATCTCCTGCGAGCGCTGGCTCTCGATGTCAAACGTCTTGATTGCATCAATTTCATCATCAAAGAAGGACACGCGGATACCGATCGAATCATCGCGGTCACCCGTGTCCGGCAGACCGATGTCGATGATATCGCCGCGCACGGCAAACTGGCCGGCACCTTCGATCAGGCGCATCCGTTCGAAACCCAAGTCAAGCAACAGCGCCGTCAATGCCTGGGGTGCGACGTGCTGGCCGACGGCCAGGGTCAGTGTGTTGGTCTTGAGCTTTTCCGGGCTGGCCACCCGCTGGAGTAATGCTGCCGCCGGAACCACCAGGGCCGCGAAGTCACGGCTTTGCAGTCGGCCCAGAATCGCCTGGCGGGCGTGTTCTTCTTCGTGGCTGGTTGCTTCGGCATCGGTCAGGTTGAGCTCGCGCGGACGGAAGACCAGGACGGGGCCATCCAGCAGGGCATCCAGGTCAGCTGCCACCGCCCGGGCGCGCAGTTCATCCGAGACAAGGAAGCAGGGCCTGGCCCCGGAACGAGCCAGCAAAGCCAACGCCAGGACGATTTTCTGGGTGTCACTGGGACCAAATACATTGACAGGCTGCTTTGGCCCGCGCGCATAGACCTCAGCCAGGCGGGCAAAAGCGGGATCTAGGGCGACCTGGTTCAGGATTTTGGCCAAATCACTCGGTTGCATGGCGGTCCTTTTTCTGGTTGGCCTGGTTCATGGCAGCCTCGATACCATCTTGCAAGGTCTTTTCAACAGCATCGGCCGCACGGCCAAAGGTTTCGAACATCTGCTTTTGCTGGTCCTGCGGGATCTCGGACAACACGTAGCTGACGAGCTCCCAATTCTCTGGCAGGGGACCGATCCCGACTCTGACGCGCGGGAAATCCTGGCGTCCCAGCTGGCCGATGATCGAACGCATGCCGTTGTGGGTCCCAGCTCCTCCGCTGGGCCGCATGCGGATCTGGCCGGCCGGAAGATCAAGATCGTCGTAAATGACCAGGGTCCGCTGGGGCGGGATCTTGTAAAACGCCATTGCCTCACGCAGGCTCTCCCCGGAGAGGTTCATGTACGTGGTGGGTTGCAGCAAAATGACCTTCCGGCCAGCGATGGTGCCCTGGCCGGTCAGCCCCTTGAATCGGATCCTGTTGAGCGCAATCTGATGACGCTGGCTTAAAACCTCGAGCACCAGGTAGCCACAATTGTGCCAGGTTTTTTCATATTGGCGGCCGGGGTTGCCCAGCCCGGCAACCAGCCACAATTCTTGTTCCATGCGTTAACTGCTATTCCTTAATGCTGAATATCGATCTGGCCCGCGGCTCTGATCCGGCCACTGCCTTTGATCTGCTTACTGCCTTGGACCTCTGGTACCTGGCTATGGTCAGGGATTGACACGCTGGTTTCTAAGCAGGCCGCGTGTCCTGACCCAGTCTTCTTTGTTGGTCTGGTGAGCCCGGGCAATCGCCAGGGCATAGTCCGGCACATTCTCCGTGATCGTCGATCCAGCTGCGACATAGGCGTTTTCCGCTATCGAAACAGGGGAAACGAGGCAGCTATTGCTGCCGATGAACGCGTGACTTCCGATCGCCGAGCGCGACTTGTTGACGCCGTCATAATTAGCCGTGCTCGAAGATGAACCGATGTTGACGTTTTCGCCTACATCGGTGTCACCGATGTAGCACTGGTGGACGAGCAGGCAATCCTCGCCGAGGGTCGAGTTCTTGATTTCGACAAAATTGCCCAGCTTGCAGCGCAATCCGATCTGGGAGCCTGGGCGGATGTGCGCATATGGACCGATCTCGCATTTCGACTCGATCCGGCTCTGGGACGCAGTCACATGGTCCAGGATCACTTCATTGCCTGTCGTGACATCCGAAAGATGGGTGTCCGGTCCGATCAGGCAAGCCTGGCCAATATGCGTGTGGCCTTTGAGGCTCGAGTTGGGCAGGATCGTGGTGTCCATCCCGATCGTGACACCCTCTTCAATCCAAGTCGAAGCAGGGTCCATGATGGTGACGCCGTTCTGCATGTGGCGGTCCAGGATGCGATGGTTGAGGATGTGCATGGCTTCCTGGAGCTGGCGGCGGTCATTGACCCCCAGGATCTCCTCGAAATCGAGGGTGCAGGCGCCAATCGTAAGCCCATCCTGGATCAGGATCTCTATCGTATCGGTCAGGTAATATTCCTTCTGGTCGTTGCGGCAGCCGATCCGTCCCAGCGCCGAAAGGAGTTTGGCGGTGTCAAAGCAGTACATGCCGGCGTTGACTTCACGCACGGCGCGCTGCTCCTCGCTGGCATCCCGATGCTCGACGATCCGCTCGATGTGGCCCTGGCTGTTGCGGAGGATGCGGCCATAGCCGGTCGGATCCGGAGCCAGTGCTGTCACGACAATCCCGGCATAGTCGCCCTGCTCAAACTGGGCCAGAACTCGGCGCAGGGAATCAGATGTAATCAGAGGGGTATCCCCACAGACAATGAGTGTCGCACCTGCGCGGCCTTCCAGAAAATGGGAGGCCTGCAACACCGCGTGCCCAGTGCCAAGCTGTTGTTCCTGCAGGACAAAAGCCACCGACTCACCGAGAATCTCACGGACCTCCTCCTGACGGTGGCCTACAATGTAGACCTGCTCTTGGGCCCCAGCCTCATCCAAAGCTGATTTGACCCAGCTGACCAGCGGCTTTCCGGCTGCTTCGTGCACAACCTTTGCATGGGTGGATTTCATCCGTTTTCCTTCGCCAGCGGCCAGGACTACAGCACAGACTTGCATCGCTTCATTCCTCCAGGAGCGTCTCTTTCCACCCGCCATTATATCAGATCCCTCCGAAACCGGCCTAATGAACTTTTCATGTCAGATCGCCGAATTCCAGGCGTCCAGGCTCGAACCAGTTCCCTTTGCCCTCTGGAGATGTGGAAAAGGTCTGCTCTGAAATTGTGGATAAAGTGGATAACTTTGTGTATAACTCACATGTCCGTTTCACATGTAATAGTCTTGTAAAGAGATTGCAACACAAGCGTTTCACGGATTTTACACAAAACTGATCAGTCCCAAACAATTTTACAAATATTTTGCAAAAGCATTGGAAACAGCGCCCCTGCACCCCTGTCAATATTTCAGTCAATGTACATCGCATCAATGACCGAACAAACATTCGCCGGGAAACCTTGTGGATAACTGTGGAAAAGTGGGGGCGCCAGGGCGAGGGACTGGGGGCGCAGGGGCGCGAGGGGTGGCACCGCGGACGGCAATTGCACGATCCAGTGCCAGACTTGGCGTGAGGGGTTGATCCCATGCCAAATTTCTGCACCACATTTCACGGAATTAGATAAAGAGCCCCCAGTACCCCCCTGTTGACAAATGCCAGAAACGCGTCTAAGATAGGTCCTAATTAAATCAGCCATAAACCTATGACTGAAGCGAGTACATCCGGATGGGTCATTCCAGAGAGTTGCCGTTGGTGAGAGTGCAGCATGAGACGCCGGGTCGAATGGATTCAGGAGGGCAGCCCGAAAGTTTGACGAGTAGGCGCTGACGGGGACTCGGCCCGTTATCCGGCGAGTGCGCATGATTGTGCGTGAGCAGAGGGGGTCTTTCTATTTGACGAAAGACCAATCCGGGTGGTACCGCAGGAGTGGAAGCTCTTGTCCCAGAGAGGACAAGGGTTTTTTTGTTTTTTCCGGCCTAATGGACGGTAAAAAACACCACACAAGGAGGTCCAGTATGGGTCAGTTGAATCAAGTTATCCGGAAAATCAGCGAGGGCAAACATCTGAGCGAGGCCGAGGCATTCGCAGCAGTCAATGAAATCATGAGCGGCGAGGCGCAGCCAGTTGAAATTGCTGCCTTTTTGACCGGCCTGCGTGTCAAAGGCGAAACCGTACCGGAGATCACCGGGGCGGCGCGCTCGATGCGCGATTTTGCGATCCGCATCCATCCGGCGGTCGATTTCCTGGTCGATCCAGTCGGTACCGGCGGCGACCAGACTGGGACGGTCAACATCAGCTCGGCTGCTGCCCTTGTTGCCGCCGCAGCTGGAGCCAAGGTCGCCAAGCACGGCAACCGCTCCGTTTCAAGCAAGTCCGGCAGTGCCGATTTCTATGAAAAGCTGGGGCTCGACATCACCCTGAGCCCGGCCGAGGTCCAGTCCTGCATCGAAACCTACGGTTTCGGCTTCATGTTCGCGCCGACTTTCCATCCGGCGATGCGCTTTGCCGCACCGGTCCGGCGCCAGCTCGGGATCCGCACACTGTTCAATATCCTCGGGCCCCTCTCCAATCCGGCATCAGCCCAGGGCCATGTCATCGGCGTCCATGATCCGGCGATCATGCCATTTGTCGCCGAAACGCTCAAGGCGATCGGTGTCCAGCACGCCCTGATCGTCCATGGCAGTGATCGCACCGACGAAATCACGATCAGTGGTGAAACCGCGGTCATTGAACTCAAGGACGGCCAGATCAAGGCCAGTGTGATCCGGCCCCAGGATTTTGGCCTGACACCTGCCCCCCTTGAAACCATCAAAGGCGACAGCCCCGCTGACAATGTCAGGATCGTCGAAGCCGCTTTCCACGGCGAACGCGGGCCGGTCCGTGACGTCATCCTGATGAATGCAGCCGCGACGATCTACGTCGGCCAGAAGGCCAAGGACCTCCAAGAGGGCTTCCGCATGGCTCAGGAAGCGATTGATTCCGGGGCTGTCACACGCTTGATCGAACGATTGCGCACCGTGCGCCACCACGCTGAGGAGGTCGCTCGATGAGCACGATCCTGACCGGCACCATCCTCGACCGCATCGTCGAGCAGAAGCGCTTCCGCCTCGAACAGCGCCAGAACGAAATCTCCTTGCAGGATTTGCGCCACCAGGCAGAACACCTTGCCAGTGCTAACCCCGGCGATGTCGCCATCGCACGTTTCGCCACAGCTCTGCGCAAACCCAAAAGCCTCGGCCTGATCGCCGAGATCAAGCAGGCTTCGCCGTCCAAAGGCATTATCGCTCCGGATTTCCGGCCAGTCGAGCAGGCACGCGCCTATGCCCAGGCAGAGGTCCAGGCCATTTCCGTCCTGACCGAAGAAGATTTCTTCCTCGGCTCGGATGAGCATTTACAGGCGGTCCATGCGGCGGTGCCCCAGCCGATCCTGCGCAAAGATTTCACCGTTGACTCCTACCAGATCTATGAAGCTCGCCTGCTCGGTGCCTCGGCGATCCTTTTGATCGTGGCCATCCTTTCGGACAGCCAGCTGCGCGAATTCATCCACCTGGCCCAGTCACTGGGGCTCGATGTCCTGGTCGAAGTCCACACCCTCGATGAGCTGATGCGGGCGCTGGATTGTGGCGCCCAGATCATCGGCATCAACAACCGCGACCTCAAGACTTTCCATGTCGATCTCGGCGTGACCGAGCGCCTGGCCGGGATCATCCCCAATGACCGGATCGTCGTCTCTGAAAGCGGCATCGTCACGGCCCACGACATGGCCCGCGTCTACCGCGCCGGCGCCCACGCCGTCCTGGTCGGCGAGACTCTGATGCGCGCTGGCGGCAGCCCGGAGTCGGTCGCCGCCACCATCCACCAGCTGTATGCGGAGATGCCAGGATGACCCGGATCAAATTTTGCGGCCTGCGCCGCCCTCAGGATATCGCTCTGGCCAACGAATTCCAGCCAGACTACATCGGCCTGATCTTCGCACCCAGCAAACGCCAGATCACGCCAGATCAAGCCGTCGCTCTGGTCGCGCACCTCGACCCCCGGATCCGCCCGGTCGGCGTTTTCGTCAATGAAACCGTAGACCAGATCGCAGCGACTGCCGCCCAAGTCAGGCTGGCTGCGGTACAATTACATGGAGACGAAGGTCCGGCTGAATGGGCGGCCCTGCGTCAAAAACTGCCCCCAGGCACGAAAATCTGGCAAAAGCTGGCCATCCCGGTCGATCCGGCAGCCGCCATCCAGCGTGCCGAAGCATTTGAAAGTACGCTGGCCCAGCTCGGCCAGGATGATGCCCAGCCGGACGTCATCCTGCTCGACACCGAAGTTGGTGGCCAGTCCGGCGGCACCGGCCAGACTTTTCCCTGGCAGCAGCTCGCTGCCTTTGCCCAGCGTCACTCTGTGGCCTGCGCGGGCGGGCTCAACCCCGGCAATGTCGCTGCAGCCATCCGTGCCCTGCACCCAGCCATTGTCGACTGCTCGAGCGGCATCGAGCGCCATCTGGAAAAACAAGCGGACCTCATGGATGCTTTTTGCAAAACAGTCCGAAAACCAAACAGTGAGGAAATGAACGATGACACCTAAACCTGCTCCCTATCCTGGTGACAAACCTGGCCGTTTTGGCCCCTTTGGCGGCCGCTATGCCGCTGAAACCCTGATGCCTGCCCTGCTGGAACTGGAAAAATCCTATGCCGAGGCCATGGCCGATCCAGCCTTCATTGCCGAATACAAGCGTTTGCTCGCGGATTACGCTGGCCGGCCCTCGCTGTTCTACCACGCCGAACGGTTAAGCCAGGCCTTGGGCACGCGGGTCTACCTCAAGCGTGAGGATCTCAACCACACCGGGGCCCACAAAATCAACAACGTGCTCGGCCAGGTCCTGCTTGCCCGGCGCATGGGCAAAAAACGCCTGATTGCTGAAACGGGCGCAGGCCAGCATGGTGTGGCCACCGCAACAGCCGCCGCGCTTTTTGGCCTCGAGTGCACGGTTTTCATGGGCGCCGAGGATATGGAACGCCAGGCTCTGAACGTCTACCGCATGGAGCTGCTTGGTGCCTCGGTGCACAAAGTGACCTCCGGCACAGCCACGCTCAAGGACGCCACCAGCGAGGCGATGCGCGAATGGACCCGCCGCGCTGACGATACCTATTATGTCATTGGCTCCGTCATGGGTCCCCATCCCTATCCGACCATTGTGCGCGATTTCCAGCGCGTGATCGGAGATGAAATCCGGGAACAGTCGCTGGCCATCCTCGGTCGCCTGCCCACCGCCCTGATCGCCTGTGTCGGCGGCGGCAGCAATGCCATGGGCACCTTCTACCCCTTCATCCATGACACCGAGGTGCGCCTGATCGGTGCCGAGGCAGCTGGCGAAGGCATCGACACGCCGCGCCATGCAGCGACCATGGCCTACGGCAAACCGGGCGTTTTCCATGGCATGCATTCGCTGTTCCTCCAAGACGACAAAGGCCAGATCGCGCCCGTCTATTCGATTTCCGCCGGTCTGGACTACCCCGGGATCGGACCCGAGCATGCTTGGCTGCAACTGTCCGGCCGCGCCGAGTACGCCCCCATCACCGACCGGGAGGCCGTCGATGCCTTTGCCTGGCTGTCGCGCCTGGAAGGGATCATCCCGGCGATCGAAAGCTCCCACGCCGTCGCCCTGCTGCGCAAAATCGCCACCGAATTCGGCCCTGAAGATGTCGTCGTCATCACCTTGTCCGGCCGCGGTGACAAAGACGTCGCTGCCATCCAGGCCTACCAGCAAGACCACGGTCTTCTGATGACCGACAACCGGGAGGAATGACCATGGCACGGACCAATCGCATTGAAATCACCCTGGCCCAGCTGGCCCAAAAAGGTCAGAAAGCCCTGATCCCATTTATTGTGGCGGGAGACCCTGACCTCAAATCCTCCCTGGCCATCGCCCGCGCCCTGCTCGAAAACGGCGGCGACATCCTGGAGATCGGTGTCCCGTTTTCCGATCCAAGTGCCGACGGTCCGACGATCATGGCCGCCGACGCCCGCGCGCTGGCCAATGGCACCTCGATCGTCGATGCCTTCCATCTGGTCCGCGAATTGCGCACCACAAGCAACAAGCCGATCCTTTTCCTTTTGTACTACAACACGATCGTCCAGATGGGCCTCGACCTGTTTTTTGCCACCTGCCGCGAGGTCGGTGTCGATGGCGTGATCATCCCGGACCTGCCAGCCGAAGAACAGGACGAAGCCGCCCCGATTGCCTCTGAGCACGATGTGATCATCACCCGCATGGT
>JAQUEY010000072.1 GCA_028684955.1 Eubacteriales bacterium
GGCCGGACATTTTGACGACCGGAACGCCACAGGACGCCACCAGGGGCAGGACAATGAGCGTAGTGGTATCCGCAATACCACCGGTGCTGTGCTTATCGACTTTGATCCCCGGCAATCCAGAAAGATCGAGCTGACGGCCAGAGCGCGCCATTGCCAAGGTCAAGTCGCTTGTTTCGCGGTCGTCGAGTCCTTTAAGGAACATCGCCATCAGCATGGCTGAGACTTGGTAGTCCGGCCAGCTGCCATCACTGGCGCCCATGACAAACCTGTCAATCTCTGCCGGTGTCAGGACCGTGCCGTTGCGCTTTTTGATGATCAGATCGACGTTGCTCATCTTGTTTCACCCACCGTGTTTGATACGTTCGATTATAGCATGGCCTTTGACCTGAGGGACAATCAGGTGGATAATGATCAAACTGCTTGCCCATGCATTCTGGAGTCAACCACATGTACGACCGTCCGACGATCATCCATCTGAGCCGCACCATTATCAGACTGTCTCTGCCAGTCCTGGTCGAACAGTTTTTCATTGTCCTGATGGGGGCTGTCAGTACCATGCTGGTCGGTAATCTCGGCCGGGAGGCCGTGTCGGCTGTCGGCAACATCGATACAATCAACAATGTGATGATCTCGGTTTTTTCATCGGTTGCGATTGGCGGTACGGTCTTGGTGGCCCAGTTCACAGGGCGGGAGGACCGGCTGTCAGCCAGCCGAGCGGCCAGCCAGGCGATGCTGGCCAGCATCGTACTCGCTCTGGTACTTACTGTCCTGGTTGCAGGCTACCAGCATACCCTGGTGGATCTTCTGTTCGGCCGGACGGAAGTCCTGGTGCGGCAAAATTCGCTTTCGTACCTGAGCATCGTCGTCTGGTCTTATCCACCCCTGGCCTTGGCGACAACCGCTTTTGGCGTGTTGCGGGGGAATGGCAACATGAAAGCCCCCATGTCGATTTCTATCGTCATGAACCTGGCCAATATCTTCCTGAGTTCTATCCTGATTTATGGCTTTCGCCTCGATTTGGGGTTTATAAAATGGGCAACACCCGCCTATGGGGTGGCAGGGGCAGCCTGGGGTCTGACTTTGGCCCGGGTGCTGGGATTTGCCCTGGCCATTGTCATGCTCAAAAGGAGCGACCTCGCCTTTTCCTGGGCCCCGCGCCGCTTTCTGGCCGTGGACAGGAAAAAAATGGGTACGATCCTGTTCCTGGGGGTTCCGGCAGGATTTGAACAGCTGATGTTCAATGGAGGAAAGCTGATTGTCCAGATGTTCATTGTCAGCCTGGGGACTGTGGCCCTGGCGGCCAATGCCATCTGCAGCTCGATTGCTGCCTTTGCGACAATGCCGACGGTGGCCATGAGCCTGGCCTTGACCACGATTGTCGGCCAGGCGATCGGTCGCAGAGACAAAGAAGGCGCCCGGACGTTGCTGACGTTCGCCATCCCTTTTTGTTCGGCGATCCTGGTGGGGATGTCTCTGCTGTTTCTGCCGGTGATCGGACCGGTGATCGGTCTCTATACTCAGGATCCGGCTACCCGGCAGGCGGCGCTGCCGATCATGATTCTCTATCTGATCGCCCAGCCCATGTTCTGGCCGTCCTCGTTTGCCTTGGCGGCCGGTTTCCGCGGCGCAGGCGATGTGCGCTACCAGCTGGTGGTGACCATGGTCAGCATGTGGGTGCTGCGCATCGGGCTGGGTTACCTGCTGACCGCTGTGTTCTCCATCGGCGTGATCGGGGTCTGGATTGCCATGATCAGCGACTGGGCCCTGCGCTCCCTGCTGTTTATCCTGCGCCTTCGGAGCGGCAAATGGCTGCACAAAGACCTGGCTGCCTGATCGAGCGGCACTCGGCAGCACTCACACGCAGGACAAGCGCCTCGCATCACGTCATCAGGTTGACTCACGCACGACCAGTTCAACCGGCAGAATCGTCTTGGCGGGGGTAGGAGCCCCTTTCATTTTGCGCTCAAGGAGCTCGAACATCTGGATGACCATGGCCTCGACAGGCTGGTGAATGGTTGTCAGGGCAGGTTGGAGCAGACTGGCAATCTGGACATCATCAAATCCGGCGACCCGGACATCGTCCGGCACTTTCTTGCCCCGGGCAGCCAGTTGCCGGATCACCTGGGCAGCGATGACATCACTGGAGGCAAAAATGCCATCCACCTGGGGGTGTGCATCGAGGGCTTTGGCGATCGAGGCTTCATATTGCTGGCTGTTGAAGGATGCTTCCTCGGTTTCATACACGGCGAAACGACGGCCGGAGGCTTCACAAACCTCTAAAAATCCGTTGCCGCGCTGGTTGGAATACTGCCGGACATTGCTGCTGCCTGAAATATAGAGCAAATTGCGACAGTCGCGGGCGATCAGATGACGGGCGATCAGGCGGCCACCCTCAAAATTGTCGGCGCTGACCATCGGGATGTCAGGCGACAGCTCGCGGTCGTAGGATAACAACGGCAAATTGGCATTCAGGAAGGGCTTGGTTTCTGTCGTACGGCTGGCCAGGATGATGCCGTCAACTTTGTTGCGTTTGAGCATGTCGAGGTAGGCCAGTTCTTTTTCTTCGTCGTGGCGGGAATTGGCCAGGAGGATTTTATAGCCGCGCCTGGCTGCCTCGTACTCGAGCGCATTGACCAGTAACCCGAAAAAAGGGTGGGCGATCGATGGGACGATCACACCGATGATGCGGGAGCGCTGGAAAATCAGGGACCGGGCCAGCTCATTAGGCTGGTAATCAAGGGTTTTCATCGCCGACATCACTTTGCCGCGCGTTTCTGTGCTGATATAGCCGCGGTTGTTCAGGACACGCGAAACGGTTGTCACCGTGACGCCTGCTAGCTTAGCTACATCTTTCAAGGTTGTCATGTCCTGCTCCTTCTGGTTCCGAAGTCCAATATAGTTTACAATAATCGCATGAAGCTGAGAAGCAGGGTAACCGATATGGCAACCATTCGTTCGATCGCAGAAGCTGCCAATGTGTCTCGTGGTACAGTCGACAAGGTCCTCAATGACCGGCCTGGTGTCAGTACGGCCGTGCGCGAGCGCGTCCGCCAGATCGCCGAGGAGATGGGCTACAAACCCAATCTGGCCGGGAAAGCTCTTGCATTCCAGAAAAAAGACATCCGGATCGGCATCCTTGTCCCCAGCGCCGCGGATCCGTTGTTCCTGGAAGTTTTCGAGGGAGTCCGGCGTGGCATAGCCGAATATGCCAATTTTGGCATCCAGTTTGAAGTCATCGAGATGACACAAAGCACCGCTGCACACCAGTTGTCCTGCATTCACACGCTGCTGGACAAGAAAATATCGGGTCTTGTCATCAGCCCTTTTGACGATGAGAAGGTCCGCCAGGCCCTTTTGGAGTTCCGGGAACTGGGGATACCGGTTGTGACCTTCAACACCGATCTGTCCGGTATTGGACGTTTGTGCTATGTTGGCCAGGACTCGCGCCGCAGCGGCCGGGTGGCGGCAGACCTGATGTGCAAAGTCCTGCCACCAGGCAGCAACATCGTCTGCATCACAGGACCTGCTGTATTCAAATCACTCAGCGACCGTCTTGCGGGCTTCCGGTCCTACCTCAAATCCGAATGCCCGGAACGGATGCTTGCTGCTGTCCTGCACAATGACAACACATCTGAGTCAGCTTACGAAGTCACCCGGGATTATCTGCGCAGCGGCAAACCGGCGGATGCTTTCTATATGACCAGCTCCGGCATCGATGGCATGGCCCGGGCGATCCGCCAGTTTGGCAAGCCAGGTACGCGGGTGGTCTGTTTCGACATGATTCCATCGACCCGCCAGCTCATGCTGGCTGGGCAGATTGATTTCTCCATTCTCCAGGAACCTGAGAAACAGGGTTATGAACCGATCAAGATCCTGGTCGATTTGCTTTTCTATAACCGCAAGGTTACGGAGAAATACCAGTTCACCCGGATCGATATCCGGACCCGGGAAAATATCGATTGATTCAATGCCGTGGACAGGGGGGATTTTTCCATCCGGCTGCGTGATTTTCTGACCCGCCATCTATATCTATTGGCAGTTTTGTCGATCTTGCTGCTTTCTTTGTTTGCGCTTCTGGCGATGAATGCCCTGCGCCAACGCCTTTTGGAGCAGGCCCAGGTCTTGGTGACGGAGCGCGAGGCTCGTTACCATTTCGTTCTGGTCGCTGAACAGACGGATTCACCCTATTGGCAAGAAGTCTATGCGGGTGCCCGGGCTGCTGCGGCCGAGGTCGATGCCGTTGTGGAGCTGGTCGGACCCAAGAGCTTTTCCACCGACCAGACAGCAAAGCAGATCCAGATTGCCACGGCAGCCCGTCTGGATGGGATTGCCACGTGTGTGGTCGAAATGGATCTGACCACTCAGGCGATCGATTTGGCCGTACAGAATCAAATCCCCGTGGTCACGCTGGAGTATGATGCCGCAGAAAGCCTGCGCCAGTGCTTTGTCGGCGTCAACAGCTATGATCTGGGCCAGACGTTTGGGCAGCTGGTGACCGATCAGAACCCGGTCGGTGAGATCATCATCCTGGTCAGTGAAGATCCCGAGCGAGCCAGTCTGTCGGAAAACCAGATCGTGGCCGGCTTGCAGGATTATCTGGCCCGCTATCCCAGCCTGACCCTCAATAGCCTGGAAATCAACCGTGACAGTGTTTTTTCCGCTGAACAGGCTATCCGGGACCTGCTGGTCAATGATCAATCTGCTGTCCGCGCGATCATCAGCCTGAACGTGGGTGACACCCTGCGGGTGGTCGAGGCGTTGGTGGATGACGGTCGAGCCAGCTCGGTCGGTGTCCTGGGCTACCAGGAAAACCCGGATGTACTCGAATATATCCAGAGCGGCCTGATTCAGGCAGTCATTGCCAGTGATCCATACCAGATCGGCTATGACAGCATCCTGGCTTTGGCTGAAATCAAGACCAACAACCGCACCAGCGATTATATCCCGTCGGATCTCGTGACCATCGATGAGACAAATGTGGATACCTACATCCAGGAGGGCAGCCGGTGAAACCTGCAGTTCCTGGATCCTGGGCTGAACGGCTCCGCCATCTGGTAACACCCAATTCGCTGTTCAAGCGCTTGCTGATTCCGTATTTGCTCACTGGCATCCTGGTCGGAGCCTCGACCGTCTATAACATCCTGTCGATCAACATTATCGTTGACCGGCTCAATGCCACCTATGCCAGCAATGCGGCCATATTTGACCTGGTCATGACCTTGGGTGAGGTCCAGACCTATACGGAGAGTTATCTGTCCACCAAAAGTTCGACTGCCCTGGAAAACTACTACCGGGCCTCCGACAGTCTAAGCGAGAAGGCAGTTTTGCTCAACAACCGCGTGTATGATGCCGATCCGCTGCTTTTGGAACGCAACATCCGGCGCATGATCGAAAGCTACAACGCCGAAACCCAAAGTGCCATCCAGGCCAAGCGCGGCCGTGATATTGCAGCTTATACCGATCATTACAATAAAAGTTCGCAAATTTATGAATACATCATCCAATATGCCGACCAGTTGAACAAAAACCGGTTCGAAAGCAATTACTCCCAGTACCAGGTCATGGGCCAGCTGCTCGACCAGATCCAGCTCCTGGACATCCTGATCCTGGCTCTTATCCTGGTGATCAATTTCGGTGTGGTCCTTCTGACTGCTCTGCGCATCACCCGTCCGGTAGCCCAGCTGGCTCAGCGTGCGGGGCTGGTGGCTGAAGGGAACTTGGATGTTGCGCCCATCGATGTCGATTCACACGATGAGGTCCATGTTCTGGCCAAGGCGTTCAACGCCATGATCATCAGCCTCAAGGCCTATGTGGCCCAGATCCGGGATAATTTGATCCGTGAGACGCGCCAGAAGGAACATGAACTGGTGATGGAGAACCTGCTCCAGGTCGCCCAGCTGAAAAATCTCCAGGCCCAGATCAACCCGCATTTCCTGTTCAACGCCCTCAACACAGGGGCCCAGATGGCCATGCTGGAGGGCGCTGACCGGACTTCCGAATTTGTTGAACATGTGGCCGATTTTTATCGCTACAACATCAAGCTGTTTGACCGCGATGTCACCTTGCGAGATGAGATCCAGATGGCCAAGGATTACATATACATCCAGAAAGTGCGGTTTGGTGACAGGATCTCCTACCACGAATCCATTGATCCGGATTGCCTGTTCATCCGCATGCCGGGACTGGTCTTGCAACCCTTGGTGGAAAATGCGCTCAATCATGGCTTGAGGGATGTCGAACAGAGTGGCCGGGTGGACTTGGTAGCCCAGTGCAAGGACGATTCAGTCGAGGTCCTGGTCCATGACAATGGCCGAGGCATGGACCCCGTGAAGATCAGGCAAATCCTGGATGCAAAACCTCTCGCAACAGCCTCGCCCAGCCAGCTGACCGCTGAAGATTCCGATATCCAGGCGGGAGGCGGGGCCGGCATAGCACTGACCAATGTGGTGACCCGTCTGCGTCTGTTT
This sequence comes from Eubacteriales bacterium, assembly GCA_028684955.1. GTDB lineage: Bacteria > Bacillota > Clostridia > Saccharofermentanales > UBA5734 > UBA5734. The sequence continues at coordinate 6,468 of JAQUEY010000072.1, forward strand.
TTCCATCGCGATGATGTCATTGACATCATCAGTGGACCCGGGATCGAGGGGACGACCATCCGGTTGTCCTTTCCGGTCCTTCTGGATCACCACAGTGCTCCAGCACACGATCAGGCAGAGTCATGAGGGGGACCTAGCGCATGTACAAGATTTTATTGTCGGACGATGAACAGATCGTCCTGGAATCCCTGTCCTTCATCATCCAGCAACACTTTGGGGAGGAGTGCCAGGTCACGTTGGCCCATACGGGCCGCGAAGCGATCACCCAGGCGGAAATGACCCACCCGGATCTGGCGATCATGGACATCAACATGCCGGGAATCAACGGGATAGAAGCCATCAAGACCATCCGTGAGTCCTCGCCAGGAACCCAGTTCATCTTGCTCACTGCCTTGGACAAGTTCGATTATGCCAAGCAAGCCGTCAGCCTGGGTGTGCTTGAATACCTGATGAAACCGTTCAACAAGAAACGGATCGTAGAAGCGGTTGGCTCAGCATTGGCCCTCGTCGACGCCCGGCGCCAGAAGCGGCTGTCAGAGCTGGCGATGCGGGAAAAACTGGAGAATGTCCGCTCGATCCTGGAGACCGGCTTTTTCTATTCGGTCATATTTGCCGATGAACAGGAAGACGAGACCCGGCGCTATCTGGAACTTCTGGATTTGCCATTCGCCAATGGCCTGTTCCTGACGCTGGAATTCGGGGAGCGCCACCCGGACGGCGTCATGCCAAACCGGATTGGCCAGCACATGCGCCTGAACCGTGATTTTCATTCGTTGCGCGAATCGATTAAACTGGTAGCACCGTGTCTGGTGGGCCCCCTGCTTCTGAACAGGATCGTGGTGTTCCTGCCAGTGGAGGAAGACTTGTCAGGCAGCCGGGACACGGTGGAACAGATTTTCGAACGGGTGTCGCGGGACAGTGGTGTTGAGCTGCGCATGGGGATCAGCAACCTGGTCGAATCAACCGCCCAGTTCCATGACGCTTATCGTGAATCGCTTCTGGCTTTGCAGCAGACCCCGGCCGGGGAATTCCGATTTTTCCCGGATTTGCTCCCTTTGCTCAATACCGGCAGCAAAGGCTACCTTGGCTGGCTTGAGACCAGCTTCTTGCAGGCCATACGCCAGGGAGACCACGAGTTGGCCAGCCAGTATTTGAATCAAGTGTTCACATCTTTGGAAACAGCCGGCACGGTAGATCTGCCTGCGTTGCGAAACAAGGCGCTGGAATGGCTGATCTTGGCTGCGCGACAGAATGAGCTGGGCAAGGATGGACCAGGCAGTCCGGTTGATCTGGAAAGGGTGCTTCATGCCGCAAGCATTCCTGAATTGCGCCAGATCACTCAGGACAAGGTCAGGGATCTGGCGATCCAGCTGTCAGGTGTGCGTGGCCGGCCGGTCAGTGACATCATCGCAGCTGCCAAGAAACTGATCGATGACAATTACGCCGGCAATATTTCCCTCGAATCCATAGCAGACAGCATCGCCCTGAGCCCACATTATTTCAGCCGGCTTTTTTCAAGTCAAGTTGGGAAAACCTTCATCGATTACCTGACAGACCTGCGCATGGCCAAGGCCTGTCAGCTCCTGCGCGAGGGCCGTTTATCGATCAAGGAAGTCAGTTCGGCCGTCGGCTACACCGACCCGAACTATTTCAGCCGCATTTTCAAGAAAATCATCGGCCAGACACCAACCGAGTACCGGGTCTGAGCCATCCGGCCTCGAAACGCACAGGCCACCGGAGGATTATGTTACACCGATTCGTTCGCAGCGCACTTTCCATCAGCCTGACCATCCTCCTGGCTCTTGGCCTTGCTGCCTGCCAGCCGCAGGACCAGACGGGAGAAACCGTGGCCGAAGGCGCATCCACGCAGCCTGTGATCGGGTTTGCCATGGATACACTGGTCATCGAACGCTGGGAGAGTGACCGCAACATTTTTGTTGCAGCGGTCAATGAGCAAGGTGGCGAGGTCATTGTCCAGAATGCCAATGGCAGCAGTGAAGAGCAGGAGAACCAGATCCGCTACCTGATCAAGAAAGCGGTCGATGTCCTGGTGATCGTGGCCATTGATGAAAAAGTGCTCGGAGATGAGATCCGTCTGGCCAAAGAACGCGGCATCCATGTGATTGCCTATGACCGGATGATCCACCAGACTGATCTGGATTTCTATATTTCATTTGACAGTGCTGCCGTCGGCGAGTTGATGGCCCGGGCCCTGGTCCGGCAAAATCCGCAAGGCCGCTACATCTTGATGAATGGCTCTGCCGAAGACTGGAATTCGGCTCTGATCCGCAAAGGGATCGACACGGTCTTTGCCGAGTATCCCAATCATGTCATCGTCCGCGAGACATCCGCCACCAACTGGAGTGCCGATGACGCTTACGCCAAATTCCGCCAGATCCTGGATTCGGATATCGAATTTGACGGCATTCTCTGCGGTAATGACGCACTGGCCGGTGCAGCAGTCCGGGCCCTGGCCCTGTACCGCAAGAGTGGTGACATCGCCGTGACCGGCCAGGATGCTGACCTTGACGCTTGCCAGCGCATCGTCGAAGGTACCCAGCTGATGACTGTCTACAAGCCGATCGGAACGCTGGCCAAGGCAGCAGCTGAGGCTGCCATTACCTTGGCCCAGGGCAATTCGCCCCAGGCCAATGACACGTTTGATGTCAATGGAGTCCAGATTCCGTATGCCCGCCTGATCCCCGTGGCTGTCAACCGAGCCAATATCAACGAGGTCATCATCGCCAATGGCTTTCATAGCCTAAAAGACGTCTATCGCAATGTTCCGCAAGATCAATGGCCCCAGCAAGGCTGATCTTCAGTTTTGTCATGATTGTTTTTGATCGCATTCGTGACTAGTTTGTTTTGCGTTTGGATGTCTTTGACTATATTATAAAAACATAGCAAAGCTTTGCCTCCCTGTTCCGACAAAATACCCTTTTGGCAGCACCGCTGCACCGGCCTGACTGGCCGGGTCGAATCTGTGGACAGCCCTACCGAAGGGCTGGCCAACCTTGAGGAGGTATGTTCATGTCATCTGCCGCCAAAACCCAGGACACGGGTTTCCGGACGAGAATCCAGCACTTTGGCCGCTTTCTGAGCGGTATGGTCATGCCGAACATCGGCGCATTCCTGGCCTGGGGCCTGATCACCACATTCTTCATCCCGACTGGCTGGACACCCAGCGAACGTTTTGCGGCTCTGGTCGGACCGATGATTATCAACCTGCTGCCCTTGCTGATTGGCTACACCGGAGGCAAAACCATCCATGGTGTCCGAGGTGGTGTCGTCGGTGCAATCGCCACGATGGGTGTCATCGTTGGCACCTCGATCCCGATGTTCCTGGGTGCCATGATCGTCGGTCCTCTTGGCGGCTGGATCATCAAGAAATTTGACGATCTGACCGAGGGCAAAATCAAAGCCGGGTTTGAAATGCTCGTCGCCAACTTCTCAGCTGGCATTATCGGCGGCCTGCTGGCCATGTTCAGCATGGTTGCGATCGGGCCAGTTGTCGAAGTCATCTCCGTTGTCCTGGGCAACGGGGTCAATGCTTTGGTTGCCACTGGTTTGCTCCCTCTGGTATCCCTGCTGGTGGAACCTGCCAAGATCCTCTTCCTGAACAATGCCATCAACCACGGCGTTCTCGGTCCGCTCGGCCTCGAACAAGCCGCTACCGCCGGCAAATCGATCATGTTCCTGATCGAGACCAACCCCGGTCCTGGACTGGGCATCCTGGCTGCATACTGGGCGTTTGCCAAAGGCAACATCAAAATGTCCGCCCCGGGTGCCATCCTCATCCACTTCTTTGGCGGCATCCATGAAATCTATTTCCCCTATGTCCTGATGAAACCGATCCTGATCCTGGCTGCCATTGCTGGCGGTGCGTCGGGTGTCCTGACCAACTCGATCCTTGGTGCCGGTCTGGTGGCAACTCCTTCTCCGGGCTCCATCTTTGCCCTCCTGGCCATGACGCCCCGTGGTGTTGGCAACTTCCTGGCCACCCTCGCCGGTGTTGCCGTCGCCGCAGTTGTCTCATTCCTGGTTGCTTCAATCTTCCTCAAGGCCGACAAATCCTTGGTTGATGATTCAGCCCTCGCTGCCGCGACCCAGAAAACAGCTGATTTCAAGGGTACAGCCCTGAACAAAGCCACAACCGCCCAGGCTGCCTCGATTGCCAAAGGCTCTGTCACAGAAATCATCTTTGCCTGTGACGCTGGCATGGGTTCGTCTGCCATGGGCGCGACAACCTTGAAAAAAGCCCTTGACAAGGCAGGTCTCAACATCAAAGTCATTCACAAGGCGGTCAATGAAATCCCGTCTGACGCCAAAGTCGTTGTCACCCACGAAGGACTGACCGAACGAGCCAAAGCTCAGGCCCCGAATGCCATGCATTACTCGATCAAGAATTTCCTCAATCCGGCTGAATACGAGCAGCTCGTCAACAGCCTGAAATAATACAGACACCACACGCCTTGGCCCGGGCGTCCGGTCAGACCTTGCACCTCTTCC
>JAQUEY010000265.1 GCA_028684955.1 Eubacteriales bacterium
GCGTCCCGCTTTTGTATTCGTTCAGAATAGCCAAGATCCCCTCGGCCAGAACCGGATGATCCTTGTCATTAGAGACCAGGTAATAGTCGTTCAATCTTGCTGTCAGCTTATGAGCCAGCGCTTCGTTATCCGGAAATGCATGGCTGACCAGGGCGTCCAGATTAATGAACAGGTACTCCCAGTAATTGATCTCCGTACGGCTGCTATTTGTTGTATGGGGAACACTGCGGGGGATGATGGTGAGCGTGCCTTGAGAGTAATGGCGGGACGGGCCATCATCGAAATGAAGGTCACCATCGCCAAAATGGCAATAGCCGATCTCCAGCAGATTGTGGAAATGCAAGTGGTCAGGCGTAGCCTGATAAAGGCGCTTCCATGTATCGCCGATCAAAGGCAAGATGTATTCATTGGGCGGCAAGTCGTAATGCCGCAGCTCGATCAGCTTTTTTTGTTTGGCCATTTAAATCGTAACCTGCATGGATCGCATGATAGGAACTGTTATTGATTTTAACACAGGCCTTATTTATCAGAAAGTCCTGAACAGCAAGGATATTGTTGACCAACAACCACTCCATCACGCAATAAACTGTAATAGCAAAAAGTTTTTGCAGAACAGCTGCAAAAACCTTTTGCTAACTAGATTTTGATGTCTGGACTGCAGGGGCGGTCAAGTCACATCTTACCGGAAGCTATCGGCGATTGCAGTAAAAATCACACCCAAGGCATGGGCACCGGCATCCGGATAGCCGAGGCTGCGTTCGCCGACGGTTCCAGCCCGGCCCATCCGGGCGACAATCGCTTTGGTCGATTCGGCGCCAGTCTTGGCTGCCTCAGCTCCGTTACGCAACGCTTCGAGGAAAGATCTGCCAGCAGCGGCGTCTGCTGACAGTGAGTCAGCACAAGGGATCAAGGCATCCATCAGGGTTTTGTCACCTATACCGGCACCGCGGCCAAACGAGCGCTCGCCGGTCTTCTGGATGCCCACGACTGCCGCCCGCATCATGTCGGCCAGCTCAGCCAGGTTAAGACTCGTCCGGGTGCCAGCATATCTGCCTGCCGCGCGGAAGGCCGAACCCCAGATCGGACCCGAGGCACCACCACAATACTCCATGATGATCAGCGAACAGGACTCGAGGAAATCCCCGATCGATTGGCTGTGGTTGCTCAGCAGATCGTTCCAGTCCCGTTGGAGCTGGCGGAATCCCTTGGCTACACTCATGCCAAAGTCACCGTCACCCGCATACGAATCAAGTTCACAGAAGGGCACTTCGTTTTCGATGATGCAGTCGCTCATCCGGTCGATCGCGTAGATGACATTGTCAACGCTGAGCTGGTTGTTCTTTATGACGCCTGCATCGGAAGACAGCTCTACCGTTCTTGTGTTGGAGCTCTGGCCAGTGGCCTGGACGCGAGCCTGGAAGCTGCACCGCTCCAGCGGTCCAGAGAGCTTCAGGGCCGGTGTGTCACAGGTTTCAGCCAACAGTTGCTTCAGCTCATCGTCGAGGGCCAGGATCGAGACCGAGGCGCCGGCCATGTCGATGCTGGTCATATAATTGCCGACCAGGGTCTTCTGGACCGATATGCCATGGCAATCCAGTTCGCGCGCCACCGATTGGGTCAGGATATAAAGTTCCTGCAGCGGTGTGGCACCAAAGCCGTTCATCAGCAGAGCCACCTCAGCACCCTTCTGGTCCTTTAACTTCAAATCGTGCACCAGCGCTTCTGTCATCCGCTTGGCCAACTCGTCAGCCGAGAGCGCTTTTTCGCGCTGGATCCCCGGTTCACCATGGATACCGACGCCATATTCCATTTCATCTGCACCCAGCGTGAAGGTGGGTGTGCCCTTGGCTGGCACGGTGCAGGATGTGAAGGCAAAGCCCAGACTTCTTACATTGCGGACCACTTTTTCAGCCACTGCTTTGACTGTAGCCAGATCCAGGCCCCGTTCTGCGGCTGCACCAGCGATTTTGTGGACAAATACGGTTCCGGCCACGCCGCGGCGGCCCACGGTGTAGAGACTGTCCTGCACGGCGATGTCGTCGTCGACTTTGACATAATCAACCACGATGCCGTCCTCTGACGCCAGATAGGCCGCGTTCTGGAAATTCATCATGTCGCCACTGTAGTTCTTGATGATCAAGAGCACGCCTTTGCTGCTGGCGCAGGATTTGATCGCCTGGTAGATCTGGATCTGGGACGGAGATGCAAACACATCGCCGCACACCGCGGCATCGAGCATGCCTGTGCCAACAAAACCGGCATGGGCAGGCTCATGGCCGCTGCCACCACCGCTGATCAGGTTCACTTTTTCCGGATTCTGGTTGCGGCGCGTAATAACCTTGTATTTGCTGTCCAGAGCCAGTTCCGGATGCGCATAGACCAGTCCATGGAGCATGTCCAGGACAACGGATTCTGGCTGGTTAATGATTTTTTTCATGGATGCCTCCCGATCGATCTTGATTGACCTGCCCTACAGCTTATTAACGCGCGGCTTTGAACTGCCTGCCGATCGCATCGGCCGTCAGGATCGCCGCAGCGACCTGCTCCGCGGATACCGGGAAGGGCATCGAATGGACCGATTCTTCCGGGATCGAAGCCTTGCGGGC
>JAQUEY010000073.1 GCA_028684955.1 Eubacteriales bacterium
TATACAGCACGTGACTATACGAACGTTGATCGGAAAGTGGAGGGTTTCTCTTGGTTTCATTGCAACTAGCTCTGGAGTTTTTCGATTTTTTCAAGACAATCAATACGATTCAGGGGATTATTTTCATCCTGGGGCTGCTTTTCCTGGTGATCGAGGTCTTTTCACCGGGTTTTGGCGTGGCCGGGGGAGTCGGTGTGCTCTTGCTGGTCGTCGGCATCATAATGACGGCCAGGTCGCTGATGGAAGCCTTGGCCATGTTTGCCATCCTGCTGGTTTTGCTGGCCATACTGATCGTGATTGTTTACCGCTCAGCCAAAAAGGGCAAGCTCTCAAAAAAGCTGATCCTCTGGCAAGCGGCCAAACGGGAGGATGGCTTCAGCGCAACGGAAGATGCCAGCGCGCTGGTGGGTCAGGAGGGCGTGGCCCTGACGGTGCTTCGACCATCTGGTACCGGTGAGTTCGCCGGGCGCCGTCTCGATATTGTGACAGATGGTGATTTCATTGAGCGCGGCACGAAAATCAAAATTGTCCGCACAGAAGGCCGCCGGATTGTCGTCAAGCCGGTTGAATGAGCGCCAACGACGCAAAAACGATTATCTAGGAGGATTTGATCATGACTGGTGATTTACTGTCTTACATCCTGACTTTTGCGGGGATCCTGTTCGTTTTATCGCTGTTTTTCAGCTTTGTTCCAGTCGGGCTGTGGATTTCTGCCGCAGCAGCGGGTGTCAAGGTCGGCATTTTCAACCTGATCGGCATGCGTTTGCGCCGCGTGGTACCGACCCGTGTCGTGAATCCGATGATCAAGGCGACCAAGGCAGGCCTGGATGTCAACATTAACCAGCTGGAAGCGCATTTTCTGGCTGGTGGTAACGTCGACAAGGTCGTCAATGCCTTGATCGCCGCCCAGCGCGCGGAAATCCCGCTCGTGTTCGAACGGGCAGCGGCAATCGACCTGGCCGGGCGTGATGTGCTCGAAGCGGTGCAGATGAGTGTCAATCCCAAAGTCATTGAAACGCCGCTGGTGGCAGCGATCGCCAAGGACGGCATCGAGTTGAAGGCCAAAGCCCGGGTCACTGTCCGGGCCAATATCGACCGACTCGTGGGTGGTGCCGGTGAACAGACCATCATCGCCCGTGTCGGTGAAGGCATTGTCACCACGATCGGTTCGTCTCTGACGCACAAAGATGTACTGGAAAATCCGGACCGAATCTCCAAGACCGTTTTGAGCAAAGGACTCGACGCCGGCACGGCTTTCGAAATCCTGTCGATCGACATCGCCGATGTCGATGTCGGCCGCAACATCGGTGCCCAGCTGCAGACCGACCAGGCCGAAGCAGACAAACGGATCGCCCAGGCCAAAGCCGAAGAACGGCGGGCCATGGCCGTGGCCCGTGAGCAGGAAATGAAGGCGGCGGTCGTCGAAATGCGGGCCAAGGTTGTCGAAGCGGAGGCCGAAGTGCCCAAGGCGCTGGCCGAGGCTTTGCGCGAAGGCAAGCTTGGCGTCATGGATTACTACAACATGCAAAATGTCATCGCCGACACCCAGATGCGCGGTTCGATTGCCAGTACTGGCAAGACCGATCTGCCAGCTGGAGAGCAGAAATGATCTGCGCCCCAGCCTGTCGCAAGGGGGATAACTGACCATGGCAAAACTGGTCGACCAAATCAATGAAATGATCAACATCCTCGAAGCGATTGATCCCAAGGCGGCTGCCCAGTTTCGAGGCAGAGCGTCTGGCAATTTGCCAGGCGCTCCAAGTCCGTCTGTCCAACCCCCACCGGACGCATGGGGCCAGTCCTCCCTACCCCGTGCACAAGCACCCCGCGTTCAAGCACCTCCCCGGCATGAACACACCACTCAGGATCTGCCCCCCAACCCACTGAAACTCAACCTGACCGCCAACAACCTGATCCAAGGCATCGTCCTGTCAGAAATCCTCGGCAAGCCCGTCTCCCGACGACACCGGAGGAGGATGTAGGGGCACGACACGTGGCCTTATGTGCCGTGGACCCCTGGGACTCTTGATGGATTGACCAAATGTGAACATCCCCACCAAGGTATTTCCTGATTATTTGTCGATTTTATACGATTGTGTGATTTCACCAATTCTTTCTCGCAAATTGTGATATAATACACAAGAACAAGTGGTGAATAACTACTTTTTAAATATTCTCTCTCGTTAGAGAGACCTTATTGGAAGATCTGCAGCGAAATTATGCGAGCGGGTTTTTTTTATTTTTCAGGCGATCTTTGGGTTTCACCCTGCTGACCTTACGGTTGTTATCTGAGCTTCACATCTGGCTGCGCTGCTTTTTTGCCTTTTTGCGGCGGATGTTCCAGCTGACCAGCAAGGTGCTGATGCTGCCGATGGCAATCGAGCCTAAAATGATCAGGATCAAGGGGGCCTTGAATTCCTTGAAGATCACACTGATCGTGACCATCTGCGCGTTGATCAAGGCAAAGATCACAGCTGGGATCAGCAGGATCAAGCCGATAATGACCTGCCAACTGACGCGGACACCCGTTGGCTTTTCAGTGCTTGGCGCCGGTTGCGAAAACTGTCGGGCAGGATCTGCGTTTGAACCATCGGTGCCATTTTCCGGGTATTGATTATTGACCATGACCGTCATCCTCCGAAGCAACTTATGCTATCAACTAAATTGGATAAAATCCTACTGTATCCAAACACCCTTGAATAGTTGGTTAGGACACATGCCGGGGTTCCCAAAGCGAGTTAATTATTTCTGGATTTTCCTTGATTAATTGCAGCAACCTGGCGGATGCACCACTTGGTTTGTTTGTTCCAGCTTCCCAAGCTTCGACCGTTTTTTTTGTCACACCAATGACCGATGCGAACGAGCTTTGCGACATGCCCAGCATTTTCCGGATATTCCGAATCTCCTCAGCTGAAAAGGCACTGAGTGGAACAACACAGATTTGATCAACACGCAGTTTTCTTTTTCCCTGCTCGTAATCAATGATTTCTTGAAGTCCCTGAATAAGATCATCAACTATCTTAGCCATCTTGTCATCCTCAATTCATGGTTCATAATTGCCAATTTGTCTTTTCATTGAGCAGTCGCTCTATTGATTGGATCATCTGGTTTAATCGCTTTTTATCCTCAAACGAGAGATCTGCTTTTTCGTTTTTACCATATACTGCTAACAAGTAAAGTCTGTTATAACGAAAAAAGTCAACATAAATGACTCTACCTCCGCCTCTTGTGCCCTTCCCCTTGAGTGGAATTCTAAGCTTCCTCAATCCGTTGGTTCCAGGAATGACATCGCCAGAAATCGGGTTGCTAATTAAATGGATTTCCAACAATCTGCGTTCATTTTCCGAAAGCCCCAAAGCTTCCCATTGTTGATCAAAAACACTGGTCGAAACAAATTCTCTTGTCATGCTCACTCCTGCCATATTTTATTTAAAGCGAGAATGAACTGAAATGAATTTATTATTATCATTTTACCCTATACAATAGGGGTTTTCAACTACTCGTGCCAACAGAATTAACACTTATCCTTCCACGATCTTGCGAAAAATGTCGCGATACCCGTCCAATCTCTTTTGTGCTTCTTCCCTGCTGTCATCCTGGATCGAGTAGTAGACCTTGATCTTGGGCTCGGTGCCGGAGGGGCGGACCGCGATCCAGGAATGGTCTGCGAGGATGAATTTGAGGACGTTTTCGGCGGGCAGGCCGTCGATGCCCTGGGCATAGTCTTTGACAGTCCGGAGCGCGGGGATCATGGACTGGCTGTTGGCACGCAGCTCGGTCATGATGGCCTGGATCTTCGCGGCACCATTGGCGCCTTTGAGGGTGAAGGCATCGAGGGCGTCGAGGAAAAAGCCGTATTGGCGGTAGAGTTCGTCGAGGGCGTCGATCAGGGTGTGGCCCTGGTCCTTGTGCCAGGCAGCCATTTCGACGATCAGCAGCGAGGCGACAACGGCGTCTTTGTCGCGCGCGTGGGTGCCGACAAGGTAGCCGAAGCTCTCTTCATAGCCGATGACAAATTGTTTGTCACCGGTCTTTTCATAGGAGTTGATCCGGTCGCCGATGTACTTGAAACCGGTCAGGGTGTCCTCGACTGCGAGGCCGCGGCTGCGGCCAATCGTCGCGCCGAGCTCGTTGGTGACGATGGTCTTGACCAGCAGCGAATGGGGTGCGATGGCGCGATGGCGAGTGACGAAATCGACCAGCAGGGCGCCGATCTGGTTGCCGGTCAGCAGGATGAAATCGCCCTGGTGCCGGACGGCGACGCCGACGCGGTCGCAGTCGGGATCGGTACCGAGAACAAGATCGGCCCCTTCGGCCCGGGCTTGCTCGATGCCGAGGGTCAGGGCATCGCGTTCCTCCGGATTGGGCGAGCGGACGGTGGAGAAATCGCCATCGGGCTCTTCCTGGCTGGCAACGATGGAAACGTTGAACGGCTCCAGGACGGCCCGGACGGGGATATTGCCGGTGCCATGGATCGGCGTGTACACCACCCGGATGGCGGATGGTTGCTGGTAGATGGACTGTTTCCGGACTTCGTTCAAATAGGCCTGGAGCACGTCTTCGCCGATCCAGTACAGGAGTCCATTTTGCGCAGCTCGATGCGGGGGCAGGACAGGGATCTGCTGGTAATCGGTGATTTGATTGACCTGCTCGATCACGCGACTCGCGTCAGCTGGCAAGATCTGGCAGCCAGTTTCGTCATAGACTTTGTAGCCGTTGTATTCCCTGGGATTGTGGCTGGCGGTGATCACGATCCCCGCCTGGCAGCCCAGATGCTTGACCGCAAAAGACAGAACGGGCGTTGGCATCAGGGTTTTGAACAGGGCAACCTGGATCCCGGCGGCACACAGGACCGACGCTGCTTCGGCGGCAAATTCGCGCGACTGGCTTCTAGAGTCATAGGCGATGGCAACCTGGCAAGAGCACGCCACTTTGCTTTTCAGGTAGTTGGCCAGGCCCAGAGTCGCACGACGCACCGTGTAGGCATTCATCCGGTTGGTCCCGGCGCCCATCACGCCGCGCAAGCCTCCCGTGCCAAATTCGAGATCGCGGTAGAAACGGTCCTCGATCTCCTTGGGGTCGGTGATGGCCAGAAGTTCGGCCTGAGTCGCTTCATCAAAGGTCAGCCATTGGTTGTATCGTTCCTGGATCGTCATGATGCTCCTACCAGTCCTTTTATCGTGTATTGATTTGATCGATAACATTGTAACGATTTTCGCTGCGATCGGCCACGGGCAAGCGATACAGCAGAACCACAGCTATGCTGGCCTGGCGCTGCTCGCGTTAAAAAATCAGGCCGATGATAAAAAAGCCGACATGGGTCATGGCGTGGGCGATCATGGCTGACTCGAGGTTTTTGCGCCAGAAAAGCCAGCCAAAGATGAGGCCACCCAACATGTTGAGCAGAACGGTGCGCAGGATGATCGGTGTGGTCAGGGTGACGGAGGCGGCCAGGGCAGGCAGGTGGCCGAGACCAAACAGGATGGCGGCCAGAACTATGGCCGACCAGGCAACCACGGGTGTTGGCTGGCATACCGGGGTGGATTGCTTTAAAATTCGATTGGCCACCAGGCAGCCGAGCCAGACAAAGAGCGACATCAGGCCCCAGCGCAACAGCAGTTCTTCTGTGATGCCACCATAGAGCAGACCCAGGACCAGTTGTAGATAGGGATTGCCTTCCGCGGATACCAGTGATTGGAACTCGGCGCCCATGAAGGGTAAAAACAGGCGGTCCAGCAGGGTAATCAGTGCGGCCAGTAGCAAACCCAATGCCGCTGACAGGGGGATGTCTCTACGCAAGCGCAGCCATATGTGAGTGCGCTGGATCATCTTTTTTGCGAGCAATGAAACTAGGCCCGTACGAGGGGCTAACAGGCAACCGATCGCGACAGCTATGGCCAATAATATGATTGGCTGGATCATGGATAGCGCCACGAGCAGCGGGATGGGGAGCGTCACCAATTCGGGCTGAGTTTGCTGAACCAGAGTCAAACTGGGAAGGATCGCAATCGGCAACGTCAGAACACCGATCAGACCGAGAGCCAGCAAACCCGCAAATGATTGCCAGAAGTCTTTTTTCTCGTGCATGGATGATCTCCTCTCAAATGTCTGGTACCTCTATCATCATACAACTCCCTACGCAAACTGGCCTTATCGAATTAGGTGATTTTGCCCATTCTGATAAGGCCAGTTTACGTAGGGATCTGGCTGGGGACATGCCAGCTGTGGAAAATCAAATCCTTGCGCCAGGCCAGGTCGTGTTACCATGTACTTGAATACGGTGCCAACGCAATGATCAGGAGGAGGGCAGTCATGAGCAAGACGGGCAAAAATGAAATTCCATCCTTGGACCTTTGGCTGAAAGAAGCCAAGTCAGACCCCCGCGCAGACAACTGCGGGATGTATCTTTTTCACAACGGCGTTGTACGCAAGACGGCAAAAGCTCAGGCGCATCTGAACGAAAAAGGTACATTGCCGATTACAGGCCTGCTTTTTACCTACGAAGCGCAAAAGGTCAGCGAGGCAATCGCACTGGCATCCAGGATGGAAGGGATCCATTATGTGCGAGCCTGGCTGAACAAGGGGCAGCTTGACGTGGGTGATGACATCATGCTGGTTCTGGTCGGTGGTGACATCCGGCCACGTGTGGTGGCAGCCCTGCAGGCTTTGGTCGAAGAACTCAAAACAAACTGCGTCGTGGAAACAGAGTTGTTTTAAAGGAAGTAAAACCATGCAAATCGCACTGACAAAAAAGCTGGCGGATCCCTTGGGTGTAAAAACGCCACTTTCGCAAGAAAATGAAAATCCGCTGTTTTCATGGACAGCAAACTGGACCAAAGTGTGGGAAAATCGTCGCACAGAGGATCTGGTCGTTCTGGTGAATCACGAGACGAGATTCACGGTGGCAATTTACCAGGTCAAGCGGAAAGATCTGAAAAACCTCGAATCGATGGTGAAAAAGGCCATTGAACATTCGTTGCTGGTTATGAACGTCAATCCCGAGATCGTTGATGAATACATGCGCCGGGCAGGTGATGTTGTTTGGGTGCAAAATCACAACCGGCAAACGGCCTCGTGGGTCACAAAGGCGGGACTGGAGTGTTGTTTCCACATTGGCAGAAAATACACTGGCGTTGAAAAAATGTTCAGCGACACGGTTGGCGAGCAGAACAACTACCTGTCTGTGAATTTTTCTGCTGCAAATCCGGATGCTGCGTTCGTGCCTTATCGGGCGATGGTCCGCGCGCTATCCGAGCTGACAAGCAAACCAGCTTATCGATACCGCGCTTTTGAATTGCTGATCACATTGGATCTGGACGTTTATCAAGCGGTGCGGCGTATCATTGTGCCAGCGGACCTGAGCTTTGAACGGCTGCACGAGGTGCTGCAATCGGTATTTGGCTGGAAAGACTATCACCTCTATGATTTTGCCGTCCATGCCGGGGATCCTGATGAGCCAGTTGCCCGAATCGTACCGGACAAGGAAAGCCTCGAATACGATGAGAAAGCTGTGCTGATGGAAGGTCAGACGTTAGCAGCTTTTTTGCCGAACTATACGCAGGTCATTTACACCTACGACATGGGCGATGGCTGGGAACATCAAATCGAGCTTGTTCATGTTCTGGAGGATTACGACCAGGAGTCACCCTTCCTGGTGGAAGCGAGCGGTCAAACACCCCCGGAAGATGTCGGTGGAGTCGGCGGATATGTCAAATTTCGCGAAATCATGCTGGACCCCGGCCATCCGGAATATCCGGCCATGAAAGCATGGGCGGGGTATTGGTCCCTGGAGCTGACCGACTATGACAAACGCCCTCGGGTCATTCATCGGTGAGGTGGTGCCAGGTCACACAATCGGAAATTGATCATCAGCCCCGCTGCAGCCTTACTCCCCCAGCCAGTTGCAGCCTGGCATCGATATTTTTCCGCATTGGTGACGTGGCACCTATTTTCCCCTTCTGAATGAACACAACATCCCCGAGACGAACCTTGGGGCAAATCACAAAAGCGTCACCACAGACCATTTCAAGAGCGCCCGTGGTGTGGTGCCAGGTCACTCATTCGAAAATTGATCACGACCCCAGCCGCAGCCCTACTCTCCCACCGACTTGCCGCCCTGCCCTGTCTTTTTTCCGCACAGGTGACGTGGCACGCTACGGCGATCTAGGATACACTAAAAGCGATGAATGATTTTGGATGAGGCATTCTACCACCCATGAACACGCATGAATTGATCGCCTGGATTACTGAAGAACTGATTGAGTTCGATTGGCAACCAGCTGAGACACAGCTTTCTGAACAGCAGATCGAGCTGCAGAAACGGCTCGTTGCTGGTGAGCCATCGCTTGGTGAGTTGCTTTTCAGGTTAGGCGCCTCCGATGCCAGCATCCCATTGTCGCCTTCACTGACCTTTTTGCGTGAGATTGCAGCTGAGTTTTTCCAGGCATTGACCCATGATCCGGGAATCGAGTTTACCCGCGGCCAGACGGAGGTTCATTTTGCTGAAGACAAGAAGGCGCGGCTGATCTTTTTTGCGCCCTATCTGCCAGGGGATTTCCAGGTGACCTTTCCTTGGATCGACTCGATTTGGCAATCGCTGCAGGAAACATTCTCTGCACAAATCGAACGTTTCCCGGGGTCTGTCGAGTCCTATCTCCAACAGATGGCACCCCGTCTGCATGTTGCGGACCGGATCTGTTTCCATCTCGTCGAGAACAAAGACCCCGCCTATCCATTTGCTTTCCTGGCGACCTGCACCGACCGGGATGCAGCTTCCGGCCAGTTGCGTCAGGTTCCGCTTCAGCAACTGATGCAAAATCTGGCTCAGCCAGATCTGTCCAGTCTGTCAGCAGACCCAGTCACGGACAAAAAGAACCAGATATCTCGCCAGCAGGAACAAGTTCGGCTTCTTGCCTCGATCCATCGGGCTGCTCAAACCAGTGACCTGATCCGCCGTTGGCAGCAAAGTGGCGAAATCATCCGGCCGTTGCGTGTTTCTGCAGCGGACGCGTGGACCTTCCTAAAGGAAATTCCGCTCTATGAGTCCTGCGGGATTGTCTGTCGCATCCCCAAATGGTGGAAAAACCGGAAACAAAGTGCCCAGCTGAAAATGACCGTCGGTGACAAGCCAGCCAGTCACCTGGGGCTGGAAGCCTTGCTTGATTTCCAACTGGACATCGTCCTCAATGGCGAAACACTGACGGAAGATGAACTCCAGGCGATTGTTCATGGTACAGCTGGCCTGCAGATGATCAAGGGTAAATGGATAGAAGCTGATCCGGCGGAGTTAGCCCGGCTATTGGCCGATTATCAGCGGATCCAGAAATTGGCAACACAAAGTGGCCTTTCGATCCTTGATCTGTTTCGTCTGCAACTCTTTCCGGAAAAGATTATGTCCGGGCTTCAGACAGAGGATACGCTCGAAATCAACCAGGGCGAATGGTTGTCCAGGCATCTGAGCCGTTTATCGCAAAAACTTCCTGCTGCATCCACCCAAGACGTGGCAGATACTGGCGAAGATTTCAAAGCTCAGCTACGCCCCTACCAGCAGAAAGGTTTGCAGTGGCTTACCGAAATGACCCAGCTGGGTCTGGGGGCCTGTCTGGCCGATGACATGGGATTGGGTAAAACGATCCAAGTCATTGCATTGCTCAATACCAGGCGAACGAGCAGGTCCCCGCACCAATCTGGCAAGACACAGACTTGCAGCCTGATCGTACTGCCCGCAACCTTGCTGACCAATTGGGCCAGGGAAATCGATCAATTTGCACCTTCGCTGCGTTACCAGATCGTGCATCCGTCAGCCATCGCACTGGACTCGATCTCACCAGAACACTTGCTGGCAGACAGCGATGTGATCCTGACGACGTATGGACTGGTGCAGCGACTGCCTTGGCTCAAGGCCTTTGCTTGGGACCTGATCATTCTCGATGAAGCGCAGGCGATTAAAAATCCTGCCACCAAGCAGACTCGGGCCGTCAAGAGTCTGTCTGCCAACGTGCGGATCGCACTGACAGGTACGCCGATTGAAAACCGCCTGTCCGATCTATGGTCCTTATTTGATTTTCTGAACAAAGGGCTCCTTGGCACCCCGACAGAATTTACAGCATTCTGCAAAGGCCTTCCTGGCAGACCCAATGGTTATGCTCACCTTCGTGAAGTGATCAGTCCTTTTCTGTTGCGCCGGGTCAAGACCGACCAAACTGTGATTTCAGATCTACCGGCCAAGGTAGAGATGAAGGCCTTTGCGAGTTTAACGAAAAAGCAGGCAGCGCTTTACCTGATGACGGTCTCAGCTTTGGAAAAACAACTGAACAGGGTGCCGGAAGGGATCGAGCGCAAAGGACTTGTGCTCAAGACCTTGCTTCAGCTCAAGCAGATTTGCAACCATCCAGATCTGTTTCACGGTCTGCCAGTGTTTACATCGCCAGAGAGCGGCAAATTCGAACGCTTGCAGGAGATTTGCGAAACGATCCGCGATCGTCACGAGAGAGTCCTGGTTTTCACTCAATTTCGCGAAATGTGTGAACCTTTAAGCCGCTTCCTGGCCACGGTTTTTGGCAAACCTGGCTTGGTTCTGCATGGTCAGGTGCCCGTAGCCAAGCGCCGCCAGCTCATCGACCATTTCCAAGGTTCAGACTATGTGCCGTTCATGGTTCTCTCCCTCAAAGCAGGCGGAACCGGGTTGAATCTGACAGCAGCTAATCATGTGGTTCATTTTGACCGCTGGTGGAATCCTGCCGTGGAAAACCAGGCGACAGACCGGGCCTTTCGTATTGGCCAGAATAAACGTGTTTTGGTC
>JAQUEY010000074.1 GCA_028684955.1 Eubacteriales bacterium
CCAAGGGGCGTTGCGGCTGGACCAGCCGGTACGAACGACTGGCTTGTACGGGGAACAGGAAGGCTTCCAGCCTGGCAACCGAACCATCCGGATGATGTTCAACTGGTAAAAATGAGCCAGGGCACGGCTTGCCCTGGTCATCCAGCCAAGTCAAGGAGAGGGGCTCTGTCAGGACTTTGGGTTTGACCTTTACGATCTGATGGCAGAAGCCAGCCGCTGCATCGGAGACTTTCAGGAAAAAGCCAGTTGCGTCTGGATCTTGCAGGATTGCCATTTCCGTACGACGATCCAGCTCTGCAGCCAGGCATTTCCCCAGTTGCTGATCCAGAAGATCGAGGACCTGGCTGGACTGCTGCAGCACCGCTTGCTCCCTGTGCAGATTGAGCATCGGTGCCGCCAAACCAAAATGGGTGGTCGAGAGCAGCAGAGATTTTTCATACTCAACGGTTGCAGCGAGAGCCTGGGCCTTGGTGGCAAGCTCAAAGTCAGGTTCGGAGCGGACCAGGTCCTGCAAGGCCGCTTCGCCCTGGCGGATGCGTTCGATCCGTGACCAGAACAGCTGGTTGACGGGTTTTTCCGCCCAGCTGGCATAGCCATCATAGGATCCATCGGCAAGATCGTGACCGAGCTCGATGCTGGCCAGGGGCGGATGCCCTTTCAGGTAACTCCAGGGTGTGTCAAACACGACAGAGGGCAAGGAAGCTGCATCCCGGACCAACTGGGCCAGTCCATTGGCCAAGGACATTTTATTGAAGGGAAAAGGAAGATCCACGCCACTCCAGACGAAGGAATCCGCATCCATATTGATGAAAATCAGGACATCGGAGGCGATCTCACCACTTGACTGCTTGGCTTGAAGGCGCCGCGCCAGAGGCTTGATACCGCCATGGTCGAGCAGGTCCGCCCAGGTGATGGCTGGGATCACGGTGATGGCATCGCCTCCGGAGCGCAGGGTCATGGGGTTGAACGATTCTTCTTCGGGCAGGAGCGGGATCAGGGTGCGAAAGCTGTCCACAGGTGCGCTGGAGTAGTAGAGGCAGACTGCCTTGATGCCGCAGTCTTTGTAGACCTGGATATTGGAGGCAGTGAACATCATCTCCTGCGGCCGCACCACCGGCGCATAAGCCGTGAACAAGTCTCTGACACCTGAACCATGTGGATTGGTGGCTGCCCATTTCATTGCCAGGCGCAGTTCGCTGTCAGTCATGCAGCTGGCCAGGCCATTGTTGTAGGACACCAGGATCACTTCATCCCCCTGCTCGGTGACGCGACGCTGCAAATTGGCCAGGATGTCGGGTGCATGCTGGGGGATTCTGGTTTCCAGACTGAAATGGTTGTCAAAATCCCAGGTACCCCGGACGGGAATGCCGGCCCGGTTCAGATCATCCAGATCGCTAAGGATCCGGCGGATCATCTGGATGTCCGGGCCAATGCCGGAAGCGTCGACGCTGTCACCCCGGTAGGAATGATATAGATTGACGTGAAAACCCAGGGCGAGATGGATCTTGTACATGAAGGCCTGCTTTGTCTTTTCCCCTCATCCTAGCAAACCAGCCTGCTCCCAAGATCATGGCCAGGTAAGGGCCATGTAAAAGCCTTGGACTTGTTTCATCACCTAAAAAATACACCGGTTTAACGGGATAACGTTGATCTTACCAGGCCATTAAATGGACAAAAAATGCACTTGATATGCTTGAAACAAAAGCAATCGGATTTAAAACCAGGCGTGAGGCAAGCTTATGAATCTATTTGTCCATTTGAAAATCGCTGCCCGCATTTGTGACCTGCTGGAACACGCGCATCACATCAAGATCAACCGCTGGGGCTTTTACTGGGGCAACATCCTGCCGGACCTTCAGCACAACCGCATTCCGGTGGATCACTTTTTCGTGTCTTCCTGGCCGACCATCCGGAGCCTTTCCGAACAAATCTGTTCGGAGGGTGATCCGGTCCCTGCTGCGGGCCTGACTCCCTTTCATAGTGTGAACATCGGCATG
Source organism: Eubacteriales bacterium (assembly GCA_028684955.1). Taxonomy (GTDB): domain Bacteria; phylum Bacillota; class Clostridia; order Saccharofermentanales; family UBA5734; genus UBA5734. Next base: position 1,998 of record JAQUEY010000074.1, read on the forward strand.
ATCTGCCATTTCATCTCGGACTACTTCTGCCATGCCCACACAGAAGCCTTCGGATCCGGTAGGGTCCGCCACTTGGTCTACGAAGCTCAAATGATGCCAGTCTCGCTGAAAACGGAATGGCTGATCCGCGATCAGGATCTGGCTCTCCTCCCGGACGGCCACACGTGGGAACAGAACTTGATGCAGGCCTTGGCGGAGCATCATCTCGAGACGCCCTCCATGCTGCGCGACATCCAGCTTGCGATTGCCCAGGGAACACAGCTGGCAGCCAGGCTCAGTTTGAAAGACATCAGGTCTGAGGCTTATGACAGGGCCCTTGCCTATGAGCCAGGAATTTCGGCAGAGCCGGCATAAAACAGATCAGGGAGGGAACAGCACATGCGCATCGCTCTTTTTACAGATACCTACCAGCCACAGATCAACGGCGTCACCAATACCTTGGACCGGATGTGCCGGAATTTTGAAGATCAGGGCATCGAGTACCGGATTTTTGCACCGCATTATGGTGATCCCGTTGCGGAAAAGAATGTGGAGCGTTTCTACAGCCTGAAATTTTTTCTCTATCCAGAGTGCCGGATCACCTTGCCCAATGTTTTCCGAGTACATGCTGCATTGAATGAATTCAAACCGGATGTGATCCACCTCATGACCGAATTCAACATGGGCCTGATGGGCTTGAACTATGCCTTGAAAAACCAGATTCCGGTCATCAGCAATTACTCGACCAACTTCTCCCAGTACACCGATTACTACAAGATTGAGCTGCTCCGCCAGGGTGTCTCGTCCTACATGAACTGGTTTCACAACCAGTGTCTGCTGACCACCTGCCCATCGAGGTCGGCCGAAGCGATGCTGCATTCGTTCGGAGTCACCCGGACGGCCATTTTCTCCCGGGGTATCGACGCCGGCCGTTTTTCGCCGATGCACCGCAATGATAAGCTGCGCCATGAACTGGGTCTGGAAAACACAGTTGCCTTGCTTTATGTCGGACGCGTAGCTGCAGAAAAAGACATGGACGTCCTGCGCGACAGTTACGAGCGCATCCGCAGCCAGTATCCAGACCAGGTCAGGCTGGTCATGGTCGGGGATGGTCCGATGCTGGAGACATGCCGCAGCACCTTTCCAGCTGACACCCTTTTCCTGGGATTTCGCAAGGGACACGAGCTGGCCCAGATCTATGCTTCATGTGACATTTTTGTCAGCCCTTCATCCACAGAAACATTTGGCAATGTCGTCCTGGAGGCGATGGCCTCAGGCCTGGCTGTTGTGGGAGCCAATGCCGGTGGCGTCGGTGAGATCATCCGGCCCTTGAGGACAGGCCTGCTGTTTTCCGCCCGTTCGTCCCAAAGCATGGTCCAGATGGTCGAGAAATTAATCGTCGACGCCTCGTTCAGGGCTCAGCTCCAGCAGCACGGACGAGAATATGCTCTATCCCAGGACTGGCAGCAGATTCTCGATGATCTGGCTGCTTTATACAAGGGTGTTATCCACGAGGACCAGGCCGAGACGCTGTTGTCCATGCAGGGATAGGCACTCGACTGGCTGCAGGGCTGAAAATCTATTCATGAAAGCTGAGGACTCAAGGCATGAAATCCTATGTGCTGGACACCAACGTCCTGATCCAGGCGCCCCATGCGCTGATGTCGTTCGAAGACAATGCCATCGTGCTGCCAGTTGTTGTTCTTGAAGAACTGGACCGGCTCAAGGGCGAAGAAGGGGAGCGGGGAGCCCATGCCAGGAGTGTCATCCGCACCTTGGATGCCTTGCGTGGCCACGGATCCCTGGTCGAGGGAGTCCCTTTGCCCGGTGGCGGATCGTTGCGCATCGAGATGAACAGCGTCCATGTGCGGCTGCCCGATCTATGGCCCCAGAACCATCCGGACAACCGGGTCCTGCAGGTCTGCAAAGGCCTGCTCGAATCCGGTACACCCGCGATCCTCGTCAGCCGGGATATCGTTGTGCGGCTGAAAGCCGATATTCTGGGAATCCCGGCTGAAGATTTTACGACCGACCAGTCACCTGTACCCCAGGCGCAGTATACCGGGCGTGCGATCATCTTCGCCCAAGATGACAAAATGGCCGGGTTCAAGCGCAAGGGCCTGATGCTGGAGCATGTCTACTGTCTGGATGCCACCGGAGCAAGACAGCCGGTCGAGGCGGTGATCAACCAGTTTTTCATCATCCAGTCGGAGTTCAGCCCGAAAAAATCACTGCTGGGCCGATATGACGGGACGGCCATCATCCCCTTGATGACTGCAGAGGAGCGCCCCTTTGGCGTCCGACCGCGCACCGCTGGGCAGCGCTTCATGCAGGAAGCCCTCCTGCTCAGTCCCGAGGAAGCCCCGCTGGTGATCATCAAAGGACCTGCCGGCACGGCCAAGACGTTCTATTCCCTGGCTGTCGGGCTGCATGGGATTCTGGAGGAAAAAAATCCCCTCTACCGGCGGATCATGGTCAGCCGGGCCAATGTCCAGTTTGACGAGGACATCGGTTTCCTGCCTGGCTCTGAACAGGAAAAGATCGCGCCTTTGCTCCGGCCGGTGATCGATAACCTCGAAGTCCTCGTAGACCGCGATGAAAAGGAACGCTACCGCAATGAAAAAGAACTGCGCGACAAAGTGGATGAGCTGTTTGAACGAGGCATCATCATGACTGAGGCCCTTAATTTCATCCGGGGCCGGTCGATTGCGCAGACTTACCTGATCATCGATGAGGCTCAGAACCTGACCCCGCGCCAGGTCAAGGGCATCATCACCCGGGTAGGCCAAGGCACCAAAGTCGTTCTGATTGGAGACCCCGAACAGATTGACCACCCGCTTCTGGACGTCAGGACCAATGGCCTGGTCTATGCCGCAGAACGGATGAAAGGGAGTTCGTTGTGCTTTCAGCTCAACATGACTCCGGACGAATGTGAACGATCGCAATTGGCACTGGACGCATCGACCCGGATGTGACGGGAAGAGCCTGAAGCCCCACGTACAGGTAGCAATAGAAAGGTTTTTATTTTGAAACGTTTGGAAAGAACCCGGATTCTCATACAAGGACGGCGAGATCTTGCGGAAATGATGGCAGACATGATTCTGGACCAGCATGCCGTGGAGGTCGTTGAGGCCGCAAATTCAGGTCTGGTCATGGCCAAGATCCGCGAAAGTGCGCAGAATTCCCTTTTTTATCCCGGTGAGGTCCTGGTGACGGAGTGCAAGGTTTCCATCAAAGGACAGATTGGCCTGGGTCTTGTTCAAGGCCATGACTCGGACATGGCTTTCTGGCTGGCTGTCATCGATGCAGCTTATCGGGCCAATCTGCCAGAGGTGGACATGAAAGACTGGAAAGAAGCCCTGACTGCTGAAAAAGACTGGATTGACTGTAAAAGATCTGAGGAGACAGGACAAATCCTGAAAACCCGGGTCAATTTCGAAACCATGCAAGTCTGACAGGATTCACATGCCTGTTTGCAAAATAATCTGCTCATGCTCATGGAGGTTTGTTGTGACATTTGATTTGGTTCATGATACTCAGGCGGCTTATCGCACAGTGCTCGATGCGATGTCCCGCCCGGGACAAGTGGTTTCCCTCGCCAGGGAAGCGAGGAAAATAAACGTGCCCGGGATAGCAGGTCCCGCTGCACTGGTCCTGATGCGGATGTTGCTTGATCCGGAAGTTGGTTTTTGCGTGGTGGGACCAGATCATTCCCGAATCGAGAGCCGGATCAGCCAATTGACAGGCTCGTTTCCTGTCAGCCTGGCCCAGGCTGATTTCATTTTTGTGCTTGAACAAGCCTCAGAAGAGGATCGCCGGCAGGCGTTGCTCGCGGCCAAGATCGGCAGCCTGACCGATCCTCATCTGTCGGCCACGCTGATCGTGGAGCTGCCTTTGATCGGTGAGGATGGGGAACTGTGGATCGCAGGCCCTGGTGTCGCCGGACGCTCCAGATGGCCCTTGAACCAGGCAGCCAGCTATCTGGATGAACGCAACCGGAAAATCGAGGAGTTTCCGCTCGGAATCGACCTGTTGTTTGTAGACCGGTCGCATCAACTGGTCGCACTGCCCCGGACCAGCCGGCTTTTTGCAAAGTCAGCGGGATCAGTCGTGGGAGGTTGAGGCGATGGGCTATGTTGCAGTCCGGGGTGGACTTGAAGCCATCGAAGCCTCTCTGGATCGGATCCGGTTCGAACGCGTCCGGAAAGGCCGAGTGCTGGATCCAGAAGACATCGCGGCGGGGATGCGCAGCCTGGTCGACCAGGTGATGTCGGAAAGCAGTCTGTACAGCGAAGATCTGGCCGCTCTGGCGATCAAACAGGCCGAGGGCAGTCCAGAAGAGGCTGTTTTCCTCTTGCGGGCCTATCGTTCGACGTTGCCGCGCAAGCATTATGCCCGCCTGGCTGACCCGCGCCATCTGTTTGTTGAGCGTCGGATTTCATCGACCTTCAAAGATGTCCCAGGGGGCCAGATCCTCGGAACCTCGCTTGATTATTCACACCGGCTGATGGAATTTGATTTGCTATCAGAGACCGAGGCGTCTGTCCTGGCCTGGCTGGACCACTATTTGGAGAAATCTGGACAGACGTCTGCTGCGGCGCAGGGTGTCGATCTGGGACAGCTGCCCCGGACCATTGATTACTTGCGCAGTCAGGGTCTGATGAAGGACTATCCGGTGCAGAACAATGAGCCCAGAGATATCACCAAACAAAGCTTGACCTTCCCGGCCAGCCGCAGCGAACGGCTGCAGATCCTGACACGCGGCCAGACTGGCGCGGTCACAGCTTTAGGCTATGCCGCTTTGCGAGGGTACGGTGCGACTTTGCATCCTGCGGTTGGTGAACTGCGGGTGGGCCGCCTGAGCTTGTCCGTGCCAGACCCGTTTGACCGGATAACAGACGATCCCGATCAGGATTACTACTTTGGCGAAATCCGGATGACTGAAGTGGAAGCGTTGGTCCCGGTTGTCACCGATCTCCCCTCTGGTCAAAAAGAACTTTCTTTTGACCTCGGTTACGGATTTGCCTTTGGCCAGAACGAAACCAAAGCGATTGCCATGAGCCTTCTGGACCAATGTCTGGAGCGTCCGGAGAACGGACATGCCGTTCATGATGAGGAATTCGTCTTGCTTCATATCGACTCTGTCGAAGCCACCGGTTTCATTTCCCATCTGAAATTGCCCCACTATGTAACCTTCCAGTCCGAGCTGGACAGTGTCCGCAAAACACGCCTGAATCGAGAGGAAAATTCGTGAACATAGAATATAATTTTGCCTTTTTCGACGAGGGATCCAAACGGGAAATCCGCCGGGCTACTCTGAAAGCAGTCGCGATTCCTGGCTACCAGGTGCCCTTCGCTTCCCGGGAAATGCCGATCGCCCGTGGCTGGGGGACCGGCGGCTTGCAGCTGACGTTGTCTTTGATCGGCCGGGATGATGTGGTCAAGGTGATTGACCAAGGCTCGGATGAATCCGTCAACGCAGTCAACATCAAGAAGTTGATCCAGAAGACGACAGGTGTGGCAACCACCGATGAAACGCGAGAGGCTACCCTGATCCAGTCGCGCCACCGGATCCCGGAAACGCCTCTGCAAGAGAACCAGATCCTGGTTCTCCAAGTCCCGCTGCCTGAGCCGCTCAGGGCCTTTGAACCGAGCGAGCTTAAGACGCGACGTCTGCATGCGGAAAAGGAATACAGCGGAGCCTGGCTGATGCTGTTTGAAGAAATCGTCAAATTCGGCCGCATGACCACGGGTGCCGATCACCCCGTCCAGGTTGAATCGGCCTATGTCATGGCACCCAGCCCGATTCCGCGCTTTGACAACCTGAAATTGGCAGACAACAAAGCTCTGCTGCTGTTTGGCGCCGGGCGGGAAAAGAAAGTCTATGCAGTGCCGCCTCATACCCGTGTGCAGTCCCTGGCCTTCGAGGATCACCCTTTCGAGCCCGAACGCTTTGAGTCTGTATCCTGCCGTCTGTGTGGGGCAACGGGTGTTTTCATGGACGAAATCCTGGACGACCAGAGTGGCCAGACTGTGCATCAGTGCAACGACACCAACCATTGTCTGGCACGACTGAACAGCAGGGGGCAAGCATGAACACGAAAGAACAACCGATCCTGAGGCTGTCCCATCTGCACAAACAGTATGGCTCTGGCTGCCAGGCCTGCCGTGACCCGCAGGACCGCCAGCTGGACCGAAATTTCTGTCCCCGCTGTGGGACTGTCTATGCCTGTGACGATCTGAATTTTGACGTGTATCCCGGAGAAATCCTGGGTGTTGTCGGAGAAAGCGGCAGCGGCAAATCCACCATGATGCGCTGCATCTATTTTGATGAGGAAGTCTCCTCGGGATCCCTCCATTTGTTTCACGAAAAAGTGGCACCGGTCAATTTGTTTGCAGCATCGGCTCAGCAGCGGCGCCATGTCCGCAACCATCTGATGGGCAAGGTCTACCAGAACCCCGTCTATGGCTTGCGTATGAATTTCACCTCCATCGGCAATATTGCCGAGAAGCTGATCGCTGCAGGTTCACGCCATGTGGGCGAGATGGAAAACCGGGCTGTCGAATTGCTCGAGCATGTCCGGATCCCTGTTTTCCGGATGAAAGAAGCACCGGCCCATTTCTCTGGCGGCATGCAGCAGCGCGTGCAGATCGCCAAGGCTTTGTCGAACAATCCCCCTGTTCTGCTACTGGACGAGGTGACCACGGGCCTGGACCTGTCGGTGCAGGCAAATGTGCTGGACTTGATCAAGGAAATCCAGCGGGAGCTTGCCATCAGCATGGTGGTCGTGTCCCATGACCTCGGCGTGATCCGCATGCTGGCCGACCGCACGATTGTCCTTCTAAACGGCAAAATCATTGAACAGGGCTTGACGGACCAGATTCTGGAAGACCCGCAACATGCCTACACCCAGCAGCTGGTCCAATCGCTGCTATGACTTGGATGGAAATAGAAATTGGCCAGGATGGCCGGCAGGAGTTAGAAATGGTCAGACGCATCATCAATGGAAAAATCATTACGGAGCAGGCAGTCCTGGAAGGTCTCGACCTGCTCGTGCTCAACGATCGGGTTCTGGGCTGGATGGCCCCCGATGAAGCCGATCTCTGGTTGATCAGTGAAGTCAGCGAAGAAGATTGGGACAAGGATATCGAAACGATCGATGCTGCTGGATGCTATGTGTTGCCGGGGCTGATCGACATCCATTCCGACTACATCGAACACATTGCATCGCCACGCCCGACCAGCATGATGGACTTTGACTTCAGCCTGCGCATCAGTGAACGAGAACTGATCGCCCATGGCATCACCACCATGTTCCATTCCCTGTCGCTGTACAAGAGCTACGAATTTGCCTACAAACCGATCCGCCTGCCGGAAAATGTCCGCCGCCTGGTCGATGAGATCCACCTCACCCATGATCGCGACCACCTGATCCGCCATCGTTTCCATGCCCGGTACGAAATTGACAACATCGACCAGCTCGACCAGCTCAAGGACCTGATTGGAGAAGGCAAAGTCCATCTGCTTTCATTCATGGATCATACGCCGGGCCAGGGTCAATACCGTGATCTCAGCCTCTATCGCAAGACTCTCAAGGGCTACAACAATCTCAGTGACCAGGAAATTGACACAATCATCGTCTCGCACCAGCAAAAAGACAAAGTGTCCTATGATCAGCTGCAGGAATTGTGTGAACTGGCCCGGCACAACCACATCTCTGTTGCTTCCCATGACGATGACAGTGATGAAAGTGTCGATCTGGTCTGCGAGCTGGGTGTGACCATCTCGGAATTCCCGGTCACGCTCGATGTGGCGAGGACGGCACGCAGCCGCGGCCTGATGACGATGGCTGGTGCGCCCAACATTCTTCTGGGCGGATCGCACAGCGGCAATCTGTCAGCAGCTGAAGCGATTCTGGACGGATCCATCGACATCCTGTGCAGCGACTATTACCCGGCAGCCATGCTGCAGGCTGTTTTCCAGATGCACCTGCAACATCACCTGGACCTGCCTTCCCTGATCCGTCTCGTCACCGCCAATCCTGCCCGGGCTGTGAAGATCGAAGCCGACTATGGCACCATCGCACCCGGGAAAAAGGCTGACCTGCTGGTTGTAGACCTGCGCGAAAACAAATACCCAGTCGTCAAGACTGCCCTCGTGGATGGTCAACCCATGCTGCGCACCTGCTATCGCCAGAACTGAGGAATTTGAGAAATGGAAAAGAAAATCACACGGGAACCTTTGATCGGAACTGATTGCGAGATCATCAACAGCAGCCTTCTGCCATTCACCGAACTGGGCGCCCACACGTATCTCGAGAACGTGACCATGGGCGACTACTCCTATACGGGTCCTTTCTGCATCCTCCAGAACACAATTGTCGGCAAATTTGCCAACATTGCTGCCAATGTCCGCATTGGTCCGACCAACCATCCGATGGAACGGCCAACCTTGCACCACATCACCTATCGCCGCCGGATGTTTGGTGTCAGTGAAACGGATGACACGGAGTTCCTGGATTACAGAAGATCCAGGATTACAACAATCGGCCATGACACCTGGATTGGCCATGGTGCGATCATCATGAGCAACCTTCGGGTCGGCAACGGCGCCGTCATTGGCAGCGGAGCAGTCGTTACCCGTAACGTCGAACCCTATTCCATCGTGATCGGCAATCCAGCCCGCCATTTACGCTACCGGTTCAACCTTGAAATCATCGAAGCTCTGGAAAAGATTGCCTGGTGGGACTGGACAGAGGAGATCCTGAAGACCCGGGTGGACGATCTGGCGCTGCCGATCGAAGATTTTGTCAGCAAAT
>JAQUEY010000007.1 GCA_028684955.1 Eubacteriales bacterium
CCTTTCAGACGAATTTCCAGATCCAGCTTCTGGGTGGCTGTTTCCTGCTGGTTGATGTCAATGGAATAACCCAGATGGATGGTTCCACCAGCTGCACCCAGAGTTGCCTGGGCTTTGCTGGTAAAGATCCCGATGGCCAGGTTGCCGTAGGGTGTCTGCATAGTGGTGATGTGGCGGCTGCCCTGGACAAAGATCATTTCCATTGCATGGCTGCCACTTCTCAGCAAAGTGACGGTGCCATCCGAGTCAACCCGGATGGTGGTGCGAGTCCCGTCAAGACCAGTCGCTTCGCTTTCGTCGTATGCAACCTGCCAGCTGTCGTTTTTGAAAAAAAGCAGGCCTTCGGTGGTCAGACGGATGGTCTGGGGCTCTTCATCCGCACCCCATTGCTGGCCTTCAATGGTGATCATGGCATTGTTCTGGATCATGGCGGGCCTTCCTCAGTAACGTTCGATATCGATGCAGCCAGCTGCATGAATGGGGCGATCCATGAAGACACTGCCCAACTCCGTGAATTGCCGGGCATCGTCGCTGGTGTAGTAAGCATGACTGGCGGTTTCGGAGCCGGGGTTGAGCAGCATCTGGCTGGCCAGGACAGACTCGACCCGGGCAGCCACATTGCTGCCGGCATTGATCAGCTGGACTGTCGTACCCATGGTCCGTTCGATCACGGGCACAAGCAGCGGATAATGGGTGCAACCGAGGATCAGGGTGTCAACTCCTGCATTTTTGAGGGGCAAAAGGTATTCATCGGCCACGGCCTGGCTGACCGGGTGGTCCCACCAGCCCTCCTCAGCCAGCCCGACAAACAAGGGGCAGGCCTGCTGGATGATCTGGGGGGTATCACTGGAAGCTGCTCGGACTGCCTGGTCATAGACCCCGCTGCTGACAGTTCCTTTGGTGCCGATGATGCCGATTTTCTGGTTGAACGTTGCAGCAGCACCGGCCTGGGCACCCGGCGTGATCACTTCGATCACCGGAACCGGAGCGAAATTGCGCACCGCATCAAAGGCATGCGAACTGGCCGTGTTACAGGCGATCACGATCATCTTGACCTTTTTTTCCAGCAAAAACCGCGCAATCTGCAAGGAATATTTGATGATGGTGTCTTTGGATTTCGTGCCATAGGGTGTGCGCCCAGAATCACCGAAATAGATGGTGTTTTCAAAAGGCAACCGCTCATGGATGGCACGCAGGACAGTCAAGCCCCCCAAGCCAGAGTCAAAAACCCCAATCGGCAACTGGGCGGGATTCATATTTGTTCCTGCCTCGAGCGGGCCTTTTTCTCAGCCACAGCATACTGGCACAATTTCTTCACGAGGGTTTCCAGCGGAACTCCTGAAGCCGCAAAGGCCTTGGGGAAGATGCTGATCGGGGTAAACCCTGGCAAGGTGTTGATTTCATTGATCATCAGGCGGTTCGTATCACGCTCGAGGAAAAAATCCACGCGGGCCAAGCCCCTGCAACCAAGAGCTTTGTACGCTTTGATTGCCAGACGGCGGACTTTTGTTGCCAGCTCGGCTGGCAATTCGGCCGGGACCAGGACTTCTGCCCCATCAGCCTTGAAATATTTGGCTTCGTAATCGTAATATTCGACTGATTCACTGGTGCGGACCTCGCCGATGATGGCTGTTTTGGGGGATTCGTTGCCCATCACAGCCACTTCGATCTCACGCGCCCGGACAAATTCCTCGACAATCACCTGACTGTCGAACTGGCTGACGGCCTTTAAGGCTTCCACCAGACTGGCACTGTCGTCAGCCCGCCGGGTGCCTACTGAGGATCCGCCATTATTAGGCTTAAGAAAACAGGGGAATCCAATCTTGCTTTCCACACGGCTGGCAGCCTTGTGTGGATTGCGCTCGATCTCCGACCGAGTGACGGCCAGAGAGCGACACTGCGGAATGCGTGCCGATTTGAAAATAATTTTGGCATGGAGCTTGTCCATACCGGCAGCTGAAGCCAGGACACCACAGCCAACATAGGGGATGCCAGACAATTCCAGCAAACCTTGCAAGGTGCCATCTTCGTTATTAATGCCATGGACAGCGGGAAAAATCACATCAGGCAGCTGGGCATGGAACTGGGTGACGAATTCACGCGGCGAACGCACAGGGACTGGCAATTGTCCCGCAGTCTGTTCCCGGGCCAATTTTTCCCAGGAGCCATCGAGGATCGCTTCATCTGGGCCAGAGTAGGCAAGCCAGTCGCCATTCTGGGCAATACCCGTGCATTGGACCATGTAGCCGGCACGGCGCAGGCCGCCGATGATATTGAAAGCCGAGCGCAGCGAGATCACATGCTCCGTCGACACACCACCAAATAAAACCAGGACTTTACGAATCGCCATCTGTATGATATACCTCACGTTCACCGGCACATAGGCAGCCAGAACAGGCTATCCAGCTACCGGGTCAATATCCGATTCAGTTTAGCCCAGAGACCGAAGGTGGTCAAGAAGTGGCAGGGATGTGGCAGGGGGACCATCCGGCTTGCTTGAGAATCCTCGCCGCTGGCGCGGCTGCGGAACTCGCCGCCGGATGGTCCCCCTGCCACTGGAATAGCACGATTGGGGCTTGGTGGGTGGGACCGCTGACAAGCCTGACCCATTTGCCGGAAAATGTATCAGACTCGTCCATTTAGTCACCCAAGACTAGCCCCAGATCATGCAAGTGCACGCCCCTCCCCTGCAATTCTGCCCATATGCTCTTACTAGAAAAGGTTAAAGTCAGGAAAATGGATATACCTTTCATCCAGCGGTATAATAGCGTCAAAATCGCACGAAAAGGATCCCAAGCCCATGGCTCGTCGTTTATCCCCTGATTCCATTGACCCTTTCATCCTGGCTTATGCGGCCAGGCTCTGGACCATGTCCGGCCTTGTACTGGCGGTTGCTGGCCTGGCTGCTGTCTTTTCAACCGCCTTCATCGCCAGCTGGCGTGTGGCCTTGCTGCCACTGATCATTTTTCTGCCAGCAGTCGCAGCGGCTTTCTGGCAGCGCAGTCGAATTCTATCAGGCCGAGCTGTGCCGGAGTCGATTGCGACGCGCTATCACCGGACGGTGCCATGTGAACTGGTGCGGTTGTTGCTCTGGTTGAGCGCCATTCTGATTTTCCTGCTCTGGGGTCTGGCTGGTGGCTGGTCCCTGGCCTGGTTGGTGCTGGTCGCAGCCGGTCTGGTCGAATGGCTTTTAGACCGGATCTTCAAGGGCAGGGGGTGCCCATGATCCACTACCAGATTGTCATCGCCGAGCAAGTGGCAACCAAACGAGTCATCCCGGCTCTGACCGGCGTGGTGCCGGGCCTGAAATCGACGCAGGTCTACAAAGCGCTGCGTCGCAAAGATGTGCGGCTCAATGGACGCAGGATCCAGGCAGATCAGGCGGTTGCCACCGGAGATGTGATCGATTTGTATCTGCCTGACCAGTCTAACTCTGAACAAGCCAATCAAGAGGGTGAACGGGGCGGGTCCATCTCGCCAGCGCCATCAGACAACACACTCTCTTACCGGGTCGTGTATCAGGACGATGCCCTGCTTATATTACACAAAATGGCCGGGGTCGTTGTTCATGGCACTGCCAAAGCTCAGGAAGAAGATGAAGACACCCTGATCGATGCCGTCAGGTCTGATTTCAAGGATCCTGGTCTGGTCCTGTGTCATCGCCTCGACCGCAATACAGGTGGCTTGATCATCCTGGCCCGTAATAAGGATATCCAGAATACCGTCATGGAACTGATGCAGCTGGGCAAGATCACGAAGCGGTATCAATGCCTTGTCAGGGGCGAGCCCCAGGCTGGCCAGAAGATCCGGACGTCTGATGGGCTTGAGTTTTACCAGATTGAAGCCTATCTGGAAAAGCGGGCTCGCCAGAATGAGGTTTACATTCATGACGAAAAAAGGCCTGGGGATGTGCCCATCATCACCCGTTACCGGATTTTGCGCTGTTTTCCAGGATTTGGACCGGAAGGGGAATCGGTTTGTGAACTCGAGGTGGAACTAGTCACCGGCCGGACGCACCAGATCAGGGCCCACCTGGCACATCTCGGTCATCCCCTCCTGGGCGACGGAAAGTACGGGCGCAATGCCTATAACCGCTTTTTCAAAGGGCGCCAGGGGACTGTGAATCGCCAGCAGCTGTTTGCCTGCCAGCTGTCATTTGCACCAGACATCCGGGCAGAAAGCATCGGTCGTCTCGCTGGCAGGACTTTCCGGATCGAGCCTGACTATGACTTGGACTTGCCAGATTGAAAACGAGGTTCGTACAAGACAGCCACCCTGGCCACAAAAGGCCAGGATGGCTGTTCTGAACGGCTAACGATCGTACACGTCTTAGTAGGCTTTGCCCCAGATAACCAGCTTTTCGGCTGGTTTGCCGCAGCAGACACAGGTATCTCCGATGACATCGTGTCCAAAAGGCAGGCAGCGCGAGGTGGCTGTGGTCTGTTCCTTGATTTTCAGCTCGCACTCGAGGTCGCCACACCACATGGCACGGACAAATCCCGGTTTTCCTGCGATCAGGCTGGTGAACATGTCCCAGTCGGTCGCATCGTAGATGCGTGAATTCAGGCTCTGCTCGGCTTTGGCGTAGAGACCATCATGGACTGCATCAAGCAGCTGAGCCACCGTCTGGTCCAACTGATCGAGCGACACGACGATTTTCTCACCGTTGTCGCGCCGGACAGCGACGCACTGGTTGTTTTCCAAGTCACGCGGACCGATTTCGAGGCGCAGCGGTACGCCTTTCATTTCATATTCGGCAAATTTCCAGCCCGGCATCTTGTCGGATTCATCGAGTTTGACCCGGAAGGTTTCGCCGAGATTGGCAGCAAGTTCGCGGGCTTTTTCGAGTACACCCGGTTTGTGGGCGGCGATTGGCACAATCACCACCTGGATCGGCGCGATGCGCGGTGGCAGGACCAGGCCGTTGTCATCTCCGTGGACCATGATGATCGCCCCGATCGAGCGGGTCGACAAGCCCCAGGAGGTCTGGTGGACAAAAGACAGTTTGTTGTTTTTGTCGGTGAACTGGATGCCGAAAGCCTGGGCGAAGCCATCGCCGAAGTAATGGCTGGTGGCTGACTGCAGGGCCTTGCCATCATGCATCATGGCTTCGACGGTATAGGTCGACACCGCTCCGGCAAATTTCTCCTTGTCCGTTTTCTGGCCGCGAACGACAGGGATCGCCAGGTAGTCACGATAGAAGGTTGCATAGGTTTCCAGCATGCGCAAGGTTTCTTCCTGGGCTTCCTCGGCAGTGGCATGGGCGGTATGGCCTTCCTGCCAGTAGAATTCTGTCGTGCGCAGGAACGGCCGGGTGGTCTTCTCCCAGCGGACAACCGAGACCCATTGATTGTACAGTTTGGGCAGGTCACGCCAGGATTGGATCACATTGGCATAATGGTCGCAAAACAAGGTTTCAGAAGTTGGCCGGACACAGAGTCGTTCGGTCAGTTTGTCGCTGCCGCCATGGGTCACCCAGGCGACTTCCGGGGCAAACCCCTCAACGTGATCCTTCTCCTTCTGCAGAAGGCTTTCCGGGATGAACATCGGCATGGCGACGTTTTCGTGGCCGGATTTCTTGAACATCCGGTCCAGGTTGTGCATGATGTTTTCCCAGATGGCGTAGCCGTACGGACGCAGGATCATGCAGCCTTTGACCGAGGAGTAGTCCGTCAGTTCGGCTTTGAGAACGACGTCCGTATACCATTGGGCGAAATCCTGGTCCATCGCGGTGATGGCTTCTACTTGCTTGTCTTGCTTGGCCATGAGGCTCTTTCTCCTTTGGGGCTGTCAAATAAATGTGGGATTGTCAGAGGCTGCCCCGAACCAGTCGGTGGCAGCCTCGGGTGTACAGAGGAAGGTCTTTCGCGGGCAAATCTCAGATCGAGAATCCGCAGATCCGGGCTGTTTCACGGGCGATGGCCAGCTCTTCATTGGTCGGGACAACCAGTACTTTGACCTTGGACTCATCTGTCGAGACAACAGCTTCGCGGCCACGGACTGATGCATTGCGATAAGGATCGATCTCGCAGCCCATGTAGGTCAGGCCTTCGCAGGCACCCTGACGGATATCGGCAGTGTTCTCACCGATGCCGGCTGTGAAGACGACGGCATCGACGCCGCCCATGGCAGCTGCATACATGCCGATGTACTTGCGGCACTGGTACTTGAAAATATCGAGAGCCAGGCGAGCCCGCTTGTTGCCCTCACCAGCTGCTGCGTACAGGTCGCGGAAATCGCTGCTGACGCCAGAAATGCCGAGCACACCGGATTGCTTGTTCATCATGTTATCGACGCCCTTGGTGTCGAGTTTTTCTTTTTCCATCAGGAAGGTCACAATTGCCGGGTCAATGTCACCGCTGCGGGTACCCATGCAGATGCCGGACAGAGGGGTCAGGCCCATGGTGGTATCGACGCACTTGCCCTTCTCGATCGCGGCGATGGAAGAACCATTGCCCAAATGGCAGGTGATGATGTTGACGGATTCGTAAGGTTTGCCCATCATCTCAGCGGCGCGGCGGGCAACATACCCGTGTGATGTACCATGGAAGCCGTATTTGCGGACGCCATGCTTTTCATACATTTCGTAGGGCAAGGCATACATGTAAGCCTTGGCTGGCATGGTCTGGTGGAAAGCCGTGTCGAACACAGCAACCTGGGGCACACCCGGCATGGCTTCTTCGCAGGCTTCGATGCCGGTCATGTTCGGTGGATTGTGCAGTGGGGCGAGATCAAAGCAGGAACGGATGGCCCGCTTGACCTCCGGGGTGATCAGGGCTGAGGATGCAAATTTCTCGCCACCATGGACGACACGATGACCGACGGCGTCGATTTCGTCCATACCCTTGATGATGCCATGCTCCTCGGAGGTGAGGACAGACAAGACCGCCTGGACCGCAACCTTATGGTTGGGCAGATCCATCGGCAGCGTAACGGTGTCGCAACCTTTGCTGTTGTGCTTGATCAGGGCATGATCGAGGCCGATCCGCTCGGCGCCGCCCTTGGCCAGGACGTCACCATTCTGGGCGTCGAGGAGCTGGTATTTGAGGGAAGAACTGCCGGCATTGATGACAAGTACGTTCATGGCTTAAGCCTCCTGGGCCTGGACGGCCGTGATGGCGACGACGCCGACGATGTCGTCAGCAGAGCAGCCGCGGGAAAGATCATTGACGGGGCGGGCGATACCCTGGGTAACCGGGCCGTAGGCCTCAGCCTTGGCCAGGCGCTGGACCAGCTTATAGCCGATGTTGCCAGCATTGAGGTCTGGGAAGATCAGGACATTGGCTTTGCCGGCGACCGGGCTCTGCGGGGCTTTGCTCTTGCCGACGGAAGGAACGATGGCGGCATCGAGCTGCAGTTCTCCGTCCAGGGCCAGGTCGGGTGCCTTTTCCTTGGCCAGGCGGGTGGCCTCAACGACCTTGTCGACCAGCGGATTCTTGGCTGAGCCGTAGGTGGAGTAAGACAGCATGGCCACAGTCGGTTCGATCCCAGTGAGGGTCTTGAAGGATTTGGCAGAGGACAGGGCGATTTCGGAGAGCTGGTCGGCGTCCGGATTTTCCATCAGGCCGGCATCCGAGAACAGGAACAGGCCGTCGGCTCCGAATTCACAGTCCGGTACATCCATGATGAAAAAAGAAGAGACCAGTTTGGTGCCGGGTGCAGTCTTGAGGATCTGCAGGGCCGGGCGCAGGGTATTGGCGGTGGAGTTGATCGCACCCGCGACCATGCCGTCGGCTTCCTGCATCTTGACCATCATGACACCGAAGAAGAGCGGATCAAGCATGGTCTGCTGTGCCTGTTCCGGCGTCACACCTTTGGACTTGCGCATCTCATAGAATGCCTCCGCATAGGCTGCATAATCTTTGCTGGCTGCCGGATCGATAATGGTGGCACCAGAAATATCCCATTGTGGCGCGACGGCCTTCACCTTCGCCGGATCACCGATCAGGACGATGTTGGCGATGCCTTTTTCCAATATCTTGGCGCAAGCTTCGATGGTCCGCGGGTCCGATGCCTCCGGCAATACAATGGTCTTTTTGTCGCTTCTGGCTTTGTCAAAGATCTTGTCAATGAAACCCATGGTAGATACTCCTCTTTTTTTTAACCGGCCAGGGCTGCAATCGGCCGGACTGTGTCGGCAACCAGATGGTCAGCTTGTTCTTTTTAGAACACACTACAGTATAGCCGAAAGGCTGGAGACTGCCAACCGCAATTGGACTGGCCAAACAGAAAAATAACACAGTTTTGCGGGGATTTTTCAAGACATGGCCAACAGAGCCAGGAGATTATCCCGGGCAGTCATTGTGACAAGACCTTCGCCATCCTGATAAAAAACAGCATCCAGGACCGAACTGGTCGGACTGGTGGCCCGGTGCCACTGGAGTCGTTCAACGGCTTTCCTGTACAGCTGCTCGTGATTGGCAATCCGGGCGATGCGGGCAGTCAGGGCCAGTCCGTCCAGGGATTCGAGCGACGTGCTGGCTTGCCCCTGGGCGATGTGGTAAGAGTCGTACAGGACATTGTCGTTGAGCAGGTGTTCGATGAGCCAGCTCAGGGTGCGTGGGTCGAGCTCGCCAATTTCAGCCAGATGCAGGGCACAAGTGAGTGAGTCCGCCAGATCGACCACGGGGGCTGTACTGACAAAACGAACATAGCCTTGCTGCTGGGTGGCATAGCCATAGGCATACAACGGCAGAGCAGCCCCGATCAGTCCGCCGCGGACCAGCGTGACAGCTTCCGTATACCGGATTTCCAGGCTTGGATCCAGATCTGCCAGGGCGCGCAAAGCCAACAGGTCCAGAGAAGCCAGCCGGATCACTGGATCACTGGCAAAACCAGTTTCAGGCGGTTCACTATCCGGCTGCGGGTGTGGAGTCGGAGTGGCAGCAGGATCCTGGGTCGGAGCTGAGGTAGGGATGGCTACAACCTGGTCCGGTTCCAGGTTTGTGCCGATCACCTGAGCCAGGCTTGAAGCCAGCGCTTTTTCCTGCAGGTCCAGTTCATCTTGAGGCCAGTTGGCATAGGCCAGCGCCAGCACACGGAAATAATGGAGCGAATCTGACCAGGAAACCTGCTCATCCGCAGCAGGCTCCAACTCAACGGCCGATCCAAGATCGGTCAACGTCTCTGGCACACTCTCCGGGGTCAGCGTTCTTTTTGCATAAACCAGGCCGTCCGGACTGACAAAGCCGGATCTGAATTGCTCATTCCAAAGGATAAATGGCCTCTGCTCCCCTTGTTCTGCCAACCAGGAGCCATACATCAGTTGATCTTGCGCAGTCAGTTCATTCGACCAGCGTGCAGGAATTCCGAATTCTTCCTGGGCTTGCTGGTACCATGA
Organism: Eubacteriales bacterium; assembly: GCA_028684955.1. GTDB lineage: Bacteria > Bacillota > Clostridia > Saccharofermentanales > UBA5734 > UBA5734. The sequence continues at coordinate 9,341 of JAQUEY010000007.1, forward strand.
AACAAGGCCAGAACGGGTCATCAGGTTGGCTTTCAGGCGGTCTGAAAGGGTTTTGGCGTCCTCGGCATCAAGGAACGCAGCAAAGGGAGACGAGTCATGAGACCCGGGCACACCAAAAGGGCGCGCAGGGGGTGCCGCATAACGCAACCACAGCAGGACCACCGCTGTTGCCAGCAGCAGGATCCCGGCAATGAGCAGCCATCTGGCCTTATGGGGGTGATTGTTTGCACCAATTGTTGCCATATGCCGCCATCATAGCAGAATCACCTTGCCGCTGCTATAATCGACCTCATGAAAACTGCTGGAATCATTGTAGAATACAATCCCCTGCACAACGGCCACGCTTGGCAGCTGCAAAAGGTCAAAGAGACCTTTGGCAAAGACACTGCGATTGTTGTGGTCATGAGCGGCTCTTTCACACAACGGGGCGAGCCGGCTGTGCTCGACAAATGGACCCGGGCCCGAATGGCCCTGGCCTGCGGAGCGAGCCTTGTCCTGGAACTCCCATTGCCCTATGCCACTGCCAGCGCCGAACGCTTCGCTGCTGGAGGCGTGCAGGTCCTGGCTGCCACCGGCATCACAAAAACGCTGGTCTTTGGCAGCGAGCACGGTACGTTGCCTGACCTGGTCGACCTGGCCCGCCTGCTGGCCAGTGAAACACCCGCGTTTAAATCAGCCCTGCAGGAATATCTCGATACCGGACTTTCCTTCGCGGCGGCACGTCAGCAGGCAGTGGCCCAGCTGCTCGGCGATGTGCACAAGGCAGCGCTGCTGAAAAGTTCCAACAACATCCTGGCCGTCGAATATTTGAAGGCCATCTTGCGCCTGCCCGCCCAAAAGCGCCTTGAGCCGGTCACTTTCCAGCGCCAGGGCCAGGGGTTTCTCGATCCTTCCCCGGTATCCCGGTTTGCCAGCGCCACCGCCATCCGGCAAGTCATCGCCCAATACAGGGACAATCCGGCAGCCTTGCTCCAGAATCTGGCCCACACCATGCCACCTGAGGCTCTGGGCATTCTTCTGGAAACAGTCGCTGACCAGAAAGGCCTGGTCTTATATGAAGACCTGTCACTCCCCGTTCTGTCCTTGCTGCGGACCCGCAGCAAGGAGACCCTTCTCGTTTATCCGGGTATGGGGGAAGGCCTGGCCCAACGTCTGCATGAATACGCCCGCCGTCCCGTACAGGAGACCTCCCCGTCTGCACGGATCGGCCACCTGGTTGAAGATGCCATGAGCCGGCGTCTGCCGAGAACCAGAGTCCAGCGCGCCCTGCTGCACCTGCTCCTGAACCTCAAAGCATCTGATCTGGAACAATTCGATGCAGCAGGAGGGCCTGCCTACATCCGGGTCCTGGGATTCGACAAGAATGGGCGCTACCTGTTGAAATTAATGCGCCAGAAAGCCAGTTTGCCAATCATCACCCGTGGTTCCGACTTCCATGAATACGCCAAAAACCCCAACCTCCAGCACCAGGCCCAGTTTGACTTGGCCGGCACCGACCTGTGGTCGATTCTGGCCGGATCGAATTCCGGAGCAGATTTTGACAGGCCTGTTGTCATTCGTTAAAATCCACAAGGACCCGTATCCATCCTGACCCTCCATTCCCGACCCGAACAGGCAAGATTTGTTTTTAGAAAGAGAGTGTTCCCCATGTCAAACCAGAATGTCTATGATCTGCTCAAGGACCGTGGCTACCTGGCCCAGGTCACGCACGAAATGGAAGTCCGCGAATTGCTGGGTAAGCCGGGGGTCACATTCTATATCGGCTTCGACCCGACTGCAGACAGCCTCCATGTCGGCCATTTTGTCCAGATGATGGTCATGGCCCACATGCAACAGGCCGGCCATCGCCCGATCGCCCTGATCGGCGGCGGCACAGCTATGATTGGTGATCCATCCGGACGCTCAGACCTGCGCCAGATCATGACTGCTGAGACGATCCAGCACAACGGCGACCGTTTCAAAGAGCAAATGAAGATCCTGATCGATTTCACAGATGGCAAGGCTCTGATGATCAATAACGCCGACTGGCTTTTGAAGCTCAATTATGTCGATTTCTTGCGAGATATTGGTCCTCATTTTTCCGTCAACCGCATGCTGACGGCTGATTGCTACCGCAACCGCATGGAGCAGGGACTGACGTTCCTCGAATTCAACTACATGCTGATGCAGTCGTATGATTTCCTGGTCCTTCACCGCCAGCACCAGTGCCAGATGCAACTGGGCGGGGACGACCAATGGTCCAACATCCTCGGAGGTGTCGACCTGATCCGCCGCAAAGACCAGAATGCGGCTTATGGCATGACCTTCCGCCTCTTGACCACCAGTGCCGGGACCAAAATGGGCAAAACAGCCAAAGGTGCCGTCTGGCTCGATCCAGACAAGACCAGCCCATACGAATTCTACCAGTATTGGCGCAACATTGATGATGCCGACGTCATCAATTGTCTCAAACTCCTGACATTCCTGCCGTTGCCGGAAATCGGCGAGTATGCCAAGCTTCAGGATGCCGCCATCAACGAAGCCAAAAAGCGGCTGGCGCTGGAAGTGACCACCATTGTCCATGGCGCCAATGCGGCAGCAGCAGCGCGAGCTCAGGCTGAAGATTTGTTCGAAAAAGGCGGCCGCTCAGAGCAGATGGCCAGCACGGATTTGGGTAAATCTGAACTGGCAGCTGGCATCCCCCTGCTCGATGCCTTGCTGGCTGCCAAACTGATCCCTTCCAAAGGCGAAGGTCGCCGTCTCATCTCCCAGGGCGGCATCACCCTTAACGACGTTGTCATCACCGATTTCGCTCGCCTGCTGACACCCGCAGATTTCAGCACAGGTGAAGCCATCGTCCGCAAAGGCAAGAAAGCCTACCACCGTTTCACCATCGCCTGACGGTGCGTCAACCTTGAATCAGTCCTGCCAGAAGGGTCGAGGTCTCCGCCTTGGCCCTTTTTTGCGTCGGGGGAAATCGTCTTGTCCAATGCCCGGGCATGAAAAAAGGGCCGCTTCTTTGATGAAGCAACCCTTCCTGTCATAATCACGTGAGTGGTCCAGTCTTACTTGCCCAGATTGTTCAGGGCCTTGGCCAGACGGGATTTCCTGCGGGCTACTGTGTTCTTGTGCATGTAGCCTTTGGCCGCGGCTTTGTCGAGTGTGGCCTGGGTCGATTGGATCATATCGGCAGCACCTTCCACAGAAGAGGCCACAGCGGCTTTGGTCTTCTTGACGGCTGTGCGAATCTCGCTTTTCTTGATCTTGTTGGCAGCGGTCTTTTTGGCGATCACCTTGACGCGCTTGATGGCTGACTTGATATTCGGCATGTCTTTTCACCTCCCGGGAAGACGCAATGATTGCGTTTCGTTTTTTGCACTGATGTATTCTATCATGCGAATTTCACCTTGGCAAGACTCTGCGCGTCAGAAAAGGATACCCAAGCCAGAAAAGCCGTGTTATGATGAGAGCAGATGAAAATCCATTTTCCAGGAGGAAACGTAATCGTTATGCCCGAAAATTCCAGACCAAAACCCAGCCGGCCGGCACAAAGCGCCCCCGGATCTATTCAAGTTGAACCCCAGGCCAAACGGCCTGCCACAGCCCAGTCTTCGCGTCCGGCCAAGAAGAACGCCCAGCCGCAGGGGCAGCCGCTGCAGAAAAGCGCTGCAGCCAAGTCAGCAACTTCCGGGGCTCGTACCCACCAGCCACGTTCGCCAGGAAAACCGGCAGCTGGTCAACCGGCAGCTGGACAGGTTGCACGGCCCCAGCGTCCGGCTGGCAACATGGAGAAAGCTGCTCCACCTAAGAGCCGGCCAGGCACAGGCCATCAACCTGCAGGACACCAGAAGCCAGGTGCTCCACGCCTGAAAGTCATCCCGCTGGGCGGCATGCGCGAAATCGGCAAGAACATGACCGTCTACGAATATGGTGATGAAATGATCATTGTCGATTGCGGCATTGCCTTCCCTGCCGAAGACATGCCCGGCATCGACGTGGTCATCCCGGATTTTTCCTATGTCATCAACAATCGCCAGAAATTGAAAGGCATCTTCATCACTCATGGTCACGAAGACCACATTGGTGCCTTGCCCTATCTGCTCAAAGACATCCGAGTCCCTGTCTATGCGAATCACCTGACCATTGAGTTGATCAGCCGCAAGATCGAAGACCGTGGCACAGGGGTCAAAAACGCCCAGCTGATCAAAGTCAGTGACGGGGATGTGATTGGAGTCGGCAATTTCTCGGTCGAATTCATCCATGTCAACCACAGCATTGAGGATGCCAATGCCTTGGCCATCCGGACCCCGGCCGGCATCATCTACCATTCCGGCGACTTCAAGATCGATCACACGCCGATCCATGGCGCTCCGATGGACCTGACCCGGATCGGCGCTATCGGCGATGAGGGTGTCCTTCTAATGGTCTGTGAAAGCACCAACATCGAGAAAAAAGGCTACACACCTTCCGAACGCAAGGTTGGCGATTCGCTGTCAGAACTGTTTGGCAAAGCAGCAGGCCGGATCTTTGTCACCACCTTCTCTTCCAATGTTTCGCGTGTCCAGCAGATCTTCACGGCAGCCGAGCAGTTTGACCGCAAGGTCGCCCTGATTGGCCGCAGCATGGTCAATGTCTTTGATGCTGCCAATTCACTGGGCTATATCGATATGAAGCCGGACACCCTGATTGATGTCAACCAGATCGACCGCTACCCGGCCAACAAACTGGTCTTGATCACGACCGGCAGCCAGGGCGAACCGATGTCTGCCCTGACCCGAATGGCCTTTTCCGAGCATCGTTCGGTCGAAATCGTTCCAGGTGACACCGTGATCCTGTCTTCTTCCGCGATTCCGGGCAACGAAAAATCCGTCTACCGTGTCATCAACGAGCTGTATCGTCGCGGAGCACACGTCATCTACGAATCGCTCTCCGAAATCCATGTCTCCGGCCACGCCTACCAGGAGGAGCTCAAGCTCCTGCACAACCTGGTCCGCCCCCGCTACTTCATCCCTGCCCATGGTGAATACAGACACCTGTACCGCCATGCCGAGCTGGCAAACCAGCTGGGCAACCCCTGGGATAGCATTTTTGTACTGGGCAATGGCGACATCTTTGAATTCGACACCGCCGAACAAAAAGCGTCGATCAGTGGTTTTGTCCAGGCAGAGGGCGTCCTGATCGATGGCTCCAGTGCCGGCTTTATCGACAATCTGGTCCTGAAGGATCGCCGCCTGTTGTCGGACGATGGTGTCGTGGCGATTTTCATCGCTGTCGATGGCAAGACCAACAGCCTGTCCGGCCAGCCGGATATCCAGACCCGCGGGTTCATGTATGAAAGCGAAAGCGAGCGGGTCATCCTGGAGACCCAGAAAAAGATCGCCGCTTTCGCCCGCAAGGCTGACCAGGCCAGCAAACCGCTGTCCGCCATGCTGGCGAGCAACCAGCTCAAAGACCAGCTAAGGGATCTTCTTTTTGAGCGGACACGCCGCCGTCCGGTGATTCTCCTGTCAGTTCTGACGATCTGATGACAGACGACCGCGTGACTCCCGGAACTTGCCGGGGGTCACGCCTGTCATCTTTTTAAACACCTTGGAAAAATAGCTCTGGCCGTCAAAGCCAGCCTGGTTAGCAATGTCGATCAAAGGCACGCTGTCATTAAGCAGCAGTTTCTTGGCCGCCTCCACCCGTACCTGGTTGACATAGATATTGAAATTGACTTTCATTTCATCCTTGAAAATTCGACTGAAATACGCCGGGCTGAGATAGACCAGTGCGGCGGTCTCTTCAAGCGTCACTTTGTGGGCATAGTGTTTCCGGACATAATCCACGGCGCGGTAGATTACATCGGCGTGCTTGACATGGGCCAGGCTGAAAACCTGTTCACTGAAGCGGTTCATGACGCCTGACAACCAGAAGGCGATCTCATCGATATTCCTGAAGGAATAGATTTTGCCCAGATAGGTGTAATTGAGACCGAAAATCTGGGCCGTGTCCGCACCGCCGCGAATGGCAGCGCGCGAAAGGAGCACGACCAGTTCGACAACCCTGGCCCGCATCACTTCGATGCTGCCACTGCTGGAAAAAAAGATGTGGCCCAGGATCTCGTTCAGGATCTGCCTGGCTCCGTCTTTATCACCGGATTCAATCCGTTCCAGCAACTGCTCTTCTTTGGCCATCGGATAATCGAGCAGCTCTGGTTCGACATAGGCATAGCTTTTCAAAAAGCTGATCTGTTCCCACAATTCAGCCTGCAAGTCGCCTGACTGGCGTTTTTCCTCGAGCCGGGCAAAGGTAGCGTCGGACAGGCCGGCTGCGGTCCAGTAGAGCAATTCACTCAGACTGTTGACTCGCTCTGTTGAGACCACAGGAATTTGCTTGATTTTCAGCCACAAGGTGTCTTTGGCTTGATCCGGCCAGTCGAGCTTTTCCGCCAGATCGTCAAACAGGAGATCCTCCGGATCCACCAGATGGACAGGTCCGCCGATCAGTGCGCCAACCACCTGGCCCTTCAGGATCACCGGGCTGGCCCAGTGGGTCAGCCCGATGGGACAGAAATAGACATACTGGCCGCCAAAACGCTCGGCCTGGTAGCAGCCGTACAGATGGGCATTGCTGCACAAAGAGACCGGACTTGAAGCCTCCTCGTCTGAAAGCTTCTGCTCGGGATGGGATCGTTGCCAATCCGGACCCAAGCGGGTGGCCAGATCGCAAATCGCATTCTGGTCCGCAAACGGACTGGCTTCGTACAGGGTCTGACCTGCGGCATCGATCACCCGGCAGCCAATCTGGCAAGCCCGGCTGAAATGCTCTGCAGCCTTGATGGCTTGCTCCAGATCCATCTGGGGCAAGGCGTCCTTGTCAGGATTGTTCATATCAGAACTTGGGGAAACCACGGCGACACTCCTTCCGAGTCAACGACCACGATGGACTTCGATGATGTCCCGGATCGCCTTGATCCGGCCCATCACCCGGTCAAACTGGTTCTGGCTGGACACTTCGATGGTCATGACCAGCGTCGCTGTCACATCTTTCATCGCCGTCAGCTTGCCGGAAAGGATCGATACCTTTTCTTCCGCGATGGCATTGGAAACATCCGCCAGCAAATGGCGCCGGTCGCGTGCCACGATCTTGAGCTCAACCTGATAGGTGGAATTGCCGCCATCCTTGGCCCAGGCAACGTCGATCAGGCGGGAGGCTTTTTCGGCATTGGAAGCCGATCCGGAAGAATTTGCCATCAACTGGCGGATGTTGCTGCAATCCGTGCGATGGACAGCCACCCCCTTGCCCCGGGTGACAAAGCCGATGATCGGATCACCGGGGACCGGACTGCAGCAACGCGACAGTCGCACCAGGCAGTTGTCGATACCTTTGACCACAACCCCTTGGTCGTAGCGTGCTGTCTTGTGCTTGCCAGCCGGACGGGAAATCGTCTGGGTTCCTTCCTCATCCTCGAGTGGATTGGTCTGCGGACTGTACACCACCTGTCCCGATGGACTGATCCGGTAGCCCAGGCGGGTCCGTTCATCATCCGGCAAGCTGCGGATGTATTCATCGCGCAGGCGCGGAACGATCTTGCCAGCCGACAGGCCGCCATATCCGATGGATGCGTACAAGTCATCGAGGGTGCTCAGGGTGTAGCGGCGATACAGGGTCTCGAGGAAATCGGCTTTCAAAAGCTGCGCTGTGGAAAACCCGGTTTTCTTGATTTCGCGTTCGACGATCTCTTTACCGCGCAGGACATTTTCCTCGCGCATTTCCTTTTTGAACCACTGGCTGATCTTATTGCGAGCTGACGTGGATTTGACAATCTTGAGCCAGTCCCGGCTCGGTCCATGGACCTTTTCTGAAGTCAGGATCTCGACGATGTCACCGTTTTTCAGCTCGTAGGTCAGTGGAACGATCCGGCCATTGACTTTGGCCCCGTACATGCGGTTGCCAATACCGCTGTGAATGTTGTAGGCAAAATCGATCGGACAGGAGCCAGCTGGCAGGGAACGGACTTCCCCTTTGGGGGTAAAGACAAAGACCTCGTCGGCGACCAGGCCGCTCTTCAAAGTCTCCATAAACTCGCCCGCATCACGCATGTCCTTCTGCCATTCGAGCAGTTGGCGCAGCCAGGTCAGTTTACCTTCGAAATTATCCGAACTGCTGGCTGCTTTGGGCGCGCCTTCCTTGTAGCGCCAGTGGGCTGCAATGCCGTATTCTGCAGTGCGATGCATGGCCAATGTCCGGATCTGGACTTCGAAAGGGATCCCTTTGGGGCCGATCACCGTCGTGTGCAAAGACTGGTACATGTTCGGCTTGGGCATGGCAATGTAGTCTTTGAACCGGCCCGGCATGGGCTTGTACAACTCATGGACCAGTCCAAGGACCGCGTAGCAGTCTGCCACCGTGTTGACAATGATCCGGGTCGCAAACAGATCGTAAATCTGTTCAAGCTCCTTGTCCTGGGCTTTCATCTTGCGATAGATGCTGTAGAAATGCTTGGGCCGGCCTTCGATGTCGGCCTCGATCCCCATCTCGCGAATCTTGTTCTGCAGCTGGACAACGACATCCTCGAGATATTGTTCGCGTTCGGACCGTTTTTGCGAGATCGCGCCGACCAGCTCATAGTAGGCATTGCGGTCAATGTAGCGCAGGCACAGGTCCTCCAGCTCCCATTTGATTTTGTAAATACCGAGCCGGTGCGCCAGCGGTGCATAGATATCGAGCGTTTCGCGAGCTTTTTCCAGCTGCTTTTCCGGTGTCATGTGTTTCATGGTCCGCATGTTGTGCAGGCGGTCCGCCAGCTTGATCAGAACGACACGGATGTCCTTGGCCATGGCCAGGAACATCTTGCGAAAATTTTCTGCCTGGATTTCTTCTTTGGATGAGTAGGGGATCCGGCCGAGTTTGGTCACCCCATCGACGAGAGAAGCGACGTCATCGCCAAACCGCGTAGCCAGTTCATCATAGGAAATGCCAGTGTCTTCGATGGTGTCGTGCAGCAAGGCAGCGATCAAGGTGTCGGCGTCAACTTCCAGTTCGGTGAGGATTTCTGCGGTGGCCAGAGGATGGATGATGTAAGGCTCTCCAGTAACCCGGCGCTGCTGCTCATGGGCGGTCCGGGCAAATTCGTAAGCCTCGATGATCCGCTGACCATCGTGCTGGCCGGAATACTCCTCATACAGGCGGATGATCCGCTGCAAGATTTCATTACTGGTTTCGTGATGGCTCATCCAAGGCCTCCCTGGGCTTTCAAGTATTGGTAAGTCGGGGCATCCGACAAGCGGACTTTAGCCTGGTTCTGGGCAGCCGGTGACAGGGCAATCCGGACGCGGTCCCGGCCCAAATGCTGGATGGTCAGCAAACGACTCTCAGCGAACACCCGCAGGATCTGGGCCAGTTTGACCGCATTCAAGGGTCGATTGTAACTGCGGGCAATCCGACGGGCCAGCAAGGACAGGTCAGTCTGGACCGGATGATCCGCATAGGCTGTGCGCAGATACTGGAAAGCCATGACATAATCATCGCGATCCGGCAGTACTTGATCCAGTGACAGATGGCACATCCTGGCCAGACCCTGAAGATCAGGCTGGGCGGCAAAGAGGTCAGTCTGACCAGACCAGATGCGATCCACTGCGGACACCAAGCTGGGATGGATGTCCCTGATCTGCAGCTGGACCGTGCGACGGCCATTGAATTCATTGAGTTCCAGGGCAAACAGCAGATCGACCTGGTCTTTGGCGGCAAACAAATCATCGGCAAGACTGAAGTTGAAGGCGATCCCGGTCAGCGGCCTGGCCTTTCCATCACTTGCGGAGATGCGGACATGCTTGCCATTGCCGACCAGACGCCATTCCAAAAGGGTCAGGTTGCGGCAGACCAGCAAGGGTTGGCGATTGCTCTCGCCAAAAGGGGCCAGTTCCTGCAAGGCGAGGGCATTGGCCTCGGTCAAGTCATCCAGGGTAACCAGCGCGTCGGCCGTGATCTCGGGCCTGAATGCCAGCGGATCAATCTGCTGGGCAGCATACGCATTGACAGCCCTGCAAAAATCGTCCAGAGAGGCCTGCGCCACTTCGATGCCGGCTGCTTTGCGATGGCCGCCGAATTTGACCGTATGGCTGGCGCCAGCCCGGATGGCCTCCAGGATGTCGAAATTGCCACAAGTGCGTGCAGAACCTTTAAACCGGCCGCCCTCGCCACCCAGGACAATAACCGGCCGATGGTACAAGTCAACCAGCCGTGAGCAGACGATCCCGACCACACCCGTATGCCATCCCTCGCGTGCCAGGATGATCAGATCGGAAGATGAAAAATCAAAAGAGGATTCGATTTGCGCGGTCGCTTCAGCCAGGATGGCAGCCTCGAGGGCCTGGCGCTGGCCGTTCTGATCTTGCAGCTCCAGCGCCAGTTCACGGGCCTTGGAGCGATCATCGGTCAAAAGCAGCTCCAGGGCTGGCATGGCAGCTCCGAGACGACCAGCGGCATTCAGGCGCGGGGCCAGTGTATATCCGATCGTACTGGCATCGATCACCCGGTCACTCTGGACGCAGACAGACAACAATTCCGTCAGGCCGATGTGCAGGTGGCGGTTCAAGGCCTGAAGCCCCTGGCGGACAAGGATCCGGTTTTCATCCAGTAAAGGCACCACATCTGCAACCGTACCCAGGGCTACCAGAGCGTATTCGGTCAAATCAGGCAGGGGCACGTGAAGCACTTGGCACAAGGCCTGGATCAGCTTGAATGTGACGCCAACACCGGATAGGCTTGTGGTCGGGTATGTGGAATCGTGGCGTTTGGGGTTGACGACCGCTCGAGCCTGCGGCAGGATATCCGGGCACTCGTGGTGATCGGTGATGACCACGGCCACTCCCGCTGCTTCCAGCTTTGCCACAGCAGCGACACTGGTCACGCCACAGTCAACGGTAATCAGCAGTCCCGCATCCAGGGCAAGGGTGCGTTCCACACTTGACTCACTGAGACCGTAGCCATCGACCAGCCGGTCCGGGATCAAGGGTTCACAGGCGATGCCGTTCTGGCGGAAAAACCGGACCAGCAGGGCGGTAGCCGTCAGGCCATCGACATCATAGTCACCGTGGATAACAATTGTAAGACCACGCTCGATGGCAGACTCGATGACCCTGCAGGCAGCAGCCATGTCTGGCAGCAGAAAAGGGTCGTGGAGATCCTCGAGCTTGGGATGGAGGAATTGCTCGCGCAGCAGGCCCTCGCCCAGCTGACGGTTCTGGAGAATGCGTTCGGGCAAAGGTGCAGATCCCGGCTGTTCATCCAGGATCTTCCATTCTTTCTGGATCAGCATGTCTTGGCCCTCCTTCCTCTCCTTTTTTAGCTGAGTAGTTCCAGTATAACAAAAGAGACTCGATATCGCGTGATACCAAGTCCCCTTTTTAGTTCACGTGGCAGATTTTCAACCGAGCAGACGCTTGACAACGGTGTTGACCAATTTACCGTCTGCCTTGCCTTTGATATCTGGCATGAGCACTTTCATGACAGCACCCATGTCACGGGCAGAATGAGCATCAGCCTTGACAATGGCAGCCCGGACCAGCTCTTCAATCTCGGTTTCACCAAGCTGGGCTGGCAGGTATGCTTCGATCAGGGCCATCTCGGCTTTGTTTTTCTCGAGGATATCGGTACGGTCAGATCCGGCCAGTTCCTGGACCGTCTCCGAGCGCTTCTTGTGCTCTTTGGCCAAAATCTCAATCACACCCGATTCATCCAAAACAACCTGCTGGTCTTTTTCGACTTGCAGGACGGCAGCCCGGAGAATCTGCAGCAGATCTTTGCGCAGGGTATCCCTGGCTTTCATGGCTTCCTTGAGGTCTTCCAGCAATTTTTCCTTGATAGTCATAGGCGTTTAGCGTTTCCTTTTCCTGGCTGCTTCGGATTTCTTCTTGCGGCGGACACTCGGTTTCTCATAATATTCACGTTTGCGAACCTCGGCCAAAACGCCTGAGCGTGCGCAAGAACGCTTGAAACGACGCAGTGCGCTGTCAAGGGTTTCGCTTTCTTTCACTCGAATTTCAGACATGTTGTATTCACCCCCCTCAACAGCGAATTCCTGTGGTCGTGGTGACGACAGGCGCAACAAGCCCGATCGGACAAAATGCAGCAGTAGAATTATAAGCGCTGGCCGGAACTTTCGTCAATGAAGCGGGAGCCCGCCAGATGCCCGCGAAAGGTCCCTTTTTTGGGACTTTTCAGACAATTTTGTCGCCCAGGACCTTGCCACCAAGCAGATGGAAATGGACATGCTCGATGGTCTGGCCAGCGTCTGGCCCACAGTTGTTGATCAGGCGGTACCCTTTTTGACGGATCCCAACCAGATCTGCAACCTTGGGGATGGCACGCAAGACCTGGCCCAGGATCTTCTCTCCATCAGCATGGCCGGCAAGCGTGTCAATGTCCGCTACATGCTTTTTAGGCACAATCAGGACATGGACCGGAGCCTGGGGATGCAGGTCATGGAACGCGACAACGGCCTCGTCTTCGTAGACCAGCTGGGTCGGTATTTCGCCATTGGCCAGTTTGCAGAAAATACAATCAGACATGTAGATCCTCCCTGGATTCCTCTGCCAGTCTCTCAGAATCCCAACTGCTTGTGCGCCATGTCTGCTGCCGCAGCCAGGGCTTTGTCGATGGCAAAGACATCTTTGCCCCCGGCCTGGGCCATGTCGGGTCTGCCTCCTCCACCACCGCCGGTGATTTTGGCTGCTTCTCGGACCAGATTGCCCGCATTGGCACCTGCCTTGACGGCTTCGGGGCTGGCCATGGCAACGAGGGCAACTTTCCCCTCCTGGCTGCTGGCCAGAACAATGACAGCTGGAGCGATTTTATCGCGCAGACGATCGGCAGCCTGGCGCAGCTGGTCGGCATCGGGTGTGTCCAGCCGAGCCGTGAGAATCTTGAATGAACCAGCCTCTACCGCCTGGGCAGCGAGCGCATCGGCTGCGCCAGCAGTCTGGCGCGCCTGTTCGGCTTCGATCTGTTTTTCCAGTTCCCGTGTCCGGTTCAGCAGGACTTCGACCCGGTGGGGGACCTCGTTGGCAGGGGCCTTGACCATCTGGCCCATCTTGACCAGCAGGTCATCTTGTTCACGGACCCAGGCCAGGGCAGCCTGCCCGGTGATGCCTTCGATCCGGCGCACACCTGCTGCGACCCCGCTTTCCGAGACCAGGCGGAAAAGACAGGCTTCGGAGGATTGCTTCAGGTGCGTGCCACCGCACAGCTCCTGGCTGAAATCGCCCACACGGACAACACGCACCTGGTCCCCGTACTTTTCATCAAACAAGGCCATGGCACCGGACTTGCGTGCCTCATCCAGTGACATCACTTCGGTCTGGACGGCAAAATTCTCCAGGATGATGCCATTGACGATTTGCTCGACCTGAGCTTTTTCCGCTGCTGTCATGGGCTGGAAATGGGTGAAATCGAAGCGCAGACGGTCAGCCGAAACAGCTGATCCAGCCTGGGCGACATGATCGCCGAGCACCTCGCGCAAAGCTTTGTGCAGGATATGTGTGGTGGTGTGGTTGCGTGCTGTCGAGAGACGGGCGGTTCGGTCCACTGTCAGGGTAACCCGTTCATGGAGCGCGAGGCTGCCGGTTTCTACGATGGCGCTGTGCAGATAAATGCCCTCTGCTGTCTTGGTTGTGTCGAGAACGCGTGCGGTTCCGTTCGGGCCGGTCATCTGGCCGATGTCGCCGGTCTGGCCGCCGGAAGCACCGTAGAAAGGGGTGCGGTCTGTGATCAGGGTGATTTTCTGGTTTTCTACAGCCAGATCTGTAAGGCTGAGGGTTTCACCCGTCTCGTCAGCCATCAGGATGGCCTTGATCACACCCTCATCTGCCAGGGTGTCGTAGCCGGTGAACACAGTTGCCACCGTGCGATCCACGCCCTCTGGCAAACTGCCCTGGCCCCAGGCTGAACCGACCTTCTCCCGCAAGGCTTTGCGAGCCATGTCCTTTTGCCGGTTCATTTCGGCGCGGAAACCGTCTTCATCAATTTCGAGACCTTGTTCCGCGGCAATTTCCCGGGTCAGGTCGAGCGGGAAACCGTAGGTATCGTGAAGCTTGAAAACATCCTCACCCTGCAGCCGGACCTGGCCTTCGGCACGGGACTTGTCCATCATCTGCTCGAGAATGGCCGTGCCCTGGGCAATGGTCTCGGCAAAACGTTCCTCCTCCGTGCGGATGACCTTGGTGATGTAGTCCCGACGGATCTCGAGTTCTGGATAAGCGGATTTGGATTCACGCACGACGATGGAGCAGACGTCGTACAGGAAAGGTTTGTCAACGCCGAGCAGGCGGCCGAAACGAGCCGCACGGCGCAACAGGCGGCGCAGGACATAGCCACGGCCTTCGTTGGACGGGATGATGCCATCAGAGATCATCATGGTCGTGCTGCGGATATGGTCGGTGATGACCCGGATCGCCACGTCCGTCTTTTCGTCCTGACCGTACTGGACATGGGTCTTGGCACAGACATAATCCAGGATGGCCCGGACGGTATCGACTTCAAACAAATTGCCAACGCCCTGCATGATGACAGCAAAACGCTCCAGCCCGGCACCGGTGTCGATGTTTTTCTTGGCCAGAGGGGTGTAGCTGCCGTCCTCTTCTTTGTTGAACTGGGTGAAGACCAGATTCCAGAACTCGACATAGCGGTCGCAGTCGCAGCCTACCTGGCAGGTCGGGCTGTCACAGCCATAGGCCTCGCCACGGTCGAAATAGATCTCCGAGCAAGGACCACAAGGACCAGTGCCGTGTTCCCAGAAGTTGTCAGCCTTGCCCAGGCGGAAAATCTTCGATTCTGGCAAACCGACATCCTGGTGCCAGATGTCATAAGCCTCGTCATCCTCGAGGTAGACGGTGACAAACAGGCGCTCTTCGGGGATTTCCATCACCTGGGTGCAAAACTCCCAGGCCCAGGGGATAATTTCCTTTTTGAAATAGTCGCCGAACGAGAAATTGCCCAGCATCTCGAAATAGGTACCGTGGCGGCTCGTCTTGCCGACGCGCTCGATATCGGGTGTACGGATGCATTTCTGGCACGTGGTGACCCGCGGTGCAGGCGGTGTTTCAGCCCCGGTGAAATAGGGTTTGAGCGGGGTCATGCCCGCATTGATCAGAAGGATCGACGGGTCATTTTTGGGCACCAGCGGGAAACTGGGCAGGCGCAGATGCTCTTTGGATTCAAAGAAAGCCAGGAATTTTTCCCGGATGACATTAAGACTCAATGGCTGCATGATGGTTACTTCTCCTTGCCGGATTTTTTGCCTTCACTACCGGACAGTTCATTATCCGAAATAGTTTACACGAATCCGCCAAAGGCGGCAACAGGCCTTAAAAAATCTCGCCCACCTGGAATGGATCTGTGATAAAATCTGCCTTGGATCCAACCAAACAGGCAACTTGCCTGACTGCCGATTCTGCATAAGAGGTGCCCTGAAATGACTCAGACAAATCCTGCCATGAGCGATCAACTGTACAACCTGACCCAATCCCTGGGCGTTGCCATTCCTGAACTGTATGTCCCCAAGGAAGGCATTGACCTGGCCCGTTGGGCTGTTGTGGCCTGCGACCAGTACACTTCCCAGCCGGACTACTGGCAGCAAGCAGAAACGTATGTCGGGGATGTCCCTTCCACCCTGCGTCTGGTTTTGCCGGAAATCTATCTGGAGCATCCCGGGGACAGTCCAGTCGCAAACCGCATCGCCCGGATCAACCAGACCATGGCAGACTATCTGGCCCAGGGCATCCTGGTCCCCCTGGCACCAGGCTGTATGCTCATCGATCGGGCGACCCGCCTGCATCCGAGTCGCAAAGGTCTCTTGATTGCCATCGATCTTGAGCGGTATGATTTCATGCCAGGCAACCGGGAACTGACTCGGGCCACGGAAGGAACTGTCCTGGACCGCATCCCGCCTCGCCAGGCCATCCGTAAAGATGCCCTTCTGGAATTGCCCCATGTCCAGTTGTTGATTGATGACCCGGGCAGGACTGTGATCGAACCTCTTTACACAGCCTTGGCCAGCCAAGCACCTCTGTATGCGACAGAGCTGGCACAAGATGGCGGCTTTGTCACTGGCTGGCATGTGCCTGCCGAGAGCGGTCTGCTGGCAGATGCCTGCATGGCTCTGAGCCAGTTGGCTTCACTCAAAGAATACGGCCTGCTTTTTGCGGTTGGCGACGGCAATCATTCCCTGGCCACCGCCAAAGCCCACTGGGACAGCATCAAGTCCGACGTTGCACCAGACCACCCCGCGCGCTATGCCTTGGCCGAAATCATCAACATCCATGACCAGGGGCTCGATTTTGAACCGATCCACCGGGCTGTATTCCAAGTCGATTTTGAACAGTTCCTGGACCACGCCGAACGCTTCTTCAAGAAAAAACGCACCACCACGACCCATCCGGACCAGACCCTCTTTGTGCCGGTCCCGGTCTATGGTCCTGGCTTCAGGACGGATCTGTCGGTTCCACTGCTGCCAGGCGAGCTGATCGTCGGTGCGGTCCAGGCGATGCTGGATGACCTTTTGATCCGGCATCCTGACGTCCGCCTCGACTACATCCATGGCGAAGAAGTGGTGCAGGATCTGGCAGGCAAAGGTGCCGTCGGACTGCTGCTTCCTGCGCTGGACAAATCCGAATTTTTCGGCATCATCGCCCGGGATGGCATCTTGCCGCGCAAAACCTTCTCCATGGGAGAGGCCTTCGAAAAGCGCTATTATTTTGAGAGCCGGCGGATCCGCTGACCATGTCCGGCGCACCGGGTAACCGAACCGGTCCGTTGGATGCTGGTCGATTCAGCCGCTTTTTACGTGTCCTGATCGCCTGGGCCGGGGTATTGTTCCTGGTTCCAGGCGTTTCTTTTGGCGTGCTGGGCACGGATGCGGTCGCCTTTCTGCGCTGGTGGCTGGTTTTGCTGGCACTTGGGTTCATGGCCTGGCCACTGGCTCTGCGCTTCTTTGGTCATGCCGCACCGAGCCTTGCGTACCTGCCAGCCAAGGCAGCCGGGCTTTTCCTGATGGCCCTGGTCCATTGGCAAACAGGTTATCTCTTCAGTCTTGGCCTGACCTCAGGGTCACTGGTGGTTTTGTTCCTGGTCCTTTTTGTCCTGATCTGGATTTCCAGTGCGAGGGTTCTTTTCCAGCCAGATTCGACGGTCAGACCAGATCACCAGCTCCTTTGGGCCGCACTGGCCGAATTCTTTTTCAGCGGGTTGTTGCTGGCCGGCGCATACCTGCGATCATTCAAGCCAGCACTCGACAGTCTGGAAAAATTCATGAATGTCGCCTTCATCAACAGCATCCTGCGCAGCCCTGGTCTGCCGGCCCCAGATCCCTGGCTGGCAGGTGAAACGATCAATTACTACTATTTTGGACAGTACACCTATGCCATGCTGACTCGCTTTTCAGGACTTGCGACACCGGTGGCCTACAACCTGGGCATGGCAACCCTGTGGGCTTTTGGCGCCAGTCTCAGTCTGGTCCTGGGTGCCAGCATGATCCGCCTGGCTCTGGATTCATCGCTTCAGCCGGGTACCGGGGTCACTCTGGCCAAAATCCAGCCAGGTTCGCGCCTTTCTCATCTGCTGGAAGCTGCCGGCGGACTTCTGGCCCTGTTCCTGGTCAATCTGGGCGGCAACAGCCATGCGTTTTTCTACAGTGAACACGGGCCAGGCAAACCGATCCTGGCCTGGCTTTCCGCCCGCGGTTTCTCGGTCGGAAAGCCAGGCCAGGCCTACTGGTTTCCCAATGCCACCCGTTTCATCGGCTACAATCCGGAAACAGCCGACAAAACGATCCATGAGTTCCCCATTTATTCCTATCTGGTGTCCGATTTGCATGCCCACGTCATCAACCTGACGGTCGTCCTGCTCTTTTTGCTCCTTCTGCTTAACGTATTTGCCCGGACCACGACCAAGCCAGCCAGCCATGAGATCCAGCCAGCGGCCGCTTTACCGTTTTCACTGCAAAGCATCAGCCAGGAATGGCACAGCGTCCTCATTCAGCCCGAAACCTGGGCGCTCGGCGGTTGCCTGGCCATTTTCATGATGCAAAACTACTGGGATTTCATCATTTACCTGCCGGTATCAGGGGTTGTCCTGCTGGCAGGGCAGGCTTTGAACCGTTCATTTCAAGGAACCGTCACAACCCTGTTGACCTCGGTTCGCAAAACTGCCATCCAACTGCTCATGATCCTGGCTACAGCCTTTCTGCTGACGGTCCCTTTCCAGATTCATTTTGAACCCATGAGCAGTCAGATTGCCCTGAGCACAGCTCGTACCCCCCTCTGGCAAATCCTCATACTGTGGGGGCCGCATCTTCTGGCAGGCCTTGTCGGTAGTCTGGCGCTGGTTTTTAGCAAGAAAGCCCGCAAGTCGTTCCGGCCAGTCGACGGGCTGGCCATCGGATTGTGGATCTACGGGCTGGTGCTGGTCCTGGCCCCGGAAATTTTCTACGTCGTCGACATCTATTCTGGCGATTACAAACGGGCCAACACCATGTTCAAGTTCACTTACCAGGCATTTGTCCTGCTTGGTCTGGGCTGGGGTTATTTTCTGGTGCGCCTGGTCTTTTTGCGTTCCTGGCAGCGGCTGGCGGTGATCTTGCTGTCACTTTTACTAATCCTGCCCGGGTGGTTCCCCGTACCGGCCATGCGGCAGTGGTATGGGGACCTGGCCAGCACCAGCCAGCAGGGGCTCGATGGCCTGGCACCGCTGGGCCAGAAGAATTCGCCCCAGGTAACTGGTGAGTCAGCCGGTGAACTGAGCGATGACATCCTGGCGATCAACTGGCTGAACGCGACTGTCAAGGGGCAGCCCGTCATCCTGGAAGCTGCGGGACCCAGTTATACCGATACCGGACGAATCGCCACCTTCACCGGCTTGCCGACTGTGATCGGCTGGGAAACCCACGAATGGCTGTGGCGGACCAGCAAAAACCGATCCAATGCCTATGGCGAGCTCGTCAAGCCCCGCCAGGATGATGTTCGGCTGTTGTACACCACGACCGATCCGGCCAAGAGGCAGGAACTGATCAATCGTTACCAGGTTGCCTACATTGTGATTGGAGCCATTGAACGGACCACCTATGGTGATGAGTTGCAGGAAGATTTGTTGTCAGTCTGCGGCACAGTGGTTTTCGAATCAATGACCTTGGACATCTACCGGGTTGAATTGCGCGGTCCATGAAAAAAGGGCTGCCAGATCTGGCAGCCCCTTCAAACTCACTTAACCACAGGGGGCCAGCAGTCACTGGGGTGGGATCTTGATTTTCTGGCCAAGCTGCAGATTGTCCGATGTGATGCCATTATAATCCTTGATCTTGTCAATAGTCGCTTGAGATCCATCGCCAAAATACTTGACAGCAATGGCATAGAAAGTGTCACCGGATGAGACGGTATGGATGGTTTCCTGGGCAGGCGCAGCGGTGGTCTCTGTCGGTTCGGGCGTCGTCTCAGTCGTTGTCTCCTCAGGCGCAGTCTCCTCAGGGGTCGTTTCCTCGGGCTCCGTTACAACGATCTCGTCTGTTTCCTCTGTTGCCTCCGTTTGGATGGTTGTCTCAGAAGGCAACGTTGTTTCACCGTCTTTGCCGAAAATCATGTTGAAAATGGCAAATACGGCCCCAATGGTCACCGCTGTAATCACCATGTATAGAGCGAGGCGGCGAATCCGGCCATTTTCATCACGGGGACGTTCGAAATAGCCCTTGTCATAGGGAGTTTCTTCTTCATCGAGGCTGTCCGCACGTGCCGGAGCAGCAGAAACAGCCATGGCTGCTTCTGGAATCTTGGCTGCAGCAGGTTTGGCTGTCTGGCTGAATTTTCCAGTTGCCTGGCCAAACAAGCCACTCTCTGGAGCCAGGCGAGTCGGAGTGGGGCGGACTGGCTTGTCTGACGAGCGAATAGACTCCACAAAGCAGGCGATGATCTGCATCGGAACGCCTGGAAGCTTGGCTGAAGCAGCAGTGATGATCAGCCCGGCAGCATCGGCCTGGTCTTCGGCTTCATAAAGCAAGCGCAAAATCTCACGCTGACCCAAGGTGGTGATGACCTCCTTGTTGCATACAATCACGCAGTCATCCGGCTGAAGCTGGGCAATGTTGGAGTAGCGGACAGTGCCAGCGACTCCTGCACAGTAGATATCCTGGCCCAGGACCGGCTTACCATGGTAGTCAACCGGGTCCAACGTGATATCGTCGTGTGTCAGGGGATACAGCGCATCGTTGCGGTACAGGTAGGCACAGCCATGGCCCATGGTGATGGCTGCCAATTCGGCGTCTTTGACCATGATGCCGCTAAAATATGGCTGGCGGGCATTTTCTTGCTGCAACGAACCACGGCCGGCGATTTCGACCGCACATTCGGCAAGTTCATTGATCTCTGCATCGATGTTGCGGACATTCTGCTTGACATCATTGAGGATCCGCTCCAATGCCTTGTGGGCCCGGGTCGAAACCAGATCCTCCGGACCATGTCCGGACTGGTGGGCAAATGCAGCGTAGAAAAAGCCGCGATCTTCCCGGTCCAGCGTTGTATCACACGCCCGGTGCTCTCGGCGTGAGGTCAGGCGGCCATCCAGGTAATAACCATCGAAAATGCCATTGCCGGGGAAATATCGGGCGGTAACAGTCGCTGCCAGACGAGTCAGCGCCGGATGGGGCGATTTAGCCATACGTTTCAGTCCTCCTGTTTGGTGCAGTTTTACATTATAGCACAGATCATCCGGCGCTATATTGCAGTCCGGTTGCAGTTGACAAAAGGGCACTTGCCCATCGAGCTTCCAGGTCTGAAAAACACTTCACCAGCTGGTATCAGCCGAGCCAGTGCCTGACTACGTTCACAAGCCGCTCTCCAGAGTGTTCTGCTGGCTCTTTCTGGGCATATGAAAGCAATCGTTCCAGAAAAACCCCCAGCTGAACACCTCTGAGCGGGAGTTGACGGGTCAAGTCGCGCCCTGTCACAGCCAGCTCAGACAAAGACACAGGCAATCCTGAACCTGGTCCCGTTTCTTCTTCCAACTGGATTTGCTGGCGCAAATTGACCAGTTCCGGGCCAAGCGATTTCAAGCCCGGTTGGATGAAGGCCAGCAAAGACCAGCCATCCACGGCACATTGCCGGGCGGTACGACTATCCAGTGCCAATGTTTTGGCCAGTACCCGGATGATAACCGCCAGGGTGAAAGCATCCAGTTCCCGGTCCCAGTCCAGATGCAGGCGTAAACCGGCTGCGTAAAGCATGGCATGGCCATGACGGGAAGCAGGGCGGGACATGCGACAGGTTTGCTGGAAAATCTCGCGCAGATCCTGAAGGGACCGGGGGGAAAGGATGCTTCTTAGCCTTGCAGTCCAAGCTGCAAATCCGGGTACAGGAACAAGACCAAGGCCGGTGACTCGTTCGGTTCGACTGAACTGGCAAGCAAGGTAAAACAAAGGGACCGTCTGGTCGGCATGCCAGGCAGGCCTGATCCAGGCGGCCAACAACTGGACCAGGGCCAGATTGTCTGGTTGAAACCCGAACAGTCGCTGGGCCATGACGGGGAGCAAGCCACTGGGCTCGAAAGCCAGCAAGGCGTGGCCATGCGCGGCATTCATCATGCGCCCTAATTCATGGGTGATTCGTTCCACGCTGAGGATCAGGGCACGCTCTTTTTCCTTGTGGATCGCCCGGACCAGATCCGGGTCAGGGGACAAATCGTAGGTCAGGGTGAATCTGACGGCCCGCAGCATACGCAGCGCGTCTTCACGCAGCCGCGTTCCGGGATCACCGACGGTGCGCAGG
Organism: Eubacteriales bacterium; assembly: GCA_028684955.1. Classification (GTDB taxonomy): domain Bacteria; phylum Bacillota; class Clostridia; order Saccharofermentanales; family UBA5734; genus UBA5734. The sequence continues at coordinate 31,108 of JAQUEY010000007.1, forward strand.
CGATTTTCCATCAAGTCCGACCAGCCACCGAACGGATCCAGCAGACCTCGCCGGGGATGGTAGGCCATGCTGTTGATGGTGAAATCCCGCCTGCTCAAGTCCTTCTGGATGTCGGTTTCGAACAGGACCTTGTCTGGACGACGGCCATCGGAATAGTCGCTCTCGCTGCGATACGTGGTTATTTCAAGCGCATGGTGCTCGACCAGAACAGTCACTGTCCCATGGGCCAGACCCGTGGCAAAGGCATGTGGAAAAACAGATAGAACCTGGTCAGGCAGGGCATTGCTCGACAGGTCAAAATCAAGGGGCGTACGTCCGATGGCCAGGTCACGGACACAGCCCCCGACCAGCCACACTTCAAATCCAGCCTGTTCCAGTCTCTCCAGAGCGATCAGCACAGGTGCCGGCAGGCGCAAAGCCCAGTCGAGTGGCGTCACCATGGCATCTCCCCCCTGCTTCGTTTGCATCTTGCGGTCTGACCGTGTATCATTGAGCAGCATATTCCTATTTTAACGGTTCGCGCAACTTGCGCAAAGTGAAAGATGATGCAAAATATTCAATCCAGCCAGCCGGTCCGCCATCTGACGCACCGGCGTTTAACAGCCATATTCTTTTATCTAGCCATTCTCATCGGTGTCATGGTCAGCCTGCCCATCATGGTTGCTCCGCGCCAGGGGCTGGCCGACGCCAATCCCGAGCTGGTCACTCTGCAGCCTGCAGCCCAGGTTTCAGCCGGTATGGCCCACAGTGTCTTTCTCGATTACGACGGACTCGTCTATGCCTGGGGGGATAACGCCTATGGCCAGACCGGTGCCGAAGGACAAGACCATGCCGCAAGCCCGGTCCAGGTCGAGTTGCCTGAGCCAGCCCGGTCAGTCAGTGCCGGGGCGTATCACACCCTGATCCTGGGGCAGAGCGGCGCCGTTTACGCGCTTGGCCGCAATGCTTACGGCCAAGTTGGAGATGGCAGTGTGACCAATGTCTTTTCACCGGCTCGAGTGGCCGGGCTGCCCGTTATCAAAGCCATCTCTGCCGGAGCCTACCACTCCCTGGCATTGGGCGAGGATGGCAGTATCTGGGCCTGGGGCCACAATACCCAAGGCCAGGTCGGGGATATCCCATCCGAGGAAGTCCTTGGCATCGACGGCTCCGTTCTGGCCTTGCGCAATCAAAAGCCCGTCCAGGTCGTTGAAGAAGGCGCCGTCATGATCCGTGCGGGTGGCAATTTTTCCCTCTATGTGGATGAAGAGGGGCAGCTGTTCGCCTGGGGCGATAATGCCCATGGGCAGCTGGGCAACGGAACGACCGAACCGAACCGCGTTCCCTCTCCAGTTGCCGGGATCAGCCAGGTTGTCGACATCGCGGCCGGTTCGAATCATGTCCTGGCTCTGAGCACGGCTTCAGGCTACCGCCAACTCTACGTCTGGGGGGATCATTCACTCGGACAGCTGGGTCTGGGCGGCCAAAAGGCTACCACCCAGAAACAACTCCAACCGACCTTGCTCGACCTGACTGGCAATCTTGATCCAAGCGACGAACGTCTGCTGACGGTTGCAGCCGGAAATGCCCAGTCTGCAGCCATCCGGGACGTCTCAACATCCAGGTTCGGTTTGCCCGTGTTGCAAAATGAACTCTATCTATGGGGACTTAACGCCAGCCATCAGCTGGGGCTTTCCGACAATGCCAGTCGTTATGTACCAGAACGGCTGCAAGGCTTTTTTGACGGTTACTGGGGAACACGTTTCCTGCCTTTTGAGAGCATCGCCTTGGGTTCCGAACATGTACTTGTCCTGAGCAGCAAGGGTTTGCTGGCCACCGCGGGCAACAACAACCGTGGTCAGCTGGGTCACAATGATGAGGCAACCCGGGTAGCGCTTGAACAAATGGACACAAACGACTTGTTTTTGCCCCGCTGGAGTGAAGGTCAGTCCATCCGGCTCCGTACAAAAAAGGAAAACACTCTTGAGGTTCTCTGGCCCCAGGCGCAAGACAACACAGCCGTGGCCGGTTACTTGGTCGAAATCACTTCTGCCGGTCAGGCACCCGTTCTCCAGGATGTCGGACTGGTCACCAAATGGACCGCAACCGGGATCGATCCTGATACACCTGTCCAGGTCAGTGTCATGGCCTATGATGCCAACAGCCAGTCAGCCAATCCAGCTGATCTGGCCTGCCTGACTGCTTATCAACTGCCAGAAAACACACAGGCAGAGTCATTTTTTCTGATCCGGGAAACTGTCAGAAAACCTGTTGAATCAGTGGTTCATCATTGGACACCTCATCCATCAGGCAAGCGCCAACCGCATGAAGTGCCCTGGTCTCTGGATTAAACGCAAGTCAATCGTAAAAATGGATTCCAAGCGCAAGGTAGAGGCTGGCTGACAGCATAGACCCCATGGCATCAAGGTCGCGGGCGAAGTCAGCCAGATTTTGGGCATCTCCCGCGAGGCTTTTTGTCAGAGGAGCCATGAACTGGCTGATCAGGCCTCGTTTACTGCCGTAGAGTGTTTTCAACTGGCGCAAGTAGATTCTGGCAACACCCAAGGCAACAGCCGGAGCCAGCAAGGCACAATCCAGCGCTGGATTATCCGGCTGACTCTTTTTTACGCGAGCGTAGTGCCTGAGGGTCTGTCTGAAAAACCCTGCCTTGGCAGCTTCGATATGGCCCAGGCGCGTCAAATGCTTGAGTCCGAAAGCAAAGGCACCAAATAGAAGCGCTGGCAGCAAGAGTATCAGCCCCGCCAGTGTACCGGTTACAGTGGCAATCATCACACTGGCCAGAGCATAGCCAGCAGCCAGGGTCAGCCCAATGACTTGGCCCAGATGCTTTTTGTGCAGGTCCAAAAGTCCAGCCTTGACCATGTCCTCCTGGATCAGATGAATGAATTGTTCATAGTACGCAGAGAATTCGGTTGCTGTCTTGCTATCCAGCGCATAGCGCCGGATCTGGGCAGTTGAAAGGGTGTTTTCCTGGGTGATGCGTTCAAAAAACCATTGCAGCAGGAATATTTCAAAGGCTGACATGCCTTGGTAATCCGGCAGGCCATGGGCCTTCAGAGTGAATACATGGCCATCCAGGCGCAATTTTCCGCGCAAGACCAGGTCCATCAGGGTCCCGAGTAAAATCTGTCCGGGGTGATGATGCCTGGACAAACGGGCCAGAATAGCCGGGGAATAGTCCGGTCCATGGAGCGGGTTTTTGTCTTCGCGGGCGTGACGCGGCAAACTGAGCAAGCCTTCCCGTTCAAAAACCAGAACCAGAAAGGTCAGGACAAAAAGAGCCACAAGCATCAGGATCCAGTTCAGACGGGCAAGGAAACCTTTGACAAAGGCTCGCTGGGTCATCCTGGCCTGCTCTGTTTCGATTTCTGCAATGGATGCAGAGGTGTCCTGGACCACACCTTGCGGCAACAACGCCGCACCATTGGCAAACCCTGCTACCGGCAGGATCAAGGCGGCTGTCATGCCCTGTCTGGCTGGAAGCTGCGGAGCGCTCATCTGGATGGTATCCTGGTCCACTTCAGCAGAGACAAATGGAACCGGACTGATCGCTGTGAACCAGAGCGAACCTGCTTCGGAGCCCGCGGGACAATGGATCAGCAGGATAGGGTTGGCAACGGACTTGTTTGGAGCCAGGGTAAAAAATCCGCGGCGAAACAGGATTGCATCCGTCAGCTGGACCAGTGCGCCATCCAATTGATAGCGAACCACCACCTGGCGTGCTTCACCCACTTCGCCTATTGTCCGGATTTTCAGCCGTTTAAGGGCATCATCGCTGCTCAACTTGTAGGACATGGACTGCATCTGGGCCTGGCTGTCTGCCTCGGCGGGCATGACTTCCACCAGCTGATCCTCAGAGCCTGCATTCTCCGAACGCGTTGAAATGGCGACCGAAAGAAGTTCCAGTGTTCTCGCTTTGCCGGCATCGAGCACGAAGGCAAGTTCTTCGCAATCTTGCTCATACACGATATCCAGCTTCTCCTGGACCCTGATCAGGCCATCCGGTGTGATCTCACAGTCGATCCGGTAGGATTGGATCTGGTAATCCGATAAAACACTGGCGGCAACCTCGATGGGTGCGGTCTGACCAGGCCCATGGACCGGCTGGGAGAATCCAGATGGGCCAAGAAGCATCAGGCCAAGCAACAGCAAAAACACCATGACCCGACCGATGCCGGGCCATGGTGCTAGTATGCAAGAGAACCGTGGCAAATGGCGCATGTCGTTCTACTCCTCCTGCAGGTGTGATCAGAAATCAGGACTTCTGCCACATTATACCACAGGAGACCAGAGCCACTTTCTAGCGGTTGTGGATCAGATTGACTCGGATGATACCGTCCACAGCAGAGAGTTTTTCAACAACACTGTCGGGGCAATGGCCATTGATTTCAAAAACCGCGTAGGCAAATTCTTTTTTGCTGCGGCTGGAGAGGTTTTCGATGTTGATCCCCTCACCGGACAAAGCTGTTGAGATCTGGGCCAGGATATTGGGTACGTTTTTGTGGATGACACAAATGCTTTCGTCGCCACCCTTTGGGTTTTTAACATCAGGGAAATTGACACTGTTCTTGATGTTGCCGTTTTCCAGGTAATCCATCAGTTCATCGACCGCCATGACGGCGCAATTGTCTTCACTCTCTGGTGTCGAGGCACCCAGGTGGGGGATCGCAATCACATTCTTCATGTTAAGGATTTCGCTGGACGGGAAATCTGTCAGATACCGGGCGACTTTGCCGCTCTCCAGAGCCGGAGCCAGATCCGAATTGTTGACCAGATCTCCACGGGACAAATTGATGATCCGCATACCATGCTTCATCTGCTCAATAGCCGCAGCATTGATAAAGCCCTTGGTTTCGGGGGTGGAGGGCATGTGCAACGAGATATAGTCGCAATGCTCAAAAATGGCTTTGGGGTCAGCTGCACGCTTGACACCGCGATTGAGCATCCAGGCGTTGTCAACCGTGATGTAGGGGTCATAGCCATAGACATCCATGCCCAGCTCGGTCGCGGTATTGGCTACCATGGCGCCAATGGCACCGAGGCCGAAGACACCCAGTTTCTTGCCATAGAGTTCCGGGCCAATGAACGCTTTCTTGCCACTTTCGACTTCCTTGGCTATATCGGTGCCTTCTGGCAAGGTCTGTACCCAGTTCACACCACCCACCAGGTCGCGTGATGACAGCAGAAGCGCGGCAATAGCCAGTTCCTTGACGGCATTGGCATTGGCACCCGGTGTGTTGAACACGACAATGCCTTTCTGTGAACACAACTCGACTGGGATATTGTTGACACCGGCTCCGGCACGGGCGATGGCTTTGAGGTTGGGGGACAATTCCATGTCCAGCATATTGGCCGAACGGACCAGGATCGCATCCGGATCATCCATGGTACTGGAGACTTCGTATTTGTTTTTGTCAAACTGGCGGGTGCCAACTGCTGCAATTTTGTTCAAAGTCTTGATTTTATACATTCTGCTCAAACTCCCGCATGAATTGGATCAGGGCGTCGACGCCTTCCTCAGGCATGGCATTGTAGATCGATGCCCGCATGCCGCCGACGCTGCGATGGCCCTTGATATTGACAAATCCGGCCTCCTCAGCCAACTTGCAGAACTTCTTGTCCAGCTGCGCATCACCTGTGACAAAGGGGACGTTCATGATCGAACGAGAGCCTTTTTCAACCGGAGCCGTGAATACCTTGGAAGAATCTATGTAGTCATACAGCTTCTGGGCTTTGCGGTAGTTGATCTCAGCCATGGCCTCCAGGCCACCGATCTCGTCGCGCACCCATTCAAGGATGAGTTTGGCGACATAGATCGCGTAACAGGGCGGGGTGTTGTACATGCTGTCGTTGTCGGCTGCGACCTTGTAGCTGAGCATGGTCGGGGTCAGCGGGTTCTCATGGCCGATCATGTCTTCACGGACGATGACCAGGGTCAGGCCGGACGGACCCATGTTTTTCTGGGCACCCGCATAGGCCAGGGCAAAGCGGGAAATGTCAATCGGCTCGGACAAGATGCAGGAAGACAGGTCAGCCACCAATGGGACCGAGCCAGTGTCCGGGATCGCAGGGAATTTCGAACCAAAAATCGTATTGTTGTAGCAGATGTGGACATAATCCGCATCCGGACGGACGTCTTCAGGTTTAAACGTCGGAATGTAGGTGTAATTCTTGTCGGCGCTGGAAGCGAGAACTTTGACATCACCATAGCGCTTGGCTTCTTCGTAGGCTTTTTTTGAGAACATGCCGCTGACCACATAATCGGCTTTGCCGCTTTTGGTCATCAGATTCAACGGGATGGCCGCAAACTGGGTGCTGGCACCGCCCTGGAGAAAAAGAACTTTATAATTATCCGGAACACCGAGCACGGAGCGGACGAGAGCTTCGGCATCGGCAATGATCTTCTCATACACCGCGGATCGATGGCTCATCTCCATGACGGACATGCCACTGCCCTGGTAATCTGTCATCTCTGCGGCAGCCTTGTGCAAGACTGAGAGAGGCAGCATGGAAGGACCTGCTGAGAAATTGTATACCCTGCTCATTGTCATCACTCCTGATTCTAAAAATTGAAATACGTTTGACATTTTAGCAGAATGTCGGCCGATCCGGAATCTTCATCCCGTAGCAGACGGTACGGCTTCATGTGCAAAGTCAGCATTCAAGCATCTTTTTACACATAAACAGCCTATTTTTTAAAATCTAAAACGCTTACGAAGCTTATCCGTCGATAAATGTCCGGATTTTCTCCTGGTTGGCAGCAAAATCGACTGCGATGACACTGGCGCCACTTTTGGTCGCATATTCCCATGTACCATCAAAGGGAACCCTGGCGTCGGCAAACGAGACATCACCCGCTGAGATGACTTCAGTCGCCAGACTCAAGAGCTGGTCAGCGGAAATGTTGGTCTTGACATTGCCGATCGCATACCCCACCAGGCCGGCCAGCGTCGCCGCATCGCCCTGGTTCTTGATCTGGCTGAAGATGGCCTTGATCGTCGCCCGCTGACGGGCAGTCCGGGTGAAATCTCCATTGCCAACCCGGCGATTGCGTGTATGTGACAACGTCTGGGCCCCCGTCAGGTGTTTGACCCCTTCGCCGTCCGGGATGCCACCAATTTCGGCATTGATGTAGTCGATCTCCGGCTGGGTCAGGTAGAGGTCGATGCCGCCGATCTGGTCGACCACGGCAATGAAGTTTTCAAAGCGGATGGTGATGTAAGTTTCCAGCGCGACATCAAAATTGTTGCGTAGCGTTTCGGTCAGCAAAGGTTCTCCACCATAGTTAAACGCTGCGTTGATTTTGGTGGAACCATGTCCGGGAATGGCCACGTACATATCGCGCATGAAAGACAGCAGCTTGATCTGCTTCGTGTCACGGTCAAACGTCAGCATGATCATCGAATCCGAACGGGCGCCATCCAGGCCGAGGCGGGCATCCGAACCAATCAGCAGGATGTTGACCTTGCCCGTCCCGGACAAAGTCACAGGCGTTGGCGCCTGAGTCGGCTTGGGAGTCGGTACGGGAGTGGGCGTGACGACTGGCTGGGCGGTTGTTTCAGCCGGTGCAGCCGTGGTTGTTTTTGTGTTGGGTGAGGCGGTTGTCGCTTCAGTCGTTGGTTCTGTTTCTGCGGTTGTTGTCTGAGTGGTAGCCGTTGTTGTCGTGGCCTTATTCAGCAGGGTATCTGCCGCTCCATCTGAAGGGGCACCCTGGTTGGATCCGGCCACAAGGCTGGCCTGGCCTGTTTCTGCGACCTGGCCAGCATTCGCGCCGCCCCAGTCTAGAAACACAAAGGCACTGGATGCGATCACCAGCAAAACAGCGGCCGTGATTGCCAGGATGCGATGTTTCCTGGAAAAGGTTCTTTTTTTGGTGCCGTGCTCGGGTCCGGTCTGTTGCATGAATGGATCCTCCCTGGATTTACCAGCAAATTCGGCAGTGAAACACCTGGCTGATCTTGGTTTTGCCTGTCATCCATTCTACAATGAAATCAGCCCAGATGACAGGCAGATAGAAGAGAAGGAGCCATCATGGCAGAACAAATCAGCTTGACCGAAGGATCGATTCGTCCACAGCTCCTACGGATTGCAGTTCCCATGAGCGTCGGTCTGTTTTTCAACACCCTGTTCAATGTCGTTGACACGTTTTACGCTGGCAGACTGGGCACCGCTTCACTGGCTGGCATGTCGGCTTCATTTTCAGTCTTTTTCATCCAAAATGCCCTTTTATCCGGACTTGCAACCGGCGTTTCAGCCCTGTTGGCCCAGGCCTTGGGACGAAAAGACGAAGTTGCCATCAGGAGACTGAAAAACACCGGCCTTGTCTTGCTCGTCAGCCTGAGTCTGGTCCTGACAGTCGCAGGTCTCATCGGCTCACCCTGGCTCCTGTACGTTCTGGGAGCACGAGGTCTTGCCCTGAGCGAAGGCTCGCGCTATGTGCGCACCATCTATGCCGGCAGCCTTTTCTGGGGCATCAATGCCATTCTCCATGCTATCCTGAGTGCCCATGGCCAGACACGCCCCTACCGCAACTTCCTGATCATCGGCTTTTTTCTGAATTTAATCCTCGATCCCTTGTTTATCTTCGGCTGGTTGGGTTTACCCAGGATGGGCACCATGGGTGTCGCTCTGGCGACCGTTCTGGTCCAGGCATTGGGTACAATCTATCTGGGTCGACAAATCGCTGCAAACAAGGTCTTTCAAGCTAAGGACGTGGATCGTTCCCAAGTCAGACGGGTGGTTGCAGGCGAGATTCTGACGCAGGGTGTCCCTGCAGCTCTCAACATGCTGACGATTGCGCTTGGCGTTTTTGTAATCAACTGGTTCATCTACCGGTTTGGCTCAGACGCTGCCACAGCCGGCTATGGGGTCGCTGTCCGAATCGAACAGCTGGCTTTGCTGCCTGCACTTGGACTCAATACGGCTACATTGGCCATGGTGGGTCAAAACGCCGGCGCAGGTAAATTCGACCGCGTCCGGGAGGTGTATCACACGTCTCTCAAACTGGGTGCCCTGATCATGACCATCGGCATGGCCTTGCTATACCCGCTGGCGCCCTGGCTGGTCAGTTTATTCAACCAGGACCCAGATGTGATTGCTGAAGGGACGTCCTATCTGCGGATCGAGTTCCTGGCCTTGAACGCCTATGTGATTCTCAATGTCTGCCTGTCCCTGCTCCAGGGACTGAAAAGACCGCACTATGCTGTCTGGATCGGCCTGTACCGTCAAATCGTCATGCCCATCCTGCTCTTCAATCTGCTGGGCCGGGTTTTTGGACTTGGTCTGGATGGCATCTGGTGGGGGATTGTCTTCACGACCTGGAGCGGAGCTATGGCAACGTTGCTGTTTGCTCGTCGAGAGCTGAAAAGACTTTTTTAATTGAGGGGAAAAATGCCCTATCCGCTTCAATTGTATGTTTCAAAATGACATCTTCGACTATGAAGCCGAACAATTCGACAGCAGTTACCGAACCAGCCAGGTAATTTGTCCGCAGACGCAATAAGTCGTCCAAAATTTTCCGGTGCATCCGTTGATGATCGATATATCCTGAGTAATCAACCTCAGCCAGCACTTGTTCTTCATAGGAAAAGTGCGTCTCGACTTCTTCGGCAATATGGTCGACCAAACGAATCAATTCTGTTTTTACAAGTAAGCCTTCGTTGACGAAATAGATCAGACGATTGGTCTTCAAGACAAGGTTCCTGTGCTGGCGGTCGATTTCCGGCTCGCCACTTTGCCATTCACTGCGCCAGACCAGCTGGCTAGAGGGTATGATGACGATTCGATTGGGAGAGGAAAGGGTGACAACAGGTAATGGCATTTGTACGATTGTAAGGAGCTCAGGAACCGGAACAGGACGTCTGATCAGGAAGCCTTGGATAAAGTCACAACCATGACGGCACAGCCAGTCGAATTGAGTCTGGGTTTCAACCCCTTCCACAACCACTTCGAGGCCTAGACCATGGATGATTGTGAAAAGAGAATCCAGGATCATCCGTTCGCGATCGTTACTTTCCAGATGACGAATCAGTGACCGGTCGATTTTGATCACATCCAACGGCAATCCGTTCAAAGCCCCAAACGAAGCGTATCCGGTCCCGAAATCATCCAATGCCAGTTTGACGCCGTGTCGTTTCAGTTCACCAAAGAGTGCTGACACGTCCTCGACATCACTGACCAGAGCAGTTTCCGTAATCTCAAGAATCAGAGCGGTTGGACTGACCTGATAGTGATCCAGTGTTTCCAGAATCAGACTGACCAGTTCACGACTGCGATATTCCAAGGTCACTGCAGACAAATTGACACTGATGACCAGGTCATGCAGGCCAGAATTTCTCCATTCAGCTGACTGGCGGCAAGCCTCACGGATCACCCAGTCAGTCATCGGTATGATCAGGCGGGTTTTCTCAGCCAGAGGAATGAATTCACCGGGCGAAATCTGGCCAAATTCTGGATGATTCCAGCGCAACAGGGCCTCGGCATGGTTGATTTTTTTTAAATGGACATCCAATATAGGTTGGTAATACAGTTCAAACTGGTTCTGGTCCAGAGCTTTGGATAATTCGGCTTCGAGAATATCTGCCCGGGTTTTTGCATGGGTCATGCTCTCACTAAAAAACGCTACAGAATTGCGAGCCCTTTTAGCCATGAATAAAGCGGCATCGGCATTGAGAATGGTCTGGTCGAGATCGAATTCAGGATGAGCCTGGCAAATACCGATGCTGACAGTCACTTGGATGTTGTACTGATTGTATTTGAATTGCCCGGTCACGGCTGCTTGGATAGAGCGAGCCAGCTTATGGATCGAGTCCTTATCAGTATCACGGGTCAAAACAAGAAATTCGTCACCACTGTAGCGGAAAACTTGATTTTTGGATCCGGCACAGGAAAGGATGATCTTGCTCAGATCAATGATGACCTGATCGCCCCCATGATGTCCAATCG
>JAQUEY010000266.1 GCA_028684955.1 Eubacteriales bacterium
CCAAATCCGCGGACTTTAAATTCCTTCATCTGTTCAATGCGGATTGTTGTGGCGAATTGCTTGATCTGGTTTAACAATTTTGGATCCATTCGCATCTCCTTCCTGGTATCCCTTGAAAATTGGCAAGCATGCAAGACGCACTATTATTATAATCAAAAAATGTACAATCTCAACAAATTTTTGTTGAGATTAAACACGCGCTGGCTGTCCAATTTTTATCCGGGATTGGAATCATCCCGGACCAGATAAATCCAGACCGGGATGTTTCATCGTGATTGCTTCATTCAACCTTTGCCGTCGCGTTCATAGGCAGCTTCCATGGCTTCGATCAGTGGCAGTTTCTTGCCGGACATGAAGCGGACCATGGCACCGCCTGCGGTGCAGACGTAGTTGATTTTTTTGAGGTCAATGTACTTGCTGGCAGCACTGACGGTGTCCCCTCCGCCGATGACGGAGTAGCCAGGAGCATTGGCGATTGAGTTCCAGAGGGATTTGGTACCCTCTTCGAACAGCGGGTTTTCGTAAACACCCGCCGGGCCGTTGACGAAAATTGTACCAGCCGTCTGGATGATCGCATCGTAGCGGGTCATCGTGTCCGAACCGATATCAAGGAACATCTTGTCATCCATCGGCAGGGCGTCGAGTCCAGTGTTGACCCGCTGGCCATCGACTTCGTAAGCCAAATCGGACGGGACCTCGATGCGGCCGGGGAAGTCCCGGAGCATTTCGCGAGCCGGCTCGACGAAGACCATCAAGTCCTTGTCCTTGAGGAACTGCTCGTATTTGGCACCAACTTTGATCCCCTGGGCCAGGAGCATGATCACGCCTGTGACCCCACTGGCCAGAATCTTGTCGGCCGTGCCGTTTTCGAGGACGGTCTTCATCATGCCGAAAGCATCGGAGATCTTGGCCCCACCGAGGACGAACACCGCTGGTTTCGCAGCACCGTTCAAAACTTTGTACAGAGCCTCGTATTCGTCATACAACAGGCGGCCGCCGGCAGTGGGCAGCAATTCCTGGAAGGCGACCATGCTCGGACAATTGCGGTGGGCCGCAGCAAACGCGTCATTGACATAAACGTCAAACAGAGGCGCCAGTGTGCGGACCAGCCAGGTCTCGAGCATTTCCTTGGCGGTCAGCTTGACCTCTTTTTCGAAGCCGGAGACTTCTTCGGTCAGGTAGCGCAGATTGCCCAGGAAAATCGCTTCGCCTGGTTTCAAGGCTTTGATAGCCGCAACAGCAGCTGGACCACAGACGTCCTCGACATAGGTGATGGTCTGGCCGAGATGGGCGGACAGTTTCTCGGCGTGTTCGCGCATCGACATCAGGTTCTGGTAGTCGAGCGTGTCGCCCTGATGGGCGATGATGGCCAATTTGGCACCCTGGTCGAGCAGGTACTGGATGGTCGGAATGCTTTTCTTGATCCGGTTCTCGTTGACGATCTTCCTGGTCTGGGGATCGATCGGCGAGTTGACATCGACCCGCAGCAGGACTGCCTTGTCGTTGTAGTCAAACCGTTCAAGTGAATTCATTCTTACTTCCATTTGCCGAGACCCAGATATTTGTTGGTTTCCGCCGTGCCGCTCTCACGGTCGGACTGCATGCCACAGGCAGCACGGATGGCGTCCATGGTTTCCGGGATGGTGACGGATTCCTGAGGAATGTTAATGGCGTACATGATGTTGTCGCCAGATTCGACGATCGAATCTTCCCACAGGCCGATCTCGTACATATCACCGCGCGGATTGCCCAGGTCACGGGCATAGCGGAAGAAGGAAGCATTGCCCTGGAAGCCTTCATCGATCTTGACGACACGGATGCGGTTATGCGTTTTGAAGGCCTCGAGTGCCATTTCCTTGGTGATTTTCTGCTTGCCATGGGCGACAACGGTGATGATGTGGCCATGGGTGACAGGGGTATGGACGAGGATGCCGGTCGCATCGATATGCGGCATGATGGTCATCAGGTCGACAGCCTGGTGGCTGGGAGCCTTGTCCATCTGCAGGGCATTGGTCAGGCCACGATGATAGTCACCCGGATCAGCCACGCGGCGGATGATCGTGATGGCAACGCGATCGATGCCATAGGCGCGGTCGAGGCAGTCAACCGAACGGATCAGACCGGTGGTGTTGCAGGAGGTCAGCTTGAGGTAGTCGGCGCCGATGCCCTTTTCGAAGTTGGCATAGCCATGGAAGAAGACGTCAGCGACGCTGTTCTTCTCGCCGCCCTGGAAGACGGCTTTCTTACCCAGACGGGCATAGATTTCCTTGTTCTTGATGCCGACGCCGCCCGGGGAGGAGTCGAGCATGATATCAACTTTGTTGACCAGGTCTTCAAATGTTCCGGCAACCGGAATGTTGAATGCGTCAAATTTCGCTTTGTCTGCACCTTCGACCAGGTACAGGTCGTAAGGCATGCCCTTTTCTTTCAGGGCACGGATGGATAACGTCGGGGCCAGGTCAGCGACGCCGACCAGTTCCATGTCACCCTGCAGGGCAACACCGTCGGCCAGACGCTGGCCAATGACACCATAGCCTGCTACACCAACTTTGATTT
>JAQUEY010000267.1 GCA_028684955.1 Eubacteriales bacterium
TAAGGTCGAGAACTACCGCCGCGATTATGATGCCGCCTTTGTCTTTGCCGATATTGCCGGCTATGCCGCTGAGAACAATTACCGCATCCGCTGGAAATGCCCGATGTCCAATGACATCCCCTGGTATGTCTGGGAGTTGCCGACCGTCTTCATATCCCTGAACTACACCACGCACCTGACCGATGTGCCGATGGTCAAGACCTACATCAATGCCTACAAGAACACCCGCGAAGTGATCCGCCAGACGATTGCAAAAATTGCGGGAGAGTCTGAATTCAAAGGCTCCTACAACGATCTGGTCTGGTGTGAAAAGTGGGAGAGCAAAAGATAATATTCCTGAAACAGCCACTTGGTCAATCAAGACCAGGCGAGCATCTGAATCAACATCTGTGAGGAGATCGCCATGAGCAAACCAAGAAATGTTGTTATTTCCCAGTCTGGTGGACCGACCCCGGTCATCAATAATTCCCTGCGCGGCATCATCGAAACGTGCCTGAACAATCCAGATGTCTTCGGGACTGTGTATGCCGGTTACCATGGCGTCGAAGGGATCCTGCGTGAAGAATTGCTTGACCTCAGTGCCCAGGACCGCGATGAAATCGCCCTTCTGCGAAACACACCATCAGCCGGAGCAATCGGCACCTGCCGCTACAAGCTCAAATCCAGCCGCCCCCAGGATTTTGACCGTGTCATCGATGTACTCAAGGCCCATGACATTGGGTACCTCTTCTATATTGGTGGCAACGACTCGATGGACACCGCTCACAAAATCAGCCAATTGGCTGCCCAGAGCGGGTATGAACTGATTGCGACTGGCGTGCCCAAGACCATCGACAATGACGTAGGCGACACGGAATTCCAGATCATCGACCACACCCCCGGATATGGCAGCGTGGCCAGATACTGGACCTCGCTGATCCAGAACGCCAACGAAGAGAATCGCGGTTCTGCGACTGCAGACCCGATCCTGGTGATGCAGGCCATGGGACGCAAAATCGGATATATTCCTGCAGCCGCCCGTCTCGCAGACCCAAACCGCGAGATGCCGCTCCTGATCTACATGTCCGAAGCAGGCTTGAGCTTGCCGGAAATTGCCGACCAGGTAGATCGCCAGATCCAGAAAACTGGACGAGCCATGGTTGTGGTCAGTGAAGGCCTCGATGTCGGCGATCTCGGCGAAAGCAAGGACTCTTTCGGCCACACGCAATTTGGCGCCAGCCAGACGACCGTCAGCCAGACGGTCGTCAACTACCTCAATGCCCATAAGCTCAAGGCACGCGGCCAGGTGCCAGGCATAGACCAGCGGGTCCAGATCAACCTGGCCTCACCGGTTGACCTGGATGAAGCGTATCGCCTGGGCCAGCAGGCCGTACAGGTTGCCTTGGAATCTGGCAATGGCTACATGTCGACTCTGACCCGCTTGCCGGGACCTGTCTACAATGTCCAGTATGGCAAAGTTGACCTGTCCCTGGTCGCCAACTCGGAGCGCACCTTCCCGGCCAGCTGGCTTACAGCTGAACGCAACGATGTCACGGACGAGTTCCTGGCCTACGCCCGCCCCCTGATTGGTGAAGATTTTGTCACCGTCCCGATGGTCAATGGTCTGATGCGATTTGCCCGTTTCAAACCCGTTTTTGCCGAAAAGAAATTGCCCCCCTACCAATTCTGATCTGAAAATTTAAATGAGGAGGACATTCCTAATGAGCAACCCTGCCCAAGCCCTGATTGACATGGAAAAGAAACATGACTACATGATCTGCGTCGACTCCGACGGCTGCGCCTTTGACGCGATGGAGATCAAGCAGAAAGAATGCTTTGCCCCGAACTTCATCAATGCCTATGATCTCCAGGCAGTCTCCAAATATGCCCGGGAATGTTGGGAATTCGTCAACTTGTACTCCGTTGACCGCGGCTGTAACCGGTTCATCGCCATTATCAAGGCACTGGATCTTTTGGGCAAACGCAAAGAAGTCATTGCCCGTGGTTTTAAAGTCCCGGACACTACTGGCCTACAGGAATGGGTCAAGGTTGAAACCAAACTGGGTAACCCAGCCCTCGAAGCGGCGATTGAAAAGACTGGTGATCCATCCCTGAAGCAAGCGATGCGCTACTCCATTCCCGCTAACAAGAGCGTCGAAGAAATTGTCCATGGTGTACCACCATTTCCGCTGGTTCGCGAGTCTCTCGCCAAAGGCGCGGAAAAGGCTGAGATGGTTGTTGTCTCGGCCACGCCGGCTGAAGCGCTGCAGCGTGAGTGGACGGAACATGGCCTGATCGAGTACATGACCGTGGTTGCTGGCCAGGAAGTTGGCACCAAGAAAGAACAAATCCGCCTGGCCATGTCCGGCCGCTACGATCCGGAAAAGGTGATCATGGTCGGTGATGCGATGGGCGACCTGGAAGCCGCCAAGGCCAATGGCGTGCTGTATTATCCGATCAATCCGGGTGCCGAGGATGACTCCTGGGCCCGCTTCTATAACGAAGCTTTCGACAAATTCATCGATGGCACGTTCGCCGGCGACTATCAGGACGCCCTGATCGCAGAATTCAAGACC
>JAQUEY010000268.1 GCA_028684955.1 Eubacteriales bacterium
GACCGCCTAGCTGTTGCGCCCATAGTCACTCACACTTTCCAGCAGGGATTCGAGCCGGATCAAGCCCTGGACATTTTTCGCATCGTCGAGCACCAGCACGGTTGATTTGCCCGTCCGGAACATTTCAGCCAGGGCATCCTGGGCGGTCGCGTGGATCGAGACCGCAGCTGCCGCTGCAAAGTCAGTGGCTACACCTACCTTGTGCATCACGTCGCCGCAGGACAGCAGATTCATCATTTTCAGCGAGTTGCGGCCACCGATCAGTTCTGAGACGAAGGGATCGGCCGGTCTGGCCAGGATCTCCATCGGGGTGCCGTACTGGATGACCCGGCCAGATTTCAGGACAGCGATCCGGTCGCCCATTTTCAGGGCTTCGTCGATGTCATGAGTGACAAAGACGATCGTCTTCTTGATTTTGGCTTGGATGTTTAAAAATTCATCCTGCAGTTTGGCCCGGGTGATCGGGTCCAGTGCGCCGAAAGGCTCGTCCATCAGCATGATCTTGGGATCGGCCGCGAGGGCGCGGGCGACACCGATCCTCTGGCGCTGGCCGCCGCTCAGTTCACGCGGCTTTTTGTTGCGATAGATCTTGGGATCGAGCTCGACCAGGTCGAGCAGCTCGTCGACCCGGGCGCTGATCCGGTCCTTTTTCCAGCCCAGCTCGACTGGGACGGTGGCGATGTTTTCCGCAACGGTCATGTGCGGGAAAAGACCGATATCCTGGATGATGTAGCCGATGTTCAGGCGCAGCTGGATCGTATCGATCGAGCCGATGTCCTGGCCATCGATCAGGATTGACCCTGAACTGGGCGGGATCAGCTTGTTGATCATTTTCATGGTGGTTGTCTTGCCGCAGCCGGATGGGCCGACCAGGATGCAGATCTCACCGTCGGGGATGGTGAGCGACAGCTGGTTGACGACATCAGCGGTCGAGTCCGGATAGCGTTTGGTCACCTGGTCAAATACGATCATGTGTGTCACCTTCTGTCTTTGGCTTGGCATGGACGAGCCGGTTCTGGAGCTTGCCGAGGTATTTGTCGGCCAGGATGGCGATCAGGGAAATCAGGATCGCCCCGATGATCACCATGTTGTCGTTGGTCCGGCTGATGCCCTGGAAAATATAGGTACCCAGTCCTCCGGCCCCGATGTAGCTGGCGATCGCACCAATGCCGATACCCATCACCACTGCGGTGCGGATACCGATCATCGAGGCCGGAATCGCCAGCGGAATCTGGATGCGCGTGAGGATTTTCCGGTCGGTCAGGCCCATGCCCCGGGCGGCCTCGATGATCGCGGGATCGATGGTGGTGATTCCGACATAGACATTGCGGATGATCGGCAATTGCGTATAGGCGACCAGCCCGACTATGGCTGGTGCCGTGCCGATGCCGAGGATGGGCAGCAGCAGGGAGAAAAGGGCCAGGCTGGGGATGGTCATCATGATGCTGGCCAGGCCCAGGACCAGATTGGCGAGGGCTCGGCTGCGCGTGATCAGGATGCCGATCGTCACCCCGAGGACAATCGAAATCGCCATCGCAATCAAGACCAGGAGCAAATGCTCCAGGGTCAGCTCCAGGATATCCTGCCAACGGGAGAGAAAGAAATCAACAAGCCCCATCGGATGCCTCCTCACCATGCTGCAACTTGTCCGGTTCAGGAGGTTGTCACAGCGGACAAGCCTCAGGCCCCTTTAAACCGGGAATTTTTCAGGCAATCAGATCCACGGACTTGAGCCAGTCTTTGGCTACTTCAGCCGGTGTCTTTTGCTCAATATCGACCAGGTAATTCATCTGCATGATGGTTTCATTATCTAGTTTTGCGGCCACTTTTTCCAGCAGAGCAACAATCTCCGGATTTTCTGCGGCAAAATCAGCACGTAAATTGGGGGCTGGATTGTAAGCGGGGAAAAAGGCCAGGTCATCTGTGAGATTGACCAGGTCAAAGGCCTGGATCCGGCCATCGGTTGAGAAGCCCATGCCGATATCGACCTGGTTTTCTTTCAGGGCCTTATAGACCAGTGCATTGTCCATGACGACAAGCTTGTCCTCGGGCAACTTGAAATGGTAGGTGCTTTCCAGGCCAGGCAGGCCATCGGCCCGGGCGGTGAATTCGTGGTCAACGGCAAAGGCCAGGTTGCCCGGATTGGCCGCCAGATAGGTACCCAGTTCGCTGAGCGTCTGGATACCCAGCTCTTCGGCCTGGGCCCGGCGCATCATGATCGTATAGGTATTGTTGAACGGGGCAAAGGGCAGCCAGGCGACGCCATTGGCCGCGTCCTCGCTCTTGACTTGTGCGTAGCATTCCGCCGGATCCGTCAGGGGCTGGTCATGCTGCAAATGCGATAGCCAGGCCGTACCGGTATACTCCCAATAGATGTCAATTTCCTTGGAGAGCAGCGCGGTGCGAACCTTGTTTGAACCCGCAACACCCGTCCGGTCATCAACCTTATATCCGGCATCTTTTAACACCTGCAGGGTGATCTGGCCCAGAAGCAGCTGCTCCGTGAATTCCTTCGATCCGACGCGGATCACCTTTTTGTCACCGG
>JAQUEY010000269.1 GCA_028684955.1 Eubacteriales bacterium
ACCTGTTGACAAACAGCGAGGCCCTATAATAGAATAATCAAGCCGCGGGGCATTAGCGCAGTTGGGAGCGCACGACACTGGCAGTGTCGGGGTCAGGGGTTCGAATCCCCTATGCTCCACCACAAAAGACCGTTGAGGCTGTAAGCCTTGGCGGTTTTTTTGATTTTATATTAATGCAGGACTGATTGAATTGAGTTGATAAACTGGTTGCTTCGCAATTGACCGCTTATGCGTAAGGACTGGATGCATAGTTATGAATCAGAAATGGATAGCTGTTATTGGAAGCCCACGACGCGGTATGAATACTGAGACCATCGTGGATTACATCATCGAAGGCTTGAGTGGGTACAACATCCAGGTTGAGAAATATATTCTCGACTGTTCAAGCATTTCGACTTGTTCCGGTTGTGAATCATGCTTTGCCAATGGCGAATGTGTGATTCACGACGAAATCACGCAAGTCATTGAACAGATGAAACTGGTAGATGGTTACATATTTGCGTCGCCGTCTTTTAACTATCAAGTGACTGCTCAAATGAAAGCCGTTCTGGACCGCACATTTTGTCTCAACGATTACTCAAAGGGTTGGAAGAGTCGATTATCAAATAAAAAAGCAATCATTGTTGGTGTATGCAAGGGTGATTCTAGGCAAATGATGGGATTCACATCAGACTGGAATTGAAATCTATGCAGCTTAAGGACAAGCGCGTTATCGATAAAATCTTGCATCGCATTCAATTGATCCTTCACTACTGTGATGGCATCGACTATAATCAGTTCTCCCAGAATACTATGATTTCTGAAGCTTGCGTTTTCAACCTTCTTCAGATCGGTGAAATGTGCAATAAAGACCTTTCAGATGAACTGAAGGGGAAATATGTTAATGTCCCGTGGCGACAGATTTACGGTTTGAGGAATCGAATCGTACAATGAATACAAGCCGTGTAACCTGTATTAAAATAATACTAACACGAGCAGACTGATTCGATGTGTCTGTCGGATGTTATAATCAGAGCAAATCATGCGAACAAACGATTTTAATACAATCCTCAGGGAAGAAATTCGAGTTGAATGGCCATGGAAAACCTGCGAGAAGTGATCGAGTCCCGTCGTAGCATCCGGAAATATCTGCCTGATGAAGTGCCGGAAGATTTCATCAAGGACGTGATCACGGCAGCTACACATGCGCCGAGCGGCTGCAACAGCCAGTGCTGGAAATTCATCGTTGTCCGGGACAAGAATCTCTTGGAACAAATTGCGCTGGCGGCAGAGGTTGGGATCCGCGATTTTTACCGCGATACCCCAGACTTTGAAAGTGTCATAGACAGGCGCATCCGGCAGATAACCTTTTTTCGGCATGCTCCGGCTGTGATCTTTGTCTTCATGACCAAGATGGCCTATTACGATCCCAGGGTGATGGAATATTATCACCAGAAAGGGTTTTCCGATCGCCAGATGCTCGATGCCTTGGGTTATCCCGATGTGCTATCTGTCGGTGCGGCGGTCCAGAACATGCTTTTGACCATTCATGCCGGAGGGTATGGCGCTTGCTGGATGAATGATCCCATTATTGCAGCCAGGGAAATCTGCCAGGTGCTCGGTCTATCAGATGAAAGCCAGCTGCTGAGTGTGATCCCGTTTGGCAAGCCGGCCTATGCACCCAGGAGCAAGGTCTTCAAACCGATGGAAGACATTCTCGAAATCCGATAGATGGAGGATCGGGTCGATGGTTCAGCAATTGATCAATAATTCGGCGATCCTCGTAACCATCTTGTTCATCACCAGCCAATTGTTCAAAAACACAGACATCAGCCTCAAATCTCCGATCCGTGTAAAAGTCCTGTTGGGTCTGGCGGGAGGTGTTGCTTCGTGCATCCTGATCGCGACAGGTTTTAGAATCACGGATCAGGTCGTGACGGATTTCTACCATTTGATCCTGATCGCGATCGCCTATTTTGGCGGCCCGGTATCAGTGGTCATTTCTGGGTTCATGGCAGCTGTCTTCCGACTCATCTTCAACGGAATCACACAGGCGTCCTTCGTATCATCCATCGGAGTCATACTGGTCAGCGTGGGTTGTGGCTGGATCGCCCTGACACACGTACCTGTGAAACACAAAAGCATCCTCATGCTGTCTTATGCGCTTGTGATCAGAAGCATCGCTTTGTACCTGATCATGGATAGCAAAAGGACTATTGTTTACCTGTTGCTGGTCTTGTATTTATTTTCAGCGATCATCGGGGCCGGAGTCTACTATTTCATCCATTACCTTGTGACTGCCCATCAGTTACTCAAACAATTCAAGCAGGAATCGTCCCATGACTTTTTAACGGGCTTGAAGAATACCAGGCAATTTGATTTCACATTCAACCAGATGCGTTCGCAAGCGATTGAAAATAATTATAACCTCTCCTTGCTGATGATTGATGTGGATGATTTTAAACAGATCAATGACAGATACGGGCATGCTACCGGGGATTACGTCTTGAAAGAGCTTGGGCAGATCTTGCTGGCTCATTCCAGAACGACAGATTT
>JAQUEY010000270.1 GCA_028684955.1 Eubacteriales bacterium
GTTCGTAGTCAGCCATTTCCCAGAAACGTGAAGAGTCGGGGGTGAAGATCTCGTCAGCGACTACGAGATGGCCGTCCAGCAGGCCGAATTCGAATTTGGTGTCGGCCAGGATGATGCCGCGGCTTTCTGCGTAGGCAGCCGCCTTGGCATAGAGAGCGAGGCTCTTTTCCTCGAGCTTGGTGGCCATGGCAGAGCCGATCAGCTTGCCCAGCTCGGCGATCGTGATGTTGATGTCATGTCCTTCCTCGGCTTTGGTCGAAGGGGTGAACATCGGCTGGGGCAGGCGATCACACTGGCGCAGGCCCTCTGGCATCTTGACCCCGCTGACGGTGCCATGCTGGCGGTACTCCTTGAGGGCGGAGCCTTCGAGATAGCCGCGGACGATGCACTCGGCCGGCAGCATCTGGACCTTTTTGACCCACATGGATCGGCCGGCCAGCTGGTCGGCGTATTGGTCGAGACCGAGGGGGTATTCGGCTGGATTGGTCGAGATCACATGGTTGGGCACGACATCCTTGGTATAGTCGAACCAGAAGGCGGCAATGCTGTTGAGGACCTTGCCCTTGTCTGGGATCAATTCGTCAAAGACCACGTCGAAGGCCGAAATCCGGTCGGTGACGACGATCAGGAGCGAGTCGCCCAAGTCGTAGACATTCCTGACTTTGCCCCGGACAAACAGCGGCAGATCGATAAAAGATGTGTCGTTCATGAGTTCAGACATAGGTTTCCTCCTGGTCGGTCAAAGTACACCTTTAGTGCTGGGAATCTGGCCGGCACGGGCCGGATCAATGCGGACAGCCTCGGACAAGGCCCGGGCCAGGGCTTTGAACAGGCCTTCGATGATGTGATGATCATTTTTACCATAGCGGCAGGACAGGTGCAAGGTGATGCCGGCATTGAACGCGAGGGCGCGGAAGAACTCCTCAGCCAACTGAGTATCGAAGTCGCCGACTGAAGGGGCCCGATGTTCGGCCTGGTAGACGAGGAACGGTCGGCCGGACAAGTCCACGACGGCCTCGAGCAGGGCTTCATCCATCGGGATCACAGCCTGGCCATAGCGGTTGATCCCGCGTTTGTCGCCGAGGGCCCGGGCGATGGTCTGGCCGAGAACAATGCCAACATCCTCCACGGTGTGGTGGCCATCGACGATCAGGTCGCCCTCAGCCCGGATGGTCAGGTCAAACTGGGCGTGTTTGGCCAGAAGGGTCAGCATGTGGTCGAAAAAGCCGATACCGGTCTGGATGTCCGAACGGCCCTGGCCATCGAGGTCAAGGGAAACATGGATATTGGTTTCCTGAGTTTTGCGGTCTTGCTGGGCAACGCGCATGGGTTGGCCTCCTTGTTCGCGGTGATCTTTCTCCATGATAGGACCTGATGTCAGCTCTGTCTATCGGCGGTGATCTCGGCCAGGGCGGCAATGAAGGCATCCATTTCCAGATCCGTGCCGATGGAAACGCGCAGGAAATTCTCGATCCGGGGCTGCTTGAAATGGCGGACCAGGATCCCTTCCTCGCGCAGACGGGTATACAAGTCTGCGGCTTTCAGACTGTCATGGCGGATGAAAATGAAATTGGCCGCCGAGGGCAGGACGGAAAAACCGAGTGGCACCAGGGCCTTTGCCGTACGTTCCCGGGTGGCCATGATCCGGGCCCTGGTGGTTTCAAACCAGGGTCCATCGGCAAAGGCCGCACTGGCGCATGTCTGGGCGAGGCTGTCGAGGGTGTAGGAATTGAACGAATCCCGGATCCGTTCCAAAGCATGGATCAGGTGTGGGTCGCCGATGGCAAACCCGATCCGCATCCCGGCAAGGGAACGCGATTTGGATAAAGTCTGGATGACGAGGATGTTGTCGAACTCAGTGAGCAGGGCGACGGCTGATTCTCCGCCGAAATCGACATAGGCTTCATCGACCAGGATCAGGCGGTTGCGGTCTGCAGCAGCCAGTGAACGGATATCGTCGAGGGAAAGGGCGATGCCCGTCGGGGCATTGGGATTGGCCAGGACAATGCCGGCAGAGGGCGCAGCCAGTGCCACTAAAGGCATGGAAAAATCGTCGTCCAGTGGCACCGTTCGGTAGGGGATGTCGTACAAACGGGCATAGACCGGGTAGAAACTGTAGGTGATGTCCGGGAAGACAATCTGTTCCGTCGCATCTGCTGTGGCAGGGTCGACATGATGATTGAAAAAAGCCTGGAACGCCATGGCCAGGACTTCATCGGAGCCGTTACCGACAAAAACCTGCCCCAGGGCCACCCCGTGATATTCAGCCAAAGCCGTGCGGGTCGCAAGTCCGGTCGGGTCAGGATACAGCTTGAGCCGTTCGACTGGAAAAGTCTGGATGGCTTCGACGACACCTGGCGCTGGCGGATAGGGATTTTCATTGGTGTTGAGCTTGATGAAGACGCGGTCGCGGGGCTGTTCACCCGGGACATAAGGCGTCAGGCTGTGGACACGGCGGCTCCAGAGACGACGAGCGTCACCATCTGCGCGGGAGGTTTCCCCAATGGGAACCGGTTGTTTCCGGTCTGGT
>JAQUEY010000075.1 GCA_028684955.1 Eubacteriales bacterium
TTGTAGCGGAGCATGACGAAGGCATTGTCTTCCAGCGGAGCCCTGCTTTTCACAAAGCTCTGGCGTTCGCACATCAGGGATTCGATCTTGAGCTGCGGGGCGATTGTCTCTGAAATGAACAGGACGTGGGTGCCCACATCGCCTAGAACATACGAAGGTCCGGATTGCTGCGGAGTCACGCGCCATTTGGTGCCTGGATCATGGGCTTCAACTTCTGACGAGTGGAACCCATGGGCAAACTGCATGATGATCATGCGAATCTCGCCCAGATCCCCTCGGGCGACCATCTCCCGGGCCTGGTGAATCATCTGGAAACCACTGTAGCCATAAGTCACCCCGACAATCCGGTTGCGCTCGACTGCCAGATCTGCCAGCTCCCTGGCCTCCTTTGTCGAAAAGCACAGCGGTTTCTCGCAGATCACATGCAGGTTGTGCTCCAGGGCCGCTTTGCAAATTGCATAATGGGTCGCGTTCGGGGTGGCGATGGACACTGCTTCGATGCCGTCCGGCCGGCTGGATTCTGCGGCAAACATCGTCTGGTAATCAGGATAGCAGCGCCCCTTCTCAAGACCGATTGCCGTGCCGAAGGCTTGTCCCCGTTCTGGATCGATATCCAGCGCCGCTGCGCCAAACTGGAACAGGCGATCCCTGGCCGCTGCCTGGCGATGGATGGAGCCAATCTGGCTGCCCTGACCGCCACCAACCATGCCCCAGCGGAGCGGACGCTCGAGATGGAATGCTTCGTTGATCATATCAGATCCCTTTCAATTCAACGCTTGATTCAGCCCTTGAATACGTGGTAGTCGAGGAGTTGGCTGGTCATTGCGGCCACCTCTTTGACATCCATTTGCCAGTGCTTCTTGCTGACCAATTCATAGGACCACCAGCCGTCATATCCGGTCGCCTTGACCGCAGCGACCCAGTCATGCAAAGGGATATCGCCCTCACCTGCATAAACACCGCGCAAAACGGTTTCATCACAGATCGTCCCAGGCGGATTTTTCTTGCCATCACAGAAGTGGATGTGGTAGATCAGATCCTTGTCCAGCCTGGCAACCTCGTCCGGCGTCGTTTCCGCACCATACCAGAGATGCCAGAAGTCAATCACCATGCCAAAGTTCGGGCGACCGACCTCTTCGATCAGTTCCAGACTCTGGTGCAGGGAATGGATTGGTGACCAGGCGACCGGTTCCAGCTGGAATTTGACCCCATAGCGTGCTCCGACATCGGCAATCCGGCGGATATTCTGGCCGGTCAGGCGCCGGATTTCCGGCCAGGGCCGTCCGGCCAAGGCACACAGCGGGACCAGCTGAATGCAGTCGCAGCCAACAGACTGGGCAAATTGGGACAAGGTCTCTGTTTCTTGTAGCATGCGGGCAATCGAGTCATCATCGGTCCGTTCCACATGGGCGACGTCGTTGATGCTGATCATTTCAATTTGATGGTTGGACAGCGTCGTGCGCACCAGATCCGGCGAATTGCCGGATTCGAGATACTCCAGCACCTTGGTGCCAGCCATTTCGACTGCACCGAATCCAGCTTCGCTGGCGATCCGGATGTCCGACAACAGGTTGCTTTTCCAGATGGACTTGGTGTGAATGGCTTTGCGATTCATGTGGGACCTCCTTTGTGAATCCTGGCTCAGACGCCCAGGTGGGTTTTAAGAAAGCGGCGGGCGATCTGGGCATATTCGAGCGGGTCAGCCTTGGCTGGGTCTTGCTCAGCTTCGACCACGATCCAGCCCTGGTAATTGCTTTGCTTTAACAGGTCGAAAATGGCGGACCAGTCGACCAGGTCCCCGTCTCCCGGCACTGTGAAAAGGCCTTCCTTGACACCCCGGAGGAAACTCCAGTCCTCGTTCTTGAAAGCTGCCAGTACCGGTTGGCGGACATCCTTGAAATGGATATGGCGGACGCGCGGCAGGTATTTTTCCAAGATTGCGAAGGCATTTTCTCCAGCCAGAGTGGAATGGCCCGTGTCAAACAGCAGATAAACCAGGTCCGGATCTGTCATGGACATCAGACGGTCGATTTCGGCCAAGGTTTCAATCCCGGTCCCGACATGGGGATGAAAGCACAAGGACATGCCCTTGACTTTGGCCCGCCGGCCCATTTCATTCAAGCCCAAGGCGAGATTATCCCACTGGGCATCAGAGAGATAAGGCCGTTTGGAAAAGAGCGGGGTCTGTTCCTGGCCGTGGATCGTGACGCCGCATTCGCCGACACCAACCACTCGGGCCCCAAGTCCATACGTGAACTCCAGATGCTGGTCGAAGGCTGCCAAGGTCCGTTCATTTTCAAAAGTGGTCAGGAAACTGCTGAACCACATGTTGCAGATCGTCATCCCACGCAGGTCCAGAGCCTTCTTAAGCACCGCTGCATCTTTGGGATACTTGCAGCCACCTTCGCTGCCGGTAAATCCTGCCAGGGCCATTTCGCTCAGGCATTGCTGATACGTCAGTTCGCCACCCAGCTCCGGCAGGTCATCATTGGTCCAGTTGATCGGGGCACAGCCAAATTGAACATTCATGTGTGTGTCTCCTCAATATTTTCTGATCGTCTTGACGATGGTTTCCAAGCGGTTTGCAGCTTCATGGACGGCTTCGGATTCAGCCACAGTTGCCGTACCGACACGCCAGAAATTGGCATAGCCTTCGGTCATCGTTCCAGGCAGGACGCTGATTTCGATCAAAGTGGACTGTTTCTGCTGGCGGCTCCATTTGATAGCCGCTTTGAGTTCTTCCACGGTCCGGACCCGGGAGGTCTTGGCGCCATAACCTTCGGCCACTTTGGCAAAATCTATCGGCAGGTAGGATCCGGTCAGGTCCCCTGTCGCCTCCTCGCGATAGCGGAACTCCGTGCCGAACGTGTCAATGCCTTGGGAACGTTGCAGATTATGGATGCATTGATGACCATTGTTGTTGAACAGCAGGATGTTCATTTTCTGTTTTTCCTGCAGGCTCGTGACCAGGTTGGAGTGGCTCATCAGGAAGCCGCCGTCGCCGACAAAGACAAAAACTTCTTTATCCGGTTCGGCCATTTTGACCCCCAGAGCGCCTGCAGTTTCATAGCCCATGCAAGAGAACCCATATTCGAGGTGGTACGTTCCAGGCGCTTTCACGGTCCAGATCCGCTCGAGGTCAGACGGCAAACTGCCAGACGCTGCAATAATCACATCGTCTTTGCCAAGCAGCTGGTTGAGCTCCATCAGGACGCGTGTCTGGGACAGTCCCTCCCTGGGATTGAGCTGGCTCAGGCGATCGAGCTCGATCTCCCAGCGATTCTTGCTCTGTGCGATCTCATCGTTGTAGCCAGTTTTGTATTGACGGGCGGTCAAAGCCCGGTACAGCGCACCCAAGCCTTCCCTGGCATCGGCCACGACAGAGCAGGATCCCATCTTCAGAGCATCCATCCGGCTGACATTGATCGCAACGATGGGCACATCTGGATGCATCACCCCGCCCTTGGAATTCGTGACAAAATCATTCAGTTTGGTCCCGACCGCGATGATCAGGTCGGCTTCCTTCATCAGTTCATTGGCCGCCTGTGTGCCACAAATCCCGACGCAGCCTGTGTAGTACGAATGTTCGCTGGCGATTTCGCCCTTGCCTGCCTGAGTCTCGGCGACAGGGACCTTGAACATTTCTGCCAGTTCAGTGACTTGGCGACCGGCGTCGCTGTAACGGACGCCGCCACCAGAGATGATGAATGGTTTTTTAGCTGCTGCAATCAGGTCTGCCGCTCGTTCAATCGACTTGGCACAGGCTGGTTGGCGATCCAAATACCAGACCCGTCTGGCCAGAAATTCAGCCGGGTAGTCATAGGCTTCTGCCTGGACATCCTGCGGCAGACACAACGTCACGGCACCAGTCAGCTCTGGATCCGTCAAGACGCGCATGGCATTCATGCAGGCCGTCATCAGCTGCTCTGGACGGGAGATCCGGTCCCAGTATCGGCTGACCGGTTTGAAGGCATTGTTCGCTGTCACGGTATAGTCCATCTCATTTTCAACCTGCTGCAGCACCGGATCTGGCTGGCGGTCGGCAAATGTGTCCGCTGGCAGGAGCAATAAAGGAATCTTGTTAACGGTGGCATTGCCTGCTGCTGTGACCAGATTCAATGAACCGGGGCCAACCGAGGCCGTGCAGGCATAGATGGCACGGCGGCGGTTTTGTTTGGCATAGGCCATGCAGGCATGGGCAATGTCCTGCTCATTCTTGCCCTGGACAAAGCGGACTTGGTCTTTGTACTGATGCAATGCCTGGCCGAGACCTACGGCATTGCCATGGCCGAAGATCCCCATCACGCCATGGACAAATTTGGTTTCGTTTCCATCAACTTCCAAGTACTGGTTGTCCAAAAACAGAACCAGTGCCTGGGCCATGGTCAATTTGATGCTGGTGTTCATGCGTTCCTCCTCGAGTGGGTGCAAGTTGATTCAAAAGCATGCGAGTTGCGGGTTGTGGGCATGGGAAATGAAAGCTCAGCCAGTCTGCCGGGACCTGGAGCTTTGTCTTGTCTGTCTTCTAAGTGGTGTGAAACAGAAAACAGTGGTTTTTCGAACGGGACACTCTCAGCATACATCCGGAAGATTTCGTTTTCAACTTTCGGTTATTCCGTTTTAATTTCGATTGACACAAAACGGCTGCTAAAGTTACACTGTCCCCAGACCACATTGTGTTATATTTTGAAATCCAGCGAGAAATCCAGAGAGAAGTGATCAGAATGAAACGTTGGCAGGAAATTCGGGAAACGCTTTTGCGTGAGGGCAGAGTTTCGGTCGTTGAACTCAGCCAGAAATACCAGGTTAGCGAAGTTTCGATCCGCAAAGATCTGACCAGGTTGGAAAACGAGGGCTTTGCGATCAAATTCTACGGAGGGGCTGCCCTTGCCGCACCGGATGTCGACAGGACCACCCCACCGGCCGATTTTTACCAGGACCCGATCCGCCTGGCCCTGGCCAGGCGAGCCATCCAGGAAATCAACGACGGCGACTGTATCTTCCTGGGTTCCGGCCGCACCTGCTGCATTCTGGCGCGACTTTTAGACAGCAAGAAAAATCTCACCGTCGTAACCAATA
Source organism: Eubacteriales bacterium (assembly GCA_028684955.1). Lineage (GTDB taxonomy): Bacteria > Bacillota > Clostridia > Saccharofermentanales > UBA5734 > UBA5734. Next base: position 5,080 of record JAQUEY010000075.1, read on the forward strand.
ACATCACAGCCATGCACGACCTGATCGGCCGCGTGGCCAAAGTCTACCTGATCGGTGGTGAGGTCACCACGACTGACCAGAAGACACTTTTTTCCAGCTGGGACCAGACTCAAACCTTTACGGAAAACATCTATGTCAACAAAGCTTTCACCAGCATATCGGGCCTGGATCTCAAGGCGGGCCTGACGGTCAACTCGATTATCAGCACCTATGTTTTCCGCCATATCCCGACCATGTCCCATCACTGGTACGTGCTGATGGACCTGTCCAAATTTGACAAAATAGCGATCTACCCGGTTGCTGAGCCAAAAGCTGTTCAGACCATCATTGCCAACGCGTTTCCCGAGAAGTACCAGACCTATTGCCAGGAAAATGGCATTGAGATGATCCTCTCCAATTAAAAATCGGATCATTTTCCAACCCATCCTTTTTGCGGACAGCGTATAATGAATCCAGTCACCTGAGAATACGACGATATGGATCAAGGATCCGCTGGTGAGTGCGGAATCGTTATTTTGAAAGGGATGGTCTTTGTATGGGTGGTTTTTTTGGCGTTGTGTCCTGAGAAGACTGTGTGCTCGATGTTTATTTCGGCACCGATTATCATTCACATTACGGTTATCCGTCATCCACCTATGCCGGGATGAATGTCGAGGTGATGCGCTATCGCAATGGTGCTGCCCTGACCCGCAAAGACGGCATCGCAGTCGACATGGTGGCTGGCATTCCGGACTCAGGGGTCGGACATGCCATCGGGTACTCCAATGAATCGCGGATTCCATATGGCCGCCCATTCATCAAATACACCCCGACCTGGTCGCGCAGCTTCATGCCTCAAGACCAGAAAATCCGAAACCTCGTGGCCCGGATGAAGCTGATGCCCATCCCGGAGCTGGTTGCCAAAAAGCGCCTGCTCTTTTGCGATGATTCGATCGTCCGTGGCACCCAGATGCGGGAAACCGTTGATCTGCTGTACCAGTGCAATGCCCGTGAAGTCCATATCCGCTCGGCCTGCCCACCAATCGTCTACGGCTGCAAGTACCTGAATTTCTCTGCCTCCCGGTCCCACATGGACCTGGCGACCCGCCAGGCGATCCTCGAACTCGAAGGTCATGAACCCGAATCACTCCAAGCCTATTGTGATCCCCAGGCAGCCCAATACCAGGCCATGGTCGATCACATCGGCAAGAAGCTCAATTTTTCATCCCTGAAATACCAGACCATCCATGACATGGTGGAAGCCATCGGCATCGGTGCGGAAAACATCTGCACCTATTGCTGGAACGGCAAGGAATGACCGGTGCGATCCAGCTTTTCTGGACGCGCCAAACACCAGCTGTGCAGATAAAATCTTTGGCAGACTGATCAATCCAGACTTTCGCGCAACTTGCCGCTCCGGCTGGGATGCCTCATTTTGCGGAGCGCTTTCGCTTCTATCTGGCGGATCCGCTCACGTGTGACCTTGAACTCACGGCCAATTTCTTCCAGGGTGCGGCTGCGACCGTCATCCAGGCCAAAGCGCAGGCGCAAGACCTTGTTTTCCCTGGGGGTCAATGTTTTCAGGACCAGGCTGATCTGTTCTTTCAGGAAAGAATGCGTCGCCAAATCCATCGGGGAAGGTGATTCTTCATCCGGGATGAAATCCCTCAGCTGACTTTCACCCTCGGTCCCAATCGGCTTGTCCAGGGAAACCGGCTCATGGGAAATGTGCTGGATCTGCTTGATGCGTTCGATGGTCATGCCAAGTTCATCCGCAAGTTCAACATCATCTGGCTCACGTCCATAAATCTGAGTCAGACGCCGATGCGTCCGGGTGACTTTGTTGATGGATTCGACCATATGGACCGGGACGCGAATCGTTCTGCTCTGGTCGGCAATGGCACGGGAAACCGCCTGGCGGATCCACCAAGTGGCATACGTGCTGAACTTGAAACCTTTGTCAGGGTCGAATTTGTCTACTGCCCGCATCAGGCCGATGTTGCCCTCCTGGATCAGATCCAGAAACGAAATCCCATGATTGACATAGTGTTTGGCGATGCTCACAACCAGACGCAGATTGGCTTCGCAAAGCTGCGTCTTGGCATCGGGGTCCCCCTGCTGGGCCCGGACGGCCAAGTCCTTTTCAGCATGACCTGTCAGCAATTGGATCCGTCCGATTTCCTTCAGGTACGTTTTGACAGGGTCATCCGGCATGCGAGTGGCATTGCTCTCCACAGCACGTTCTTGATCGTCTTCCTGAAAGGGGAAAATTGTTTCAGGATCTTGATTCTCCGTGACCTCAGTGTCCTCAATTGTAGACATGGCCTATCTCCTGCCTTGTGCAGAGCCATCAGACACTTTTTAAGGTCTTAGCGCGCGCTCTGCCAGTTGCTTCGAATGAAAATGGACCCAGCCATCAGCCAGGTCCATTTTATTTGCTGCTTAACGGTCACCAGTGATATCCCTATGGTTGGCACCAAGGGCGTGCTGGATGCTTACCAGCGGTCGTTGTAGCTGTTGTTGTTGCGCTGCTGCTTGCGGGCGCGACGGCAATCCGGGCAACGGGTGGGTTCATTGGTGAAGCCCTTTTCCTGGTAAAAAGCCTGCTCACCTTCGGTGAAGACGAATCCGGCTCCGCAATCTTTACAAACGAGGTTCTTTTCTGGCATATGTGATGCCTCCTTAAAAATAATCAGGACTTACGTGATCAATCGATAAACAATGAATCAAAGCGACTCAATCCCAATTATTCAGGATGGCGAAATGACTTGAAAACCGGCTGGTCTGTTTGACCTTTTTGAATCATATCACAGATAGAAAAATAATGCAAATAATTTATGAAAATTGCTCTCACTATCGCATTTGGCAATCGTTAGCGTCCCTGTCGGTTTCGGGCTGGTGCATAGGGCTGCCGCTCCTGGGGCCGGTTGGCACTGGGTCTCGATGCCGGCTGCGCCCTGTGTTCGGGTTGGGCCGTTTGAACCGCAAGAGTCGAGCGGCGTTCGCTTCTGTGGTGCAGGGCAGGCCGGGATGGCCGCTCAGAACCAGATGGATGGGATCCCTGCTCGGCAGCCTGCCTTGGCTGCCGTTGCTGCCGGGGCTGTCTTGGCTGGCGTCCAGCAGGGGTTTGCTTAGGTTCGATCGTGGTGTTCGTCAAGGGGTACGGATGGTCATCGACCACCGGGATCGATTTGGCGATCAATTTCTCGATATCCTTGAGCAGCTTTTTTTCTTCAAAATCACAAAAAGACAACGACGTGCCCTGATTGCCAGCCCGTCCGGAACGGCCAATGCGATGGACATAGGTCTCGGGTACCTCCGGCAAATCGAAATTCACGACATAGGTCAAACCATCGATATCAATGCCACGTGCCGCAATGTCTGTGGCCACGAGAACCCGGGTGGATTTGCTCTTGAAATCACTGAGCGCGCGCTGGCGGGCATTTTGTGATTTGTTACCATGAATGGCCTGGGCTGAAACATGGTCTCTGGCCAGGTCACGGGCAACCCGGTCAGCACCATGCTTGGTGCGGGTGAAGACCAGGACAGAATCGAGACTGGAGTCACTGAGCAAATGACTCAGCAAATGCCGTTTGTTGATTTTGTCGACAAAATAGACGGACTGCTGGATCTTTTCGACAGTTGGGGACTCCGGAGAAATCGAAACATGGACCGGATCGATCAGCATTGCGTTGGACAGTTTGACGATTTCCTCCGGCATGGTCGCCGAAAAAAACAAAGTCTGGCGGCGGACTGGTACTTGGGCGATGATTCGTTTCACATCATGAATGAATCCCATGTCGAGCATGCGGTCCGCTTCATCGAGGGTCAGGATTTCAACATCCTGCAAGGAGACCAGTTTCTGGCCCAAGAGATCCAGGAGGCGGCCAGGTGTAGCGACGAGGATGTCCACCCCAAGGCGCAGTTCAATTTCCTGCTGCTTTTGTGACACACCTCCGAAAATTACGCAGGAGCGCAAGCCTGTATGACGACCGTAGGTGATCAAGCTTTCGTGAATTTGCAGAGCCAGTTCGCGAGTCGGGGTCAAGATCAGGGAGCGGATACGCCGCTTCTCGGGCCTTCCTGTCTGCATCAGGCGCTGCAGTGTCGGCACAGCAAAAGCAGCGGTCTTGCCAGTGCCCGTCTGGGCACAGCCCAGCAAATCTCGTCCCAGGAGAGCCGGCGGAATCGCTTGGACCTGGATCGGTGTCGGGTGTTTGTAGTGTGCCTGATCCAGAGCTTTGAGGATGGGTGAGGCAATTTTCAGTTCAGTAAATGTCATTGTTTCTCCAAATTTCGATTTGTTTGCATAAAAAACCGCCTGTTCCACAGAACGGAAAGGCGGTCAGTTCAAGCGGATTGATTGTGAATTCTTTATTAATAATAGCACAGATGGTCCTGTCCTGTCATGTTTGTTCGATTATAATAGAAATAAACGTGCATCCAGGAGGGGTTATGGATCATCAAGAATGGGACCAGGCAAACCAGCAAGATGCACAGGATAGCACACAAAGCCCTGAAGCAGTTGAATTTTTCAACGTCCAGCCCCGTCATGTACCCAATCCAGGCTCACCGGATCTGGACGATGACTTTGCCGATGACCCGGTCAGGCACCCGCGCCAGTTTCGCGACTATCGCCTGAAGCATCGCAAACCAGTGCTAAGCAAACCGGTCATCCTGTCCATCCTGCTGCTGGTGGTCCTGGTGGCAGCTGCCCTTTTGATCCAGCGCCTGATTGCTGGCGATCGAGAGGCCAGCATCGAAACGACCCCCAGCACTGCCATCCAGGTGACGACAGTCACCACCTCCGCTCCCGTCCAGATCCTGACCATCAAAGAAGGACAGCGCTATAACATCCGTCCTTCCCCAGGGGTGGATGAAGCAGCCCTCAAAACCGCGACAGGCGGAGAACAATACACCATCCAGGGGGTTGTGACCGGGGAGCAGACCCGTTACGGCGACCAGTGGTATGAAATCATGCTCGACGGCAAGGTCGCCTATATCATCGTCGACACAGATGGCCAGGATGTATCCGAGCGGGAAAACTGACAAGAGAAAGGCTGCCATGAAACTGGGATTGGTTCTGGAAGGCGGCGCAAGCCGGACCTGTTTCTCGTGTGGTGTGCTGGATGCGCTTTTGGGCGCAACATCTTGGTCGCAAAAAGCTACATGAGAGATCACCGCTACATGGGGATCCGCCACTTGCTCAATCCGAGTAACAGAAGCATCTACAATCTGGAGTTTGTTTTCGATACCATTCCCCAAACGTGCATCCCTTTTGATTTTATTGCCTTTGCC
>JAQUEY010000076.1 GCA_028684955.1 Eubacteriales bacterium
CTTATCGATTGGTTCACTGTCGGCGCCCAGACGCTCAACTTTCTCGTTCTGGTCTGGTTGCTGAAGCGCTTTCTGTATAAGCCCATCCTCCATGCCATTGACGCGCGGGAGCAACGGATTGCCGCAGAGCTGGCGGATGCCGACGCGAAAAAGGCCGAAGCCCAAAAGGAGCGCGACGCCTTCCAGCAGAAAAATGAGGCAATTGATCAGCAACGCGATGATCTGTTGCGCAAAGCGACCGTCGAGGCCCAGGCTGAACGTCAGCGACTGCTTGACGAGGCGCGACAGGCGGCCGAAGCCTTGAGTTCAAAACGGCAGGAGACCTTGAGAACCGAGGCCGGTGATCTGAAGCAAGCCATTCGCCGCCGGACTCGGGAGGAAGTTTTTGCCATCACCCGAAAGGCACTGACGGATCTTGCTGCCACCAGTTTGGAAGAGCGTCTGGTGGCAGTGCTCCTGCAACGATTGCAAGGGATGGACGGCACGGCCAAACAAGGTTTTGCCGAGGCGCTTGCGCAAAATGCCGACGCCTTGATCATTCGCAGCGCCTTTGCCCTGCCTGCGGAGCAACAGGAAGCGATGCATCAAGGGCTCAATGCTATTTTTTCGGCTGAAACCAGCGTCCAGTTTGAAACCGCGCCTGATCTGATCTGCGGCATTGAACTCGCAACCAATGGGCACAAGGTGGCGTGGAGCATTGCGGATTATCTGCTTTCGCTGGAACAAAGCGTCGACGAACTGCTGCAACCCAAGGCGCAACCCGAAGCCCAACCCGAAGCAAAAGAGATTCCCCAGCATGAATACTCCCAGGTTGAGGTACAGCGCCCATGAGCAGGGAACCTGAAAGCCTCGAAAACGTGCTCGACAGCGTCTTTGCCGTGATAGGCCAAGCGCGGGCGGCGTTTACACCGCAACTGGCGCCTAGGGAGGTGGGAACAATCACCAGTGTGGCCACCGGCGTCGCCAAGGTGTCAGGCCTCCCTGGGGTGGGCTTCGATGAACTGGTGGCGTTTCCCGGCGATGTTCTGGGGATTGCGTTTAACGTGGACGCAGATGAAATTGGCGTTGTCCTGCTTGGCGAGTATTGGCGCCTCCAGGCCGGTGATGAAGTGCAGCGGACCGGTCGGGTCATGGACGTGGGCGTGGGCGATGGGCTGCTGGGGCGCATTATTGACCCCCTGGGACGCCCCCTTGACGCTAAGGGGCCGGTGATCGCAAGCCATCGCCTGCCTGTGGAACGGCCTGCTGCGGCCATCATGGATCGTGCGCCCGTTACCGTTCCTCTCCAGACCGGTCTCAAAGTTGTCGATGCGCTCATTCCCGTGGGCCGCGGTCAGCGCGAGCTGATTCTCGGCGACCGCCAGACCGGCAAAACCGCCCTTGCCATTGACGCCATTCTCAATCAGCGCGACCAGCAGGTGCGCTGTGTGTATTGCGCCATCGGCCAGCGTGCGTCCACCGTGGCCAAGACCGTGGCGACTTTGCAGGAAAGGGGCGCCATGGAGTACACCGTCGTGGTCGTCACCGAGGGCAACGATCCGCCGGGCCTGACCTATATTGCGCCCTACGCGGCCACCAGCATTGCCGAGTATTTCATGGAAGCGGGCCAGGACGTGCTGATCGTCTATGATGATCTCACCCACCACGCCCGTGCCTACCGAGAACTCTCTCTGTTGTTGCACCGTCCGCCTGGACGGGAAGCCTTTCCAGGCGACATTTTTTATATTCACTCGCGGCTGCTCGAACGGGCCACCCATTTGAGTTCGGAACGCGGCGGCGGCTCCCTCACGGCTTTGCCTATCATAGAAACCGAGGCGCAAGACATCTCCGCCTATATCCCGACCAACTTGATTTCCATCACCGATGGGCAGATTTACCTTTCTCCGGCGCTGTTCGAATTGGGTGTGTTGCCAGCGGTCGATGTCGGTAAATCCGTTTCGCGCGTTGGCGGTAAAGCGCAACGGGCCGCCTACCGTGCGGTGGCGGGGGATCTCAAGCTGGCCTATGCACAGTTTGAGGAGCTCGAAACCTTTTCGCGGTTCGGGGCCCGCCTGGACGCTGACACCCGTAAGAGTATTGAACACGGACGGAGAATTCGCTCCTGCCTGAAGCAACCGGAATCAAGCCCTGTCTCCGTGCCCGCGCAAATTGCCGTATTGCTCGCCTTAATTGCCGAACTCTTTGATGATGTGCCTCTTGAGCGGATGCAACAGGCCGAGTACGCCGTGCAGGAGTCGGCAGCGGACATTCCGATGGAAGTTCGCACGCGTTTGGATGCCGCCGGAAAATTGAACGAAGAGGATCGCGCCGTCATTCTCGGCCTCGCCCGGAATGCGCTCAAAGCGTTCACGCCTGAATCTGGCTCCCCGGCCAAGAACGAGCCACTGAAGGAGGATACATAAGCGATACCTCTGCCGCATCTGCCTCTGAGAATAAGGAACGAACCCAAGCCATAAAGGACTCGTAAAAAGGCCATCACAATCTGATAGGGAGGAGAATCCAAGCATGCTCACGAGACTACGCCACTGGTGGCAAGAAATACGGTCGAGCTTCTGGTTCATCCCCGCCATGATGGTGTTGGACGCTGTTCTCCTCGCTACCGTGCTGATAACCATTGATGCGACCGTCGACCTGCATATGGTCGAGCGATGGCCGCTGCTCTTCGGCGCCGGTGCGGCCGGAGCGCGCAGCCTGCTCACCGCTGTCGCCAGCTCGATGATCACGGTGGCCGGGGTGGTGTTCTCCATCACCCTCGTCGCTCTTTCCCTGACGTCCAGTCAATACACCTCACGGGTCATCCGCATTTTTATGCGTGACCGCGTCAACCAGGTGGTGCTCGGGGTGTTCGTCGGCATATTCGCGTACTGCCTGGTGGCGCTCCGAACCATCCGGGGAGGCGATGAACAAACATTCGTCCCTGCGCTGGCGGTGTCGGTCGGCTTGATCCTTGCCTTCGTTGGGATCGCTTTTTTGATCTACTTCATTCACCATATCTCGACGTCGATCCAGGCTTCTAGCATTATTGCCGGGGCCGCTCAGGAGACCATCGAGGCCGTGGATCACCTGTATTCCGAAGAGCTGACCGCAGAGGAAAACGAGGATGGGGACAGCGACCTGTGGGCGTCTCTTGCCCATCAGTCTTGGGTTGCCATCCCTGCCTGGAAGAGTGGTTATCTCGAAAGCTTTGACGCAGACGCACTCTTGCGTGTGGCTCGGAAATACGGAACGATCCTGCGGATGGAATGCGGCATCGGGGAGTTTATCGTCGAGGGCGGGCCGCTTGTCTCGGTGGCCAACCCGGACATTCTGGACGATGAAATGACGGCAAAGGTAAACGCTCTGTATGTCATCAGTCGTCAACGCACAGTGGAGTACGATGTTGCCTTCGGGATTCGGCAGATCGTGGACATCGCCATGAAAGCATTGTCTCCAGGCATCAACGACACGACCACCGCGGTGATGTGTGTGGATTATCTCACCGCGATCCTGGTCCGACTTGTGAACCGCAGAATTGTGACCACCCACCGGCTGGACCATGGAACGCTGCGCGTCATTGCGAAGGGCCCGAGCTTTGAGAGCTTTTTCGCTGAGGCCTTCGACCAGATTCGGCAGAATGCCAGAGGCAACGTGGCCATCATGTCCCGACAGCTCGGCGCGCTGCTGACCATCGCCCGTCAGACAACCAACCCTAGTCGGCGAAGGATAGTCCATGGAAAAGTACAATGGATCGCCGAGCTCGCCGAACGCACCATCGAGTCTCCGTATGACAGGGAAAAATTTGCGAGCCGGCTGATGCGCGTGCGCAAAGCGCTGGTGGCGCGCTGACATGGAAAAAGGAGCACGTGTGTACCTGAACGCCGGAGTGAAGTTCCAGGAGAAGCAATGAGCGACACCACCGCAAGCTTGCGCCGAAAGATTGACAGTGCCGGAGAGCTCCAGTCGGTCGTGCGCACCATGAAGGCAATGGCGGCATCAAGCATTGGACAATATGAAAAATCGGTGCGCGCCTTGGCCGATTACGCGTGCACGGTGGAACTTGGTTTAGGCGCATGCTTGCGGAAAAACGGGACGGCGTCCTTGCCTGTTCAAGGGAAGCGCCCCCCAAGCCCAAAGACGATCACTGCGGTCGTTTTCGGTTCGGACCAGGGATTGGTGGGGCAATTCAATGACGTGGCGGCTGATTATGCGGTGGAGACATTGGCGGCTCTGCCGGCCCAAGCCGAGGTCTGGGCGGTCGGCGAGCGTGTCCATGCCCGTCTGGAGGATGCGGGTCTGCAGCTGAGGGGACTGTTCAATGTGCCGAACTCAGTCAAGGCCATCACGCCGCTGGTTGGAAAAATTCTCCTGGAGAGCGGGACACGCTCGAGTGAGGATGAAGGCGCCGAATTGCACATCTTCCACAACCGGCCTCATGCCGGGGCCGTCTATACGCCGGTCAGCCAGCGACTGCTGCCATTGGACGAAGAGTGGCAATACAGTCTGGCTCAACGTCCCTGGCCAACGGGATATTTACCCGAGATCATGGGGGGCGACATCGCCACCTTGCGGGTGCTTATTGGTGAATATCTGTTTGTCTCGCTCTTCCGGGCCTGCGCAGAATCGCTGGCGAGCGAAAACGCAAGCCGCCTGGCGGCAATGCAGCGCGCCGACAAAAATATTAACGAATTGCTTGCGGAGCTTAAAGGAACATTCCATCGTCTGCGCCAGAGTGGCATCGACGAGGAACTGTTCGACGTTGTCTTCGGTTTCGAAGCGTTGCGTGCAGAGAAAAAATGATGCACATGGGAACAGACTGCAACGCTCCATGAGGGATCGGTCTTGCCGTCGAGGCAAAACGAAACAATTCGATTTTTATTAATTTTTCAGATGTTTTGGAAAGCTACCAAGGGAGAAAGAACAGAATGAAGATAGCTGACTGGCTGGATCAAAAAGAAGCAGAGGGCGTGGATGTGTCTCAAATCGTCTTACCGAAAAATTTATCCTACGATGAAGATCCAGATGAAACGCTCTATTTTAAAACCATCAATCCATGCGGGCTTCTCTGCGAGGAAAATCACCCTTTTGCCACTATCGAGCGTTTTGGCCACTGGTATTACTGTCGAGGCCAGGACAAGAAAGCCGGGATTCATTCCTCGGAAATGAAATGGCGGCTGTTTACCAAGGATAAAGAGCTCGCCCTTCAAACGGCGCAAGCGCACATAGAATAAAACATGCCATAACAGGCCAATCCGTTGCGCTCCTTTTGGGGCGACCCTGTCAAGGCTGAAACCTTGCATCTTGAGGTTTCAACTTTTTGCCAGAAACAGGAAGAGCTTAAGGTTTCAAATTCCTTCCAGCTGGCTTGACGTCAGGCCATCTGGCTGATCGTCTTGCGGAAACGCAGCAGGGCAGCGGCAAACAGCAGGCTGCCGATCGCCACGATGAACAAAAACTGCGGCCAGACCACATCAAGGCCCGCGCCTCGGTAGAGAATAGCCTGAGCCGCCGACACAAAGTGGGTGGTAGGTGCGGCCAGCATCACGTTCTGCACCACTTCGGGCATGCTCTCACGCGGAGTAGCACCGCCGGAGAGCAGTTGCAGCGGCAGCAGGACCAGTACCAGCTGCATGCCGAACTGCGGCATGGAACGCGCCAGGGTGGCCATAAAAATTCCCATCGAGGTCGTGGCAAAGAGATGGAGCGCGGCCGCCAGCATGAAGAGCGCTATCGAGCCACGGATCGGCACTTGCAGCAGGCCTTGGACGATAAAAATCACCGCCACCAGCACCGCCACCAGCACGACCAGCCCCATGGACCAGACCTTGGCCAGCATGATTTCAGTCGGGGTCACCGGCATCACCAGCAGATGTTCGATGGTGCCGTGCTCGCGTTCGCGGATCAGGGCCGCGCCGGTGAGGATGATGGAGAGCATGGTGACGTTGTTGATGATTTCCATCAGCGAACCGAACCAGGATTGTTCCAGGTTCGGGTTGAAGCGCATGCGCAGCGCCAGGCCGACCGGCGGCACGGCCGTGCTGCGATAGTGCGCTACAAATTCATTGACCTCATTGGCAACTATCTGCTGGATGTAGCTGTTGCCGGTGAAAGCCTGGCTCATGAGGGTGGCGTCGATGTTGAGCTGGATCACGGGCGCATTTCCGGCTAGCACATCCTGCTGGAAATTGGGCGGAATATTGAGGGCAAAGGTGTAGTCGCCCCGGTCCATGCCGGGGTCGACATCGGCCAGCGAAATCATGATCGGGGTCTTGAAATGCGGCGGGTAGAAACTGGAGATGAGGCGCGCCGACAGCGGTGAGCCATCCTCGTCGACGATGGCGACAGGTGCATTGTGCAGGCTCTCGGGCATGGCGGTGGCGGCCACGTAGATCGACACGGTGAAGGTGTAGACGATGAGCACCATCATCATCGGATCGCGCACCAGGCTCCACAGTTCTTTAATGCCCAGGCGATAGATATTGGCCGCAAAAGAGTGCATCTTCAGGCCTCCTGTTTTTTAAGCAGCATGATTGCCAGGCCGAGGATCACGGGCACTGCCGCCAGCAGCGGCCAGAACGAATGCATCAAGTCAGTGAGGCCCAGAGCCTTGCTGAACACGCCCCGGCTGATGGTGAGAAAATGGGTGGCCGGATAGATGCGGCCGATCCATGCGCCCAGGCCTTCAAGCGAGGACACCGGGTTGAGCAGGCCGGAGAACTGCACGCAAGGGATGATGGTGCCGATCATGGTGACAAACATGGCGGCGATCTGACTGTGGGTGAAGGTCGAGGCCAGCAGGCCGAAGCCAGTGGAGCCGACCACGAAGATCAGCGCCGCCAGGGTCAGGGTGGCGAAACTGCCCTTGATCGGCACCCCGAAGACGGTGACCGCCAGAGCGGCGAGCAGGAAAAAGTTGATCATCGCCAGGACAATGTAGGGCAATTGTTTGCCGAGCAGGAATTCGCTGCGGGTGACCGGGGTGACGTAGAGGTTGATGATCGAACCCAGCTCCTTCTCGCGCACCACCGACAGCGCTGTCAGCATGGCGGGAATCATCATCAGCAGCATCGGCAGGATAGCGGGAACCATGGCAGGCAGACTCCTGACGTCCGGGTTGTAGCGGTAGCGGGTTTCAAGCGTGCTGGCTGCGGCCATTTTCATGCCAAGACGATGTGTCGCCATATCGACCAGCCACATTTGGTGCATAGCCTGGACGTAGCCGCGCACGGTCTCGGCGCGCGTCGGCATGGCGCCGTCAGCCCAGGCCCCTACCTGCACCGAAGTGCCGCGTTCGATGTCGCGGGCAAACCCCGATGGAATCTCTATCGCCAGCGCCAGCTTACCGCCACGCATGCGTTGATCCAGGTCGGCGTAGCTGGTGAGCGGCTCCTTTTCGATGAAATAGCGCGAGCCTGAGAGGTTGAGGGCGTAGTTGCGGCTCAGCCCGGTCTGGTCACGGTCAAGGACCGCATAGGAGAGATTTTCGACGTCAAGGCTGATACCGTAGCCCATGATGAACATGAGAATCGCCGTACCGAGCAGCGCCAAGGTGGCACGCACCGGATCACGCCGCAGTTCCAGAGTTTCTCGGAGGGTATAGCTGAAGGCTCGGCCGAGATTGAAAAAGGATCGGCGCGGTTTGGCCGCTGGATGGGCCGCCGTTACTGCTGGCTGGGCAGTTGCGGGAGGCGTGCTGGGCTGGACAGCAGCAGCTTGGGGACTGCCTGCCGTGGCTTCTTCGAGATAGGCGATGAAGGCCTGCTCCAAGGTGTCGGTGCCGCGCAGACGGCGCAGCTCTGCAGGCGTGTCGCTCACCAGCACCCGGCCGGCATGCATCAGGGAAAGGCGGTCGCACCGCTCGGCCTCGTTCATGAAGTGAGTGGAAATAAAGATGGTTACCTGGTCGTTGCGCGACAGGTCGATCATCAGCTGCCAGAACATGTCGCGGGCAATCGGGTCGACGCCCGAGGTCGGCTCGTCGAGGATTAGCAGTTCGGGCTTGTGGATCACGGCCACCGCCAGCGACAACCGCTGACGGATGCCCAGCGGCATATTGTCGGGCAGGGTATCGATGACCTCAGCCAGGCCGAAGCGTTTGATCAATTCGTCTACCCTGGCGGGGATCCCGGCCTCGGGCAGGGAAAACAGCCGCGCATGCAGCACCAGGTTCTGGCGCACGGTGAGTTCGCCGTAGAGCGAAAAGGCCTGGGACATGTAGCCGACGCGGCGCCGTGCCTCAATATCGCCTGCATTGACGACCTTGCCGAACAGTCGCGCCGTGCCTTCGCTGGCGGGCAGCAGACCGGTGAGCATCTTCATGGTGGTCGACTTGCCGCAGCCGTTGGAACCAAGAAAACCGAAAATTTCTCCCCGCTGAATGCGGAAGTCGACATGATCCACGGCCACGAAGTCGCCGAAACGCTTGGTCAGCCCTTGGGCCTCGATCGAGATTTTCGCCGCGACTGAGGCTGCCAGGGGCGGCACTACCACGGCCCGGTGGCCGCGCCGTTTTTCCTCGGGCAGCAGGGTGATGAAGGCTTCTTCCAGGGAGGCTGTGGCGGTGCGTGTGCGCAGGGCCTCCGGCGTACTGGTGGCCAGAATTTTTCCGGCATCCATGGCCACCAGCCAATCGAATCGTTCCGCCTCTTCCATGTAGGCGGTGGCGACAATCACGCTCATGTCGTGGCGTTCGCTCCGGATATGCTCGATTAAGTCCCAGAATTGTTTACGCGAGAGTGGATCAACCCCGGTGGTCGGTTCATCGAGGATCAGCAGGTCGGGATCGTGGATGAGCGCGCAGCAGAGCCCGAGTTTTTGTTTCATGCCGCCCGAGAGTTTACCCGCCGGGCGTTTCAGAAACTGCTGCAAACCGGTGCTGGTGGTCAGCTCATCGATTCGGCGGCGACGCTCGGCCTTGTCATGGCCAAAGAGGCGGCCGAAGAACTGGAGATTCTCCTCCGCCGACAGGGTCGGGTAGAGATTTTTTCCCAGACCTTGGGGCATGTAGGCAATGCGGGGGCAGACACTGTCGCGGTGTGCTGTGCTGGTCATGTCGCCGCCGAGCACTTCCAGACTGCCCTGTTGCAGGGCTCGGGCACCGGCCAGGAGCGCCAGCAGGCTGGATTTGCCCACCCCGTCGGGCCCGATCAGGCCAACCATGCAAGCTGCGGGAATATCCAGACTGATCGTATCAAGGGCCAGCGTCTTGCGGTAGCGCAGACTGACGCCTGCCAGGCGGGCGACCGGTGGCGCTGTGCTCGGCGTCTCCGGATTCACTGTGGAACCTTGGTTGCCAGTTCCGCCGGCCATTGCGCCTGTGGGTCGAGCTTGATCCAGGCCATGCCCGGCAGGCCGGTCTTGACCAGCTTCAGGTGCTTTTGCAGTAGTTCACGATCAATCTGCGCCTTGACGCGGAACATCAGCTTCTGCCGTTCACTGGCGGTTTCCACCGTTTTAGGCGTGAACTGGGCCGTGCTGGCCACAAAAGAAACCTTGGTGGGGATCACGTACAGCGGGGCCGCATCGAGAATGAGGTGGACCTCGCTGCCCAGGGCCAGTTTCCCCACAACCGTTTCGGGCATAAAAAAGGTCATATAGACATCGGCGAGGTCCACCAGATTGAGGACCTTGCCGCCAGCCGCCAGCACCTCGCCGGGTTGGGCTATACGGTACTGAACACGGCCATCGCGGGGTGCGGTGAGTGCACTGTCGTCGATGTCGGCCTTGATGCGCGTGACCGTAGCCTCAACTGCGGTAACAGCGGATTGGGCGCTGACCACCTGGGTACGGGCGGCAACAATGGCGGCCTGGGCCGCGCCCACCTGCGCCTTGGCGGCGACAACGGCGGCCTGAGTGCTGCGCAGCCGGGCCCGGTCATCGTCGAGTTCCTGCGCAGAGGCGGCGCCTTCACGAGTCAGCGTCTCCGAGCGGGCCAGTCGCCGCCGGGCAGCATCGCTCTCGCTCTCTCGCTGCGTCACCAGGGCCAGCACTGCCTGCTTATCGCTTTCACGCATGGCCACCTGGGCCTCGGCACTGGCAACGGCGGTGATGGACTGTTGCAGCCTGGCCGCCGCTTCATCCCGTTGCGCCTCAAGGGTCTGCACCTGCATATGGGCCAGGATCTGGCCTGCGGTGACAAAGTCGCCCTCGTTGACCAGGATATCCTGCACCCGTCCGGCGAGTTTGGCGGCCACATCGATTTCCGTGGCTTCGAGGCGGCC
>JAQUEY010000077.1 GCA_028684955.1 Eubacteriales bacterium
TCCTACGATTACGAAGGCATGATGGTGGCTAAGGACGAGCACATTGCCATCTACCAGAAAACGCTGGCAGAAGTCCGAGCTGCCTGGCCTGGCGAACGCCTGCTGGCACTCGATGCTGGCTGCTGCGATTTGTGCCCGGCCTGCACCTATCCAGACGAACCCTGCCGCCATCCAGACGAGGCCATTCCATCGGTTGAATCCTATGGCATCAACGTCAATCCCATGCTTGAGGCGTGTGGCCTGAAATACAACAACGGCAAAGACACCGTCTCTTACGTCGGCCTGATCATACTCGGACAGCGATCAGACCTTGGCCCTGAAACGGGTCCTGGCCAGACATCCAGAGAAGGCCGCTCATGAAACTGAACATTTTCGTCCCTGAAACCAACAAGCACTATGCGGCGGCCCCTGGCAGCACCTTGCTCAGCGTCTTGCAGCACCATCGCCAGGATGTGCCAGCCCCCTGCGGCGGCAAAGGCACCTGTCGCAAATGCCTGGTCACAGTCAAGGGGCTCGGTGAGATCCTGTCCTGCCAGCAAATCCTCGATGAGCAGCTGTGGCAAACCCTGGGGCTGGACCTCGACCAGCCACTCGAAGTCCACCTGCCGCAGCAGCAGGCCGTCCAATTTGCCGAAAGCTCCCTGCTGCCTGACACCCATCTCGAACCGCTCGTCTGCCGTGGTGAAGTGACACTCGCCCCTGCCACCCTGGCCAATCCCCAGGCTGACGACACCCGATTTGAACAAGCCTCAGGGTCAGCTGTACCATTTACTCTGCTCAACGATTTACACCTGCATAGTGCCAGTGTGAAGGCACCGATCCATTTTGATTTCCGCACCGACACACTGGAGGTCGTCCGGTTTGTTGACACGCCCGCAACTCCGATGCTGGGCTGTGCGTTTGACCTGGGGACCACAACCGTTGCTGCTTATCTGTTCGACCTCAAGACCGGCCACCGCCTGGCCCACCTGTCCTGCATGAATCCACAAAAAACTTTCGGCGCCGATGTCATCAGCCGGATCGAATATGCCAGTACCTCACCTGAGCATCTTGAACGGTTGCAGCAGGTCCTGACTGACTTGATCCAGAGCATGGCTGATGAACTGCTCAAGAAAGTCCGCCATCCGTCCGAGCTCTATGCCGGATCAGGTGCTCAGGCTGAGCAGGCCACCACGCCTGGTTTTGTCATCCGCAAAGAAGACATCCTCGTCCTGACACTGGCTGGCAATACGACTCTGATGCATCTGTTGACCGGTCTCAACCCTGCCCGGATTGCCGTTGCGCCGTTTGTCCCGGTCAGCCTGAAAGGACGTATTGTACCGTCCAGCGAGCTCGGCATCAACCTGGGACCTCACACGCTTGCCGTCTTGCTGCCCTCGATCGCCAGTTATGTCGGGGCTGATCTCACGGCCGGCATCCTGGCCTGTGGGCTGGAAGATGCTGCCCTGTCTGCCCATCCTGCCAAGACAGCCAATCGAGTCCTTTTGGACATCGGTACCAATGGCGAGCTGATCTTGGCCGGCCCATCGGGCATCCTGGCCTGTGCCACCGCCGCAGGCCCCGCTTTTGAAGGCGCCAACATCGATTGTGGCATGCCAGCCCTGGCCGGAGCCATTGACCAAGTCTGCCTGGAAGACGGTTCCCTGCTCCTGTCATCAATCAGTGGCCAAGTCAAAGGGATCTGCGGTTCTGGACTCGTTGCTCTGGTGGCCACCTTGCTCGATGCTGGTGTGATCGATGAAACCGGCCGCTTGCTCGATCCAGACGAACTAGATGACACCGTGTCCGCCAGTTTGCGCCAGAAAATCGGCAAAATCGGCTCGCACAAGGTCTTTGCCTTGTCCGAGACCGGTCAGCAGGATGGGAAAACCGGCAACTGGCTAACCCCTCCCGCTGTCTATCTCTCGCAAAAAGACATCCGGGAGCTGCAAAATGCCAAGGCAGCGATCGCCGCCGGGCTTTTGGTGTTGCTCGATGTAGCCGGCCTGGCCATCCAGGACATCGAGCGCCTCGATCTGGCCGGTGGTTTTGGCAACTATCTCAATGTCGAGCAAGCCATCCGGATCGGTCTGCTGCCAGAGACCCTGTACGGCCGGATCCGCTCGGTCGGCAACAGCTCCGGCCTGGGTGCCAGCCTGTGCCTCTTGAACGACCAGAAGCGCCAGCTAGCTGATAAGTTCTGCCAGAAAGTCCGGTACATCGAGCTGTCCGGAGACCGCCGTTTCAATGACGCCTACATCGATGCCATGCTGTTTCCGGAAGAATAGCCAGACGACGGCCAAGCCGGCCTGATTTCAAGGGGCGAACAAATTTCCGACTCTTTTAAAAGAAACCCTCCCGGGCTTTGCAGGCCAGAGAGGGTTTTTTAACGGGTTCATCCAAGAAAATCTGGACAGGATCCTCAGGCAGATTTGCCCAGGGCAACATGGGCGGCTGCTTCGGCTGCCGACGCGGCATCCGGTTGGTAAATGTCGGCACCGATGCTCTTGGCAAAATGGTCGGTCACAGGTGCACCTCCGACCATGATCGTGATCTGGTCACGGATGCCAGCTGCAACAGCAGCTTCGACGACAGACTTCATCTCGCCCATCGTGGTGGTCAGCAGAGCTGAGCAGGCAATGATTCTGGCCTTTTTTTCGATCGCAGTCTCGATGAATTTTTCCGCTGGCACATCGGTGCCCAGGTCGATGACTTCCAGGCCTTTGCCTTCCATCATCATGGTGACCAAGTTCTTGCCGATGTCGTGCAAATCGCCCTTGACGGTGCCAATAACGACGGTTCCGATCGCTTCGACACCTTCGCTGACCAGTAGGGGACGCAGCAGATCGGTGCCAGCTTTCATGGCGCGGGCTGCGATCAGGACATCAGGCACGTAGATTTCATTGGCCTTGAACTTGATACCGATGACCTCCATGCCGGACAAGAGCCCCTCATTGAGGATCTTTTGTGCGGAATAGCCACCATCGATGGCTTCCTGGACCATCGCCTTGACGTCCTTGGCTTTTCCTCTTTGCAGGGATTCTGACATTTTTTTCATCAATTCTTCCATGGTACACCTCTTCCTTTTTTGATACGTGATCTTCATGCGTGGTAAGATTGAGTTTTTTACATTTCGAGTTTGAAATGGCCGGGCAAGTAGTGGTCGGCCATCCGGGCCAGGTGGGAAATGCTCTCGAGGCCCTGGGAGGTCAGGCAGACCAGGCGGTTGATCTCCTGCAGGGCGGCAGGAGGATTTTCACCCGTTTCCAGGGGATAGGGTTCAATCTGGATCTGGTTGTTGACCTGATCGACTTTTTGCACCTGGCCGCCCACGCGGATGAGGCCCTTGACCCGGAAAAAGTGGCTGCCGATGGCACTGAGGAAGGCTCTGAAATCGGCTTCATCCGGTTCATAAATCAGCTGCAGGACCACGTTCTTGTTGCGAGTCTCGATCTTGTTGGTAGTCTCCTGATCAGCAATGGCAAACACTTCAGGTTTGAGGTTGTCCCAATCGAGCTGGCCATAGGTCGTGCGCAGGATTCTGGCCTGCGGATTGAGCTCGGTGATGACGTGTTCCACATCCGTCAGCTGTTCCAGGGTCACCAGGTCACACTTGTTGATCACGACCAGATGGCTGTGGCGCAGCTGGCGCTCGACCGCGACCATTTTGGGCAGGACCTTGGGGAAAAACAAGGCATCGACCAGGCAGATCGCCCCGCCAAAAGCAAAATCCCCACGAGTCAGGCGCAGCTGGACACTGGCGAGAATCTTGCCCATGTCCGATGGATCAGCCAGGCCGGAACTTTCGATGTAGATCTCATCGAGCGACCGCTCCACCAGCTCGACCAGACCCTCGATGAAGTTGTCCTTGAGACAGCTGCAGAAGATCGAGCCATTAGACAGCTCGATCAGGTCCATGCCCGGACGCTTGATCTGCAGGCCATCGAAATTGACCTTGCCAAAATCATTGACCAGAACCCCGGTCCGGACCGGCGCGTGCAAGAGACGCTCTTTGAGAAACGTCGTCTTGCCAGCCCCCAGAAAGCCCGTGATCAGGTAGATCGTCGTCATGGCTTAGCCTAAAAGGCTGTCGATGTAGCCGAACAGTTCTTCACGGCTCGGGATGATCGAAGACCATTTCAGCTGGCCATTGACATAGACACAGGGCAGATTGGTCACGCCCATCTTGATACAGCGGGCGATGTTGACCTTCTCGGTGAACTTGTACTCGACCAGATCGATCTTGGCGCCAAAATGCTCACCTGCGACGTTCATCGCTTCCATCATGTAGGTGCAGGCGGCACAGGTGGCGGAATCCAGGGTGAACACCTCGACCAGCGGCTTTTTCAGGTTATCATAGTCGGGCAGTTCCACTTCGATGTCGAGCTTGGGCGCTTCGTAATTCTTGACCATCTCGCGGGTGGTGTCTGTTTCACGGACCGCCTGGGTAGCGCCGATCGCATTCATGGCTGGCACATGGTAGGGCATGTCGCAGCCGGGAGCAATGATCAGGTTGTCGTGTGAAAGTGTGTCCAGCATGTTGACGACATATTTCATGTTCTCCTGCTGGGTACCGTGCAGCATCAGCGTGGTCAGCGGGATATTGCCACCGATTGCAATGTTGTAGCGGTCGGTGATCGCCTTGGCCGAGGCCATGTCGACATTTTCGTCGATCGAGATCGAGTCGGGGGCCGTCTCGCACATGACATCCAGCTGGCGGGTCGCATTGCCGCAGACAAAGAAGCTTGAGGCCAGTCCCTTGGCCCGGATGTAGTCGAAAATCGTTTTGAAAGCGGTGTGGCAAGCGGTGGTGAAATGATCCGGCGAGATCTGGGAGACCAGCGGATCCACCACGGCGATGACATCCATGCCGGCATCAGCATAGAGGTCGACCATTTTCAGAGCAGTCTGGGTGGTGTAGGTCATCAGTTCCTGGACATACTCCTCCTCGAGGATCAGGTCCATGAACAGCTCGTTGCCGCGCAAATGCGAGGCCAGGGTGAACGGGCCGCAGATCAGGCCATAGAGGGCGGTTTCATCGCCAACGGCTGTCTTGATCTTCTTCATGACATCGAGGATCATCGGCAAGCGGCCTTTTTCGGCGGAAGGCTGGCGGCAATCGCAGAGCATATCCTGCGTATCGGCCAATGGGTGTGTCTTGACTGATGGCGGGGCAAATTCAGCCCAGTGCAGCTCGCAGCCGAGGATCTCAGCCTCGACCTGGAGGTCGAACACCACCGGCATGCCGTCCGGCTGGTAGAGTTTATGGACCTGCATCAGACCGTCAAACAGGTTCTGTCCGTCGGAGAGCATTTCAGTGGCGTTCTTGCCGATCAAAGAACCAGCATGCACGCCCGCAAAAGGTACCCAGGCGGGGCGGTCGACCGGCTCATGCCGGAGGGTCTTGAGAATTCGTTCCTTGCCGTTCATACAATCTCCTTGAACTATGAAGAGGTAATCTTGAGCACAAGATTACCTCCCTGCAGGATCAAATCCTATTGTGTTTTCTTGATTCTTGGTAATTTTTTGCGCGCTTTACAGAGCCTGGAGCAATTTTTCCATGGCTTCTTTGCGATCAGCTGTAAAAGGGATCCGCCAATGATAATTGCCGAGCAACGTGACAATCAGCTGGTACAGGCCGTTGTCAGTGGCCGAAATGATCTCATGGCCGGCGATGGCATCCCTGCCAGCAATGCTGAAAACACCGCCATAGACGGGCTCGCTGATCCACTCCTTGCGTTCGTTGCAAACCCAGCACAGCTCGGTTTCAGTCAGAAGCAGAAGGCTGGTGTCCACGATCGTCTGGGTATCGACAATCAGCTCTGGCTGGTAGACCAATTCGACCAGATTACCACTGTCACGCAAAATCTGGCGGGCATAGTTGGTGAATTTGAGATCCTGGCGGGCCAGCTCAGACAAGCGCTGCCACTCGGCGTGGCCCGTCTTTGCGGACTCGCCCCGATTACGCAAATGACTCACGATCGGTTCAAACAGGTCGGCGCAGGCGGCATTGTAATCGATCCGGACCTCATCGGTCTGGGTCAGGATGGTCAGGCTGTATGCGAGAAGTTCTTCCTCCTGGCGGAAATAGACAATGTCGCTGAACGCACAGGTAAAGGGAGAATGGTTTGCAGCAAGAATCACCAGTCGATCGGGCACCAGACAGATCAGTTTCTCATCACTCAGTGAGCGCAAATGGTCCTGGACTGGATTGTACAAAATGTAAGGGGCTTCATCGGATTTGAAATGAAGATCGTACTCGCTCTTGAAAGTATCCGGAATCTCGGTCCTGTCCGGAACCGGTATGGCCCAGGACAACGTGCTTTTCAGTGCAGTCAGGTCGGCAGACATATCAGGCAACCCCTTTCTACTAAAGAAACAGCGGATGTTACTTGACTTCATTATACCCTTTTCGTCCGGAAAAGGCGGCCCCTTTGTCAAAAACGCCAAACCGGCCCTGGTTGCTTGCCAGGACCGGTTATTGCAGCTTTTTAAATTATATCCGGCTTAGGCTTTGGTGCCGGTCAGGGCGA
The DNA here is from genome assembly GCA_028684955.1 of Eubacteriales bacterium. GTDB lineage: Bacteria > Bacillota > Clostridia > Saccharofermentanales > UBA5734 > UBA5734. The sequence goes on from JAQUEY010000077.1 coordinate 6,513, forward strand.
TGCCTTCGACGAACTGGCGCTGGAAGGCCGAGTAGAGGACGATCATCGGCAGCATGGCCAGGACCGAGCCGGCCATCAGGAGCGGATATTTTGTCGTGAACTGGCCGCGCAGGACAGAAAGACCTGACGCCAGGGTCATTTTGTTGAGGTCGGTATTGGCGATCAAAGGCCACATCAGGTCGCCGTAGGCAAAGACCGCGGTAAAGACAGCCAGGGCCATCAGGGCCGTTTTGGTCAGGGGCAGCATGATCCTGTAAAATGTCTGCCATTGGTTGCAGCCGTCGATGCGGGCGGCCTCCCCCAGGTCATCAGGCAAGCTCATGTAGGTCTGGCGCAGGAAGAAGGTGCCAAAGGCGCTGACCAAGCCGGGAAACACGAGGGCAAACATGCTGTTTAACGCATTCATCTTGGCCAGCATCAGGTACTGCGGGATGATGAAGATCTGGGCCGGCAGCATGTTCTGGGCCAGGACCAGGCCAAACATCAGGTTGCGGCCGGGGAAGCGCAGCTTGGCAAACGCGTAGCCCGCCATGGAACTGAAAATCGATGCCAGCAGGATGCGGAAAAAAATCAGAAGAATCGTATTGCTGTACAAGTTGAACATCGGCAGCGTGCTGATCACTTCTTTGTAGTTGATGGTGATCCATCTAGCCGGCAAGATCGTCGGCGGGACACGGATCGATTCACCGACCGACTTGAACGAGGTCAGGATCATCCACAGGAATGGCACCAGCATGGTGACCGCGCCGGCCAGAAGGACCGCATACAGCACGATTTTTCCCACTGGAACTGGTGCGTGAGGACGTTTGACAGTGTTTTGCAGTGTGGTCATGGTCAGTTCTCCTTACTGGTCGTAGTGCACCCATTTTTTCTGGCCGACAAACTGGATCGCGGTGAAAGCCAGGATGATCACGAACGTCCAGAGGACCAAGGCAGATGCATAGCCTTTGTTGCCCACCTGGAAGGATTCGCGGTAGAACAGGTACATCAGGGTCTGGGACTGCTGGAAGGCTGGATTCGTATCGGTGATCATCATGTAGACCAGGTCGAATTGCTTCAAAGCAGCCATCAGGCGCATGATCAGGACGAAAAACATCGTCGGCGAGACCATCGGAATCGTGATGTGGAAAAATTTACTGATGAAATTGGCTCCATCGATGTCGGCCGCCTCATAGTAGGAGCGGGGAATGGCCTGAAGGCCGGCCAGGAGCAGGATGATGTCATAGCCAATCGAACTCCAGATCGCCACAATGGCAGCCGCGGGCAGCGCCAGTTTGGGATTGCTGATCCAGTTGATCTTGACATCGTCGCCAATCAGCAGGCTCAAAAACTGGTTGATCAGGCCGTATTCGGTGTTGTAGAGCCATTTCCAGACCATGGCGATTGCGGCAGGGGCAACGATCATCGGCAGGAAGTAGATCGCCCGCAGGGCATCGCGGCCCTTGATCTGGCTGTTGAGCATGGACGCGAACGCCAACGCCAGGAAAATCCCCAGCGGCACCGTCAGCAGAACGAAATAAAGTGTATTTCCGGTCGCGCGCCACATGTTGGGGTCACTGAACATTTTCCTGTAGTTGTCGAGCCCGACCCATTCCCAGTTGCCAAACAGCATCGTCTCGGAAAAGCTCATGTAGAAGGAGTGGAAAAACGGATAGATGTTCAGGATGATCAGACCGAGGATGGTGGGAGCCACCATCAGGTAACCCCAGCCGGCATCGTGGCTCAATCGTCTGGCCCGTTTCACTTGGGCAATGTGGGTAGAAGTCATCGTCAAGCCCTCTTTTACATGGAACTGGCGGCCGCCTCTTTGGGGGAAAGCGGCCGCCAGTAGCTTAAACAGTCAAAGGTGAATCTGGGAAAGATTATTCTGTGGCCAGGATCGCGCCGACTTCGGTTTCGAGCTTGGCAACGGCTTCGTCGACGGTCAGGGTGCCGTTATAGACTTCCATGATGGTCTGCTTTTCGATTGGGCCCCATTTGGACTTGGTCTTGGAACCAGGGAACTGGATGCCATATTCCATCATGTCGGTGTAAGCCTTGAGGTTGAGTTCCGGGAACTTGGTCAGCCAGGTTTCCGAGGTGCCATTGAAAGCCGGGATGGCAGCGCCGGATTCACCATGGATGATGTTGGCTTCTTTGGTGCCGAGGAACTTGAGGAATTCGAGGGCTGCAGCCTGGTTTTTGCCCTTGGTGGAGGTGGCATAGGCCAGACCATTGTAGATGGAGGCACGGCCTTCGCCACTGACAGGATTTGTGGCCTTGGGCAGGATGGCGATGTCAAATTTGCCTTTGATGTCTTCGTTGTTCATGTAAGGGGTGATGTTCCAGCTGCCGAGGAACTGCATGGCCACCTGGCCAGACTGGAAAAGGGTGCCCGCGTCGGCATCGGCAAATTGTTCCTGGGTCGGAGAGAAATCATAGTCTTTCTGCAGGCTGATGTAATAGGCCAGGCCCATCTTGGTGGCATCGGTGTTGTAACCGGTCTTGCCATCGGCAACGGTGAAGCCGCCAGCCTGGTAGACGGTGTTCAGGAAGCCCTGCTGGTCATCATAGGGAGCGGCAAAGCCGTAGATGCCGGTTTTTTCCTTGATCGTCTTGGCAGCTTCGACGAGGGTGTCCCAGGTCCAGGTATCGTCAGGATATTTGACGCCAGCCTGGTCGAAGATTTCCTTGTTGTAGGCCAGACCGATGGTATCCCAGTCTTTCGGCACACCATACAGTTTGCCATCATAGGTGAAGTTCTTGACCAGACCTTCCGGGAAATTGCTGTAACCGGCATCGGTCGCACCATCATAGAGGTTGGTCACGTCGACGAGCATGTTGTTGGAGGCGTATTTGACAAACTCGTTGGTGTGCATCCAGAAGATGTCCGGGAGCTCGCCACCGGAAGCAGCAGCTTCGAGCTTGGTCCAGTATTCGTCCCAGCCTGTGACTTGGACTTCAATGGTGACATTGGGGTTTTTGGCGGTATAGGCAGCGGCGAGCGCTTCCATGCCGGGTTTCTGGTACGAGTCCCAGATGCCGAAGGTCAGTTTGACCTTTTCACCACTGTCACCGGCAGGTGCAGCCGTGGTTGCAGCCTGGCCGCCAGCTGCTGCGGTGGTCGATGCTGAGCCGCCACAAGCTGCCAGGGACAAGACGAGGCCGAGAATCAGGAACAAGGCAAGAAATCTGGTCTTCATAAGGTTCCTCCTCTGTAGGTTGCCGGATCTCCTCCGGGCTTGGTTTCATTCTAGCCGCAGGCAAGGCATGAGGCTTTGGAGATATTTTGGTTGTTCACTGGACATTTTTTTGATTCCTGTAGGAAAGCGGTGTCAGACCAAAGTGTTTCTTGAACAAGCGGTAGAAATAGTTCAAGTCTGAATAACCGGTCATTTCAGCAATTGTCGCTATGTCTGCCGTGGTGGTCAGCAGCAGGTGGCTGGCCCTTTCGAGCCGGATGCCAGTCAGGTAATTAACGACACTTTGTCCGGTTTCCTGTTTGAACAAGGTCGAGAGGTAACTGTAGTTGATCGAAAAGGTGTCGGCCAGATGCTTCAGGCTGATGTCTTCCTGGTAATGTTCAGCCATATAGGCCGTGATC
>JAQUEY010000008.1:0-16544 GCA_028684955.1 Eubacteriales bacterium
TCTGGTATGTGGCCCATTACAAGCTGTTCAAATCCTGCCAGCCGGCAAACAGTGTCTTGTTCCTGGTCCTTTCCATTCTTTTCAGCCTGTCTCCGTTTTTTGTCTTTGCCATCCGCCATTATCAAGACGGCCAGCGGATCACGCTGGACAATCAAACCGTTTAGGGAGGAATCGATCATGAAAAATTGCTTGAAAACCTGCTTGCTTGTCATCCTGATTGGATCCCTGGTGCTGGTGACGGCGGCCTGCGGCTCAGGCGATTCGCCGGAGACGACGCCTGCTGCCCAGCAAACCACAGCTACAGCCAAACCGGTCCAGGCAGAAACAACTGAAGCGGCAGCTGAATCTGAAGCTGAGGGTGACGACGCTACCAGTGATCACGTAGAACTGGATATCAGCACCGACGATAAAAGCGTCGACCTGCCAGCAGACTATCCGGCAGAGACCCTGCCAATCTACCCCGGTAGCTACGTCGAGAGCGTCGTCAGCATGGACAAGGGCTTTACGATCATTGCCCATTCCAAAGATGAACCGGAAAAGCTGATGGCCTTCTATAAAGACATCCTGGCTGATGGCCAGATAACGGCTGAATCTACGGTCGATGGTGCCTATACAGTTTTTGGAACTTTGGGCACGTTCACTGTCCAGCTGACTGTCGGACCGCAGCAGGACCGGGAAGACTACCAGACGACCTATGCCCTGATGCTATTTCCTGCCTGAAAGGCAAAGTCGATTATTCTATTCATGCCTGCTTTTCTGATTGGTAACCTTGCGACTCGACAGGGCAGGACTTCTGCTTTATCCTGTAGGTCATGACAAGACAAGAAAACACCACCCGAAGTCGACTCAAACGCATCCTGTTCCTGGTTCTGGGCAGCCTGGCTGTCGTGCTTGGTTCAGTTGGCGTTGTCATCCCTGTCCTGCCCACGACCCCGTTTTTGCTCCTCGCTGCCTATCTTTATTTGCGCAGTTCCCGTCCTCTCTATGACTGGCTGATCCACCACCGGATCCTGGGCAAGTATATCTACCATTATCTGGAACACAAGGCTGTGCCGCTCCAGACTAAAATTGGTGCAGTCCTGATTCTGTGGGCCTCTCTGATTGCCTCCATGATTCTTGTTGACAAGTGGCTGGTCAGAATCATCCTTGCTGGGATTGGTCTTGCGGTCACAGTGCACATCCTGACGCTGAAAACCTTGCGTCCAGAACAGATGGCAACCAAAACGACTGCACACGAAACACCAGCTGAGGATCCTCTGGTATAATCTATTCCTGACTAAGACCGATTGCCACCGAAGGAGCCCTTATGGAAGAAACCAGGATCATTTGCCCAGCCTGTGGTCAGCCTTTCCAAGCTGACGCCAGCAAAAAACAGGTTTTTTGTGTCAACTGTGGCACCATGATCGACCGCTCTGCGGAGATTGCAGCCTTGGCAGGTCAACCGGCCGCCGAGGCTTTGGACCCGCACTTCGAATCAGTCAAGGAAGCGTTCAATGAAATCCGTTTTCCCGTCATCGACAAGAAGACTGGCCAAAAAGGGGATCGGCTGGTCGAGTTGTGGACGACTTTGATCTATCATGGCAACAACAGTCGTTCGCGCTGGGCAACTCAGGCAGCAACCAAAGACATCGGCCAGTTTTTCAAGCGCAAGATCTGGCAGGATGTGCTCGAAAAGGCTGGGCCTGACCGGACTCGCCTGATCATCGACGAACTTCTGGATTCTGCTGTGGTTTACCTGTCAGCCTGCCGGGATGATTCCCGTTATGGCAGCAAACTGCTCGGCATGGTTCGCATGAGCAGTGAGGCCATTGTGACCAAAACGGCCAGTGATATTTGCCAGAACATCATTGGCTTTCTGCTGCGGATCCAGAAACCCGGCGAGACGGATGCGATCATCCATGCCATCGTCATGGCTTTCCCGCGCGTCTTCCCGGCTCAGCGCCAGGTGCTGGCGGATGTCATGGCTGAGCTGCTGACCCCGGAAGAACAGACCACCGCCTTAACGATCGTTGCGCAAGTGGCTGAGCAGAGCCGCCGCAGCTGACTGTCCAGCCAGATACCCGGTCGAACAGGCAGCCTGCAAGTTATAACCACCTGTATCGCCATCGAGGTCGAGAACCTCTCCTGCAAAATACAGACCGGGAACGAGCCGGGACTCGAGTGAAGCAGGGTTTATCTCCCGCAGAGCTACGCCGCCAGCTGTCACCATGGCGATGTGGATCCCCTGAGTACCGGTCACTGTCAAAGTCCAGTCTGAAATCGCCTGGGCGATCTGTTCGGCGATGCGCCGGCCGGCCTGGGCAGCCATGCGGTCCGGATCGATCCCGGCGGCAGTCAGCAACGGTGTGACCAGCCGGTGAGGCAGGAAGCTATCCAGGCAATTTTTGATGTGCGTGCGCCCGTTTTGGTTGAACACGGTCAAAATGGCCGCAATGAGCGCTGGCCTGGCAAAGGATGGCACAAGGTTGATGTGCACGTCAGCAGAGCCAGAAAGCTCGCGCGACAGTCTCAAGATGACAGGACCGGATACACCTTTGTGTGTGAGCAGCAAATCTCCGCGCCCGGCGACTGGTTTTTTGCCTGGCTGGACCAGGCGGACTTCAACGTCGGGCAACGACAATCCGGCCAAGTTTTGGATGTAGGTTTGCTTGACCACGAAAGGTGCCAAGGCTGGCCGGGGCGGGACGATCGAATGGCCGAGCTGGGCAGCCAGCCGATACCCGTCGCCTGAAGATCCTGTCACAGGATAGGTCATGCCACCGGTCGTCAGAATCACGGCTCCTGCCAGCACGGTCCCCTGGCTGGACAAGATTTCAAAATGATCCTGCACCCTCTGGATCGACTGGACTGCGCAATCTGTCATCAGCTGGACGCCTTGCTTCTGGCCATAGTGAAGCATGGCCAGAAGGACGTCGCTTGACTGGCCAGTGACGGGGAAATATTTGCCCTGGTGGTCGACTTGGCAACGAATGCCATGCCTGGCCAGCAAATCCAGCAGTTCTTCACGATACATCGTCTGCAAGGCCGGGTAAAGAAACCGGCCCTGGCCGAAAAATTGCCCGATAAATGTGTCCAGGTCGACAGCACTGGTGATGTTGCATCGCCCCGCGCCTGTAATCAGGAGCTTGCGCCCGGGCATTTGATTTTTTTCCAGAAGGCGGACAGGAACGCCGCACTCAGCAGCGCGACCGGCTGCGAGCATTCCGGCCGGACCTGCCCCGATGACAACAATCGGCAGCATGGCTTGACTCTTTCGTGTTTGATCGGCCTCATTATAACACGACTGGTGTTGATCAGGTTTTTCTGTCGAGTGAGCCCAGATGTCCGTCCTGGATGAATCCTTGCAGCCAGCGCTGGGCAGTCAGCGGATCTTCCGGGTTACCTTCGCCGGAGCGGATGAGGTCTGAATCGAGATAACTTTCCTCTAGTACGCTGGCCAGGACGAACAAATCTGCAGGTGCCAGCTGCAAAGCTTGGCAGAGCTCGACAAAAGTCCGTATACTGAGTTGTGCCTTGCCATTTTCGATGATGCTCAGGTAAGAGGCATGGCAACCGGCCAACTCGGCGACAACTTCCTGGGTCAGCGTGCGGTTTTCCCGGAACAGGCGCAAGAGCAGACCAATGAAAATGTTGGACAGATAGGCTGGATAGGTATCTGGACGGTCGGATCGTGCGGATTGGGGTGTCTTTTTCATAAGCTTCTCCATCTCTCGTCAGTGGGGGCGGCGATGACCAAGGCAAACCAATTGAGTTGTATCGTTTATTTATATCAGGATATTCAGGTATTTCGAATCCGTTCATGATGTTGATTATTACAATTTAAGCGTTAATTATACGGGATGTTGCAGAGTGCAACATGGATGAGGGGGATACATGTCAGATACGGACCAGGAAAGGGCGATCCTAGCCGGACTTACATCAGAATCGGGTGAGGCAGCCTTGGACTTTGCGGAACGGTCTCTCGATGAACTGGCAGAACTGGCTGAGGCTGCAGGTGCGATTGTTGCAGGACGGGCTTTGCAGCACCGCCAGGCCCCGGATCCAGCGACTTTTCTGGGCAAAGGCAAGTTGGAGGAGATCAGTCGCTCAGCCGAAGCGCTGGGGGTCACGACACTGATTTGCGATGATGAATTGTCAGGGTCTCAGATCCGCAACATCGAGAATTTGACCGGACTGAAAGTGATCGACCGGACATTTTTAATCCTGGATATTTTTGCCCAGCGGGCCCGGTCCAGAGAAGGCCAGCTCCAGGTTGAACTGGCTTTGCAGCAGTATCGCCTCAGCCGCCTGATCGGCCTGGGCCAGGCTCTGTCGCGCCTGGGCGGTGGCATCGGGACACGCGGTCCAGGTGAATCGCAGCTCGAGTCAGACCGGCGCCACATCAACCGCCGCATCAACACGCTGAAACGGGCACTCGCTGAGGTTGCCACCCGGCGTGACCAGACTCGGAAACAGCGCCAGAGCCAGGATATCCTGACCCTGGCGGTGGTGGGCTACACCAACGCCGGCAAATCAACCTTGATCAATTCCCTGTGCCAGTCGGATCTGCTGACCTTAGACCAGGTCTTTGCCACGCTGGACCCTGCGGCCCGCCGCCTGACGCTGCCAGACCAGCAGCCGGTCATCCTGATCGATACGGTTGGATTCATCCGCAAATTGCCTCATCAGCTGGTCGATGCCTTTCGCTCGACCTTGGAGGAAGTGACGCAGGCCGATGCGATCCTCCATGTCCTGGATGCTTCGGATCCACAGGCAGAGATCCAGCGTGACGTGGTGGAGCAGCTGCTCAATGAGCTCGGAGCTGCCGGCAAGCCGCGGCTCACGGTCCTGAACAAAATCGACCTGCTCGGACCTTTTGAACGTTCGGGACTGCCCCTGCTGGCAGGCAAGGACATCGTCCAATCGGTCAGTGCGCGAACAGGAGAAGGGCTGGCGGACCTTGTGACAGCGATCGCCCGCCTGGCTGCTGAGCAATTCATCCCCATCGACCTGATCTTGCCCTATGACAAAGCAGGCTGGATCAGCCGGATCGAACTACAAGGCAAGATCGAAATGCTCGAATACACGGAAGAAGGCATCCAGGTCAAGGCCAGAGTCAGGCCTGCGCTGTTTCACCCCTTGCAGCGGGAAATCAACAAGCGGTAAAATGAAAGCCTAATCGAGCAGGAGGTGCCAGGCGTCAGGCCAACATGTGATGAACGAATTTGACCAGACTATCAATGACCTGCTCCTGGATATTTTTGACAAAATCCTGGTCACTGAGGAAAAGGCCCTGCGCCGGGGCAATTTCAGTGATATTTCGGTTGCCGAGATGCACGCACTCGAGAGCATCGGCCCGTATGACCGGCGCACGATGAGTGAGACGGCAGCCATGCTGGGCGTCACAACCGGGACGTTGACCGTGGCGATTGACCGCCTGGTCCGCAAGGGCTATGTGGAACGCCACCGAGACCCCAATGACCGGCGTGTGGTCCGCGTGGCCCTGACCCGCAAAGGCAAACTGGCCTTCCGCATGCACAACAAATTCCACAAACTGCTGGTCGACCGCCTTGTCGGCCCACTGGATCCGTCCGGACGCGAGATTCTGCTCAAGACATTGCACCAGATCGATCTCATCGTCAAAGAACAATATGAACGCTATGTCCTGTCAGATGGTACGGAGGATGAGCCATGACTGCCACTCGCATGGAACTGGTTTTTTCTGAAGTTGCAGAAACCGTCGCGACCATAGCCGGCGTCCCCATGGACCAGATCGTCGGTGAGACAGAATTGATCCGCGACCTGAACCTGGATTCCCTGGCCATGTATGAAATCGTCATCGACCTGGAGGAAGCGTTTGATCTGAGAATCTCCGATTCGGACTTGGACAAGATCCGCACGGTGAATGATGCCGTCCACTACATTCTGGCAGCCAGCCCTGCCGAGTGATGACGTGTTGCCAGGGTACCAGTATCTTTTCCTGATCAATCCAGCTGCAGGCCAGCCAAATACCCCTGACATGGCCGTGAGACTGGCAGCAGCAGTCTGTTATGCGGGCAGCCCGCATACCTGCGAGATCCGGATGACCGACCGCGCAGGGCATGGTGCTGACCTGGCAGCGGAGTTTGCGCTGCAACACGGCGCGCAGGGCATTGTGGTGGCTTGCGGTGGTGACGGGACAGCCCATGAAATCGCCCAGTCTTTGCTGGGCACACAGACAGCACTTGCGATCTTGCCCCTGGGAACCGGGAATGATTTCGCCCGGGCATTTCTTTCCAGCCTGAATCTGGATCAACTGCTCGGCCGGATTGCTAAGCCCCAGATCCGTCCGATCGACCTTCTGGAGGTCAATGGCCGGATGTGCCTCAACATCACGTCATTTGGATTTGACACCCGGGTCCAGAGCCTGATGATGGCGATCAACCGCCGTTTGCGCTGGTTGGGGCCGATGAGTTACCCGCTGGCTATCGTCATCGGTCTTTTAGGCAATCGAACCTTTACCTTCAGCTGCGCTCTGGATGGCGCTCCCCGCCAGAAGGTCCACTACATTCTGGCGGCTTTGTGCAATGGCCGCTTTTATGGCGGCGGATTCAACCCGGCTCCGCAGGCCAGTGTGGAGGACGGTTCAATCGAATGGGTCCAGGTTGATCCTTTGTCTTTGCCGCGCATTCTGGGCCTGATCCCGAAATACAAACAGGGCCGCCACTTGGGCGACCCTGCTGTGCATGGCTTGAGTGTGAAAAAAGGCCAGCTCTGGGCTGCTCCAGGCCAGGTCTTGCTGGGCAACATCGACGGCGAGCTGTTTGAAGCGACCGAGATAAGCTTCAAAGTCGTGCCAGGTGCGATCCGGTTTGCGTTTTTCTGAAAGCTTAGTCTGTAAGCTTAGTCTGTAAGTTTCGGCCTTGACGATCAGGTCGCTGCCAGTCCACGCGTACGGCGATAGGCCAGAGCCTGTGCTTCCATCCAGGAAACCAGAGCCTGGGTCATGTCTTTGGCGGTTTTGAATTCCCTGGGATCGAGCGGCTTGCCAAAGACTACGGTCACCACACGGCGTTTGCCGGTCTTGCGGTCGATCGGATTGGGCCATTTCATGTGACGGCTGAAAACCTCATAGCCACCTTCAATGAAAACAGGCAGCAAGGGGACTTTGCTTTTGAGTGCGATGTAGGCGGCGCCGTCCTTCATCTCACCGAGCTCGCCGGTGGAAGAACGGGTGCCTTCTGGGTGGACCAGCAAAATATTACCCTCTTCGACCTTCTTCTTGGCGATGATCAGGCCGCGGATGGGGTTGCCAAAACGGTCGACGGCAATACCGCGGCCAACTCGGACGATCAGCTTGCCAAAGAGGCCGTGCTGGTCCTCGAGGTCCTTGGCGGTCAGGCTGGCCAGCTTCTTGAAATGAAGCCTGGGTAAAAAAGCTCCGATCAACATGCCATCGACATAGGTCTGGTGATTGGCAGCGATCACATAAGGGGTCTGAGTGGGGATGTTTTCCGTGCCCCGGGCTCTGAGGCGGACGATCAGGCGGGTGACAAGCAGTCCGCCGTAAAAGCCGAAGTTGCCGATCAGGCCGCGGCGGATCGGATAGCGGTTTTCCTCGGTCTCGGAACTCACCGCTGGCACTGTGTGGACTGCGGGTGTTCCTGGTTGTTTGCCAGATGGCGAATGGTTCGTGTTCAAATTGTAAACCTCCGGTAAAAAGCCCTGCAATCAAGGCTCCTTCGATTGCAGGATACCACAGATATTGTTAAAATTGTAGAATTCAATTCACATAGAAGGATTGCAACGATGGAAAGAAATGATGATTCCCGATTGCCCGGTCATGCTGTGACGTTGCAGGTCCGTTACTATGAAACGGATGCCATGGGTATTGTCCACCACTCCAATTACATCCGCTGGTTCGAGGTCGCACGGACCGACTACCTGAGGGCGGTTGGATTGCCTTACCGTGATCTGGAGCAGAGCGGGACGATGAGCCCGGTGATTGGCATCCAGTGCGATTATATCCAAAGTGCCCGTTACGATGACACGATCGAGGTCCGGGCCTGGGTCGCCGCCTACACGGGCGTCCGACTCACCATCGCCTACCAGGTCACTCGGGACGGCCAGATGTTGTGCCGGGGCCAGTCTCACCATGCGTTTCTCCACGATGGCCGCCCCGTGGCTCCCAAACGTAGTTTGCCTCAGGTGCACCGGGTCCTGAGTGATTGTCTGCAGCGCGACAGCCAGATCCAGCCTGAATCATGACCGTGCGCCTCCTCCATGGCATCCAGTCGGCCGCGCTGCGGGCACACTGCCTGCGCGAGGTGTTTGCTTTCACTGGACAATGGCCGGACAAGCGAGCCGTCATCCTGGTCCCTGAGCAGGCCAAACTGGATTTTGAACAATCCTACCTCCAGCTATCCGGATCCTCAGGCCTTTTGATGGCCGAGGTGCTGAGTTTCAGGCGCCTGTCTGACCGCCTTAAAGGCGAGGCTGGCAAGATGGCAGGCCCCCTGCTGGACATGACCGGCCAAGCCATGCTGCTGTACCGCCTGCTGGCCGAATCCCGCACCGAGCTTCGCTCCTACGCCCGGCTGGCTGACAAGCCCGGTTTCATCCGCCAGATCATGGCAGTTCTGGGTGATCTGCGCCGTTACCAGATCGACGCCACTACGCTATCCGCGCTGGTTGACCAGATCCCGGACAAGAGCTTGCAAAGCAAAGTCAACGATCTGGCTTTGCTGCTGGACCGCTATGGCCAGGCGGCTTCCAACCTGGGTTTCCAGGATCCGGAAACCGAACTGGACCGCCTTGTCAGTCTGCTGTCCCAGCCGCAAGGGCTGGCCAGCACCCGCTTGGACTGGCTGTCTAAAACCTCGGTCTGGGTCGCCGGTTTTGGCGAACTGAGAAATTTCACCCCTCAGGAGTATGCCGTTCTGGACCAGCTGGTACATCACTGTGAGCAGATGACTGTGACCGTGCTTTGTGACAGCATCCCTGCCGATGGACTGGCGGTGGAGCAGGGCCCTGACGTGTTCCTGCCCGGCCGGCGCACGGCCTATCAGTTCCAGCAGCGCTACCGGCCAGGCCGCCCGGTCCAGATCAAGCCGGACTGGCCAGCAGACGTTGCCAGCCTCGCCCATTTCCTGGGAGTTCCGGTCGAGAGAACTGGGCCGAAACAGGAGACCAACTCCTTTCTCCGCCTCGTCCTGGCAAACCAGCCAGACGATCAGGCGACCTGGCTGGCCGGAGAAATCCGCCGGCTCGTCCAGGAAGAGGGCTATCGCTACCGTGACCTGGTCGTAGCTGTCTGTGATCCGGCCCAGGACTTGCCTCGTCTCAAGGCTGCATTCAACACATTCAAAATCCCTTTGTTCCTTGACCAAGTCAGGCTGCTGGCTGGAACGGCCCTGATACGCACCGTTCTGGCGGTGCTTGATCTGTCCAGCCAGGGATTTGGCCGATTGCCAGTCATGCGAGCCTTGCGGGCAGGCCTTTTGGTAGAAGATCAGAATCAGGTGGATGAGTTTGAAAACCACGTCCTGGCCCGGGGGCTGTTCCATCTTGAGCGCCTGATGGAACCCGAGCCTGAAGAGCCTGCGGTCCTGGACCTTTTCCGTCAGACGATCCTGATACCCGTCCGGGTTTTGGCGGACCGGATGAAATCGGCCGAGACCGGACTGCAAAAGGTAGCCGCCCTGACAGGCTATCTCGAAGCGACGAACCTCAAACAGCGTGCGTCCCAGCTGATCTTGCGGCTGCATCAGGAAAGCGACAGTGAAAGTGCCCTGGCCATTGCCAAATCCTGGAATGCCTTGACCGACGTCTTGGCCCAGCTGGTCCGGTTTGCCGGCCAGACACCCATGGATCTCAAGACGTTCCGGGATCTGCTTGCCGCGGGCCTGGACAATGCTGACAGCGGGGTCTTGCCGACTGCGCTCGACCAGGTGGCCATCGGAAATCTGGCTCATGCTCGCCAGCGTACTGGCCGGATTTTGTTCCTGTACAATGCCAGGGCCAGTGTCTTCCCCCCGGGGGCTCCGCCCGAAGGTTTGCTCAAAGACAGCGACCGCCAGAACCTGTCCAGTCTTCTGGGCCAGGCATTGCCCAGCAACGCTCGTGACCAGGTTTTTGCCGACGCGGCGATGATCTTTGGTCTGCTGACATTGCCAGCAGACCGCCTGGTCCTGTTGGCCCCAGTCCAGGATGCATCACCGTATGTCCAGCGCCTGCGCGAGTGGAGCGGGCAAACTCCACTCGTGCTGCCAGACCGGATGGATCCTGCCGATGTCCGTCTCCATGCACCGGAAGCCGCGCAAAACGGCCTGATCTTGCTGGTGCATCAATCCCTGCAGGACTGGCCCCGCACACTGGCCCCGTTTCGCCCCTTAGCTTTGGCTCTGCAGCAACTGGGGTATCCCCTGGACCAGACCATCGCCCGCCTGAGCCAGCCTGATGCGCTCCATCTTCAGATCGAATCGCAGCTGGTTCTGGCCCGCTTTGGTGCTGCTTTGCAGCTGAGTGTGTCCCAGCTGGAAAACTATGCTGCCTGCCCATTTTCCCATCTGGCTGCTCATGGGATTGTGTTGCGTGAACGGGATGTCTTTGAACCACAGGCGACTGATAGCGGGACGTTCCTGCACACGCTGGCGGAACGAAGCCTCGCTTTGCTGCAGCAAGAGCTCAGCCAGCTGGCGGATGAAACCGCCAGGAAGGAACGGATCGAAGCCTGGCTTGCGGGCGACCTGGATGGCGCCCTGGATCAGATCATGACTGAGCTGCGCTCGGACAAGCGGGTGGGGCTGTTTTTCTCCCCCGGCCTTCAGGCTTCGGCGGGACGGCGTCTGGCGCGAGTCGCTCGCACCTCGATTGCTGCCCTGTTGCGCCAACTGCTGACCGAATCTTTCACGCCGGCCTTGTTTGAGTGGGTGTTCGAACCAGGTCGGGGCAATGCGCTCATCCTGGGGCTGGCCCCGGGACGGACTGTCCAGCTCAACGGAAAGGTCGACCGCGTGGACTGGCAGGTGAGTGATGGGCAACGCCAATTCCGCGTCATTGATTATAAGTCAGGCAGACAGAGTATCCAGTACGATGCCCTGTATCATGGCCTGCACCTGCAATTGCCGGCTTACCTGGCTGCTTTTGCACACAGCCATCCGGACCAGACAGCAGTGGATGCCTGCTATTTCCGTTTCGACCAGCCCATTTTGCGACAGTCACCGGAAGAGGCCCTTGATCCCAGTTCAGTCATCCGTGAACTCGACAAGCGCTTCGCGTTGCAAGGCCTCGATTTACCGCCGGACCAGCTCGTCTTGCTCCAGCTACATGTGCAGGAAAAAATCCGGTCCTTGGCTTTTGGGATCGTCCAGGGTGAGTTTGCAGCCAAACCGAGTCTGCTGCCCAAAATGGACCTGCCCTGTGTGTATTGTGCCTACCAGAGTGTCTGTGGGTTTGACCAGAAAAAAGACCCGTGCCAGCGGTTTTCACCGCTCGGTCATGCCCGGGCAAAAGACGTGCCGAGGCTGGGCAGCAAAGAGGATTTCATGGCTCGCCTTGAGCAGGCTTACCCGGATGCCGGTGGAGGTGGACATGCAGCTGACTGAAGAACAACAATCGGTCGTCCGTGCGCCTGTGTCCGATTTGCTGGTCTCGGCGGCGGCTGGTTCCGGTAAGACCGCCGTGATGACGGAACGGATCGTGCAGCGGATTGTCAAGGGCGAACTGGATATCCAATCGGTGCTGGTCATGACGTTTACCGAAGCTGCCGCTCGCCAGATGAAAGATAAAATCGCTGCCAAGCTCGAAGCTGCCCGTGCCGCCCAGACAGATCCAAAGAAGCGGCGTTTTCTGGGCCGCCAGCAGACGCTGTTGGCCAGTGCAGCCATATCGACGATCCACGCGTTCTGCCTGACGGTGATCCGCAATTTCAGCCACCTTGCTGTGGATGAGACGGGCCTGCTCCAGGTTGAACCTGGCTTTGCCGTTTCGGATCCTCAGGTCGCGGATTTGCTGCTCAGGGAAACCCTTGATGACGTCTTGGCTCGCCGCTATGAGGCTATCGATCTCGCGCCTGAAAACGAGGCGCCTGTCTGGCAGGATGCTTTCTACCATCTGGTGGACAGTTACAGCACCAGCCGCAGCGACGAGCCGCTGCGCCAGCAAGTCATCCGCCTGTACCAGCATCTGCGCAGCTTGCCGGATTACCGAGCGCAAGTGGAGCACTACCGGAGCGAACTGGCTGCGGCGGCGCAAGATTTTTCATCCAGCCGGCATGCGGCGGTCCTGGTCGCACAGCTGCGCGTCCTTCTGGGCCAGGCGGTCCAGGCGCTGCCTGAGCTGCGTGAGCTCCTCGAGCGGGGGGTGCCTCTGATCAAGGACCCGGCCCGCAACCAGGCCTACCTTGAGCAGTTCCGGCTGATCGACGTGGTACTGCAGCAGATCGCGGCCAGACTCGCTGATGCTCAGCCCGACTGGGATGAGCTGGTCGAGCTGGCCCGGCATCTGGCTGATCTCGACTTGCCACGATCCGGAGGCAAAGATCCTGGCAAAGCCCGTGTCCTCGAGCTGTTGCGCCAGAATCTGGCCGAATCGATCCACTGCCTGACTGGACAGTGTAAGACAGAAACCTATCGCCAGCACTTCCTTTTTGACACGGTCTGCCTGTTCAACCGTCCTGCACACCAGATCGAGCAGGACATTGCCTTCATGTTGCCTGCGTTGAGCCAGTTGTTCGATCTGGTCCTTGAGCTCGATGTCAGCTACCGAGACCGCAAACGCGAACAGCGGTTGGTGGATTTCGGCGATTTTGAACATCTGGCTTTGGGCGTCCTGCGCCAGCCGGAGGCGCGTGACTATTACCACCAGCGCTGCCAGGAGATCTACATTGACGAATACCAGGACACCAGCAGCATCCAGGAAGCGATCCTGCAGGCGATCGCCCGGGACAATGTCTTCATGGTCGGCGACGTCAAGCAAAGCATCTATCGCTTCCGCCATGCCCGACCCGGCATTTTCATCAGCCGGTTTGAACAATACCGCCAGGCTGGAAATGGCAGCCTGATCACACTCAACCGCAATTTCCGCAGTGTGCCCGGGGTGCTCGGGGCGGTCAATGAGGTGTTTGCCCAGCTGATGTCGCCACAGGCCGGAGAAATCGATTATACGGATGGCCATGGCCTCGTGCCGCACCGCGATGAATCAGCCGGGTCGGTGCCGGTCGAACTGTGTCTGGTCGTTCAGGAAGAAACCCCAGGGGCGGATAGCTCTGGCGATGCAAGTGATGCTGGCGCTGACGCTGTGCCGGATGAAATACCTGCCGAAGATGAGCCATCTTCCGAGATACCTCCGGATCAAGCCGCCACAAGGTTAGATGCGGCAGAGCTGGGCCTGTACGAACGAGAAGCGCGGGTGGTCAGCCAGCGGATCGAGCAGCTGGTGACCGGGCAGTCCGCAGAACCTCGTGACATTGTGATCCTTGCTCGCACCCGGGCGATCGTCCGGGTGCATGCGGCAGCCCTGCGCGAGCGGTTGATTCCTGTCAGCGAAGATACCGGCCGGACCCTGTTCGATCACCCGGACTTGCGCCTGGTCAAGGCTCTGCTCATGACCATGGACAACCCGCGTCAGGATATCCCATTGGCCGCCGTCCTCAAATCGGGTCTGCTGGGACTTGCTTTTGCACCCCACGAGCTTCTGGCCATCCGGACTCAGGCACAGCTTGGCAACGCTCCTTGCCGGTTTTTCCACGAGGCTGTCTTCTGGTATCGCGAACACGGTCCAGATCCTGAGTTGAAAGACCGGTTGAGACAGGTCCTGCAAGAACTGGAGCGCTGGCGCGACCGGGAAAAATTCCGCAAAACCGGTGAATGGCTGGAATGGCTCCTGGAGGCAACGGGATTTTTCAACCAGTTGGCTGCCCATGCTGACGGGACGGAGCGCCGCAGGGAGGTCCGGGCTTTTATCAGCTGGGTGCACGCGTTCGAAGCAAACCGCAGCCGGGGTCTTTTCGACTTGATCCGCCACATCGAAAATCTGGAGCGTAATGGCCTTTCTCAAGCGCCCTATGACCTTTCTGAAACAGAACAGAACGCCGTCCGGGTCATGACCATCCATAGCAGCAAAGGGCTGGAATTCCCGGTCGTCTTTGTAGTTGGTCTGTCTGGAAAGATCACACCGAAAGAACAGCAGGGCATCCTGATGGTCAGTGAAGGCCTGGGCGTCGGCTTTGACTGGATCGATCCCCAGGCACACCTGCGCCGGACCACCCATCTGAAACTGGCCATGCTGGCCGAGCACAAGGCAGCCACGCTGGCCGAAGAGCTCCGCCTGCTGTATGTTGCCATGACCCGGGCGCGCGACCGGCTGATCCTCGTTGCGATGCTGCCCAAACACAGCCACAAGGCGCTTTTGACGCGCCTGATCAAAGCTTTGCACTGGCCGCATCCGGTCTTGCCAGCCCACCTGGTCTTGTCTGGCCGCAGTTACCTGGACTGGCTGATCATGGCGCTGGCCCGTCACCCCGACATCGACTGGAGCTGCCTCTCGGGTGATGAAACGATCGGAATGCCAAAGACCCCGTTGCTTGATTTGCCGGCTCAAGGGGTCTGGAACGTCGAGTTGCTGGACCTGCAGGCATACCTCGCGGTTGCCCGGGAACCGGTCGAAGCGCCTGCCAGGGAATCAGCACTGGCTGGTGCCCCAGATCTCCCGCGGGCCGTTCGCGACTGGCTGGACGCACCTGATCCTGTCCCAAAGGCCGAGATCCAGGAGGCCCTGAGCCGGATCAGCACAGACTACCCTTTTGCCAGTGCCGCGAAGAGCCCGGTCAAGCTTTCCGTCAGTGAACTCAAACGACGTGAGCAGGACGAATCCCGCTATGGTGAGGACCAGGTGATAGACCTGCCGGTTCAAGATCCAGCCCTGGGGATCAATCTGGACCTGCATGATCTTCCGGATCTGGCTGAGATTGGCCAGCTGCCAGTGCAGGGGGCTCGTCTTGGCACAGCCCTGCACCTGTTCCTGCGCTATCTGGACCTGCCCAGGGCCCGGAAGGAGGCCAGCCGTATGGAACTGGCCCGTCAGCTGGATCAGCTAGAACAAGAACGTGTGTTATCTGCCGATGAATCCACAGCCCTCACCGGCTGGCTCGACGCTGTCTTGGCATTTGTCACCTCGGATCTGGCAGGCCGGATGGTGGTTGCCGAGACAGATCGCCACCAGCTGTACCGTGAAATGCCTTTCACCCTGGCTGTGCCCGCGGGATCTGTCTGGCAAGAAGAAACCGCCTTTGCCCCTGATGACCGGGCCCTGGTCCAGGGTATTATTGACTGCTGGTTCCAGGAGAACAGCCA
This sequence comes from Eubacteriales bacterium, assembly GCA_028684955.1. GTDB lineage: Bacteria > Bacillota > Clostridia > Saccharofermentanales > UBA5734 > UBA5734. The sequence continues at coordinate 15,312 of JAQUEY010000008.1, forward strand.
GGCCGTCCTGGTTGATTACAAGACAGACCGTGCGCCAGGCTCACCAGAACAGATCCAGAGCTTTCTCTGTGAACGTTATGGTCGCCAGCTCGATTATTACGCCCGGGCGATCACGGCTGGAACTGGACTCAACGTGTCCGAGCGTCTTATTGTCCATGTGCCAAGCCGCCAGATCTTTGCCTGCCCAGGCCAGAGGACAAAAGAATGACAGACCATGGCATGAAACTGGAAAACCTGCACCCGGATCTGCCGCTGGTCCAAAATGCCCTGGCCCTGTCACACAATTACGCCCGTCGCCTGATCCGGCCGGGCGATACTGTGATCGATGCCACCTGCGGCAATGGTGGTGACACGGAATTTCTGGCCGGTCTGGTCGGGCCGGACGGCCTGGTGATCGGGTTTGATATCCAGGCAGAGGCCATCGCCCGGACGACCGACCGCCTCGCCAAAGCCGGATTGCTCGAGCGCTGTCAACTCCATGTGGCCAGCCACGACCGGATGACGGCGCTGGTGTCCACCCAGGTGCGGGCGGTCCTGTTCAACCTCGGCTATCTGCCGCGCGGCAATCACGCCATCGGGACGCAGGCAAAGACAACCCTGCCCGCCCTGGCCCAGGCCCTGGCACGTCTTACTGCAGGAGGCGCGGTCCTGATCTGTCTCTACTATGGTGGGGACAGTGGGTTTGATGAGTATCAGGCCGTGCTCGCATATATCCGGACCTTGCCGGTCAGGCAGTTTTCGGTGCAGAAAATCGAGATGGCCAATGCCACCAATTGTGCGCCGATTTTCATTTGTTGTGAGAAACTGAAAGATTAAGGCAGGTCGGCTGGGAACGTCTGTAGATCGGATAACCCTTGCCGCTTCTGCTGCTCGGCCTGCGCAGCCGCACGCCGTGTTGCTCGGCTGCCAGCCGCTTTGTCAGCGCTGCGCCGCCGGGCAAAAAAGTCCTTGAGGATCTGCCTGCAGCTTTCCTGTAAAACAAGGCCTTGCCAGGCCACACAGTGGTTTTGCTTCAGATCGAAAATATTGATGATCGAACCGACTGCTCCGGCTTTCGGATCGGTGGCGCCGAAATAGACGGTGCGGATGCGAGCCTGGACGATGGCTCCGGCACACATGACACAGGGCTCGAGTGTGACGTAGAGGTCGCAGCCATCGAGCCGCCACGACTTCTGCCGCCGGCAAGCCTGGCGGATCGCCACCAGCTCCGCGTGCAAGGTGACATCCTGCAAG
>JAQUEY010000008.1:16644-39622 GCA_028684955.1 Eubacteriales bacterium
GGACGCCAAACCGGCCCAGCCTTCCTATGTCCCCAAAAGTGACATCAAGATCCCGGACCTGCGTCTATCTGTCAAAATGCGCCTGCTGCTGACGGGTGCAGCGGTCCTGATCCTGGCCATCATCGTTGCCCTGTCTGCACCGCCGATCCTGAAGCGCAACGCTGCCCGCGCCCAGCTGCTGGCAGCGATTCCCAAGATCAGCCCGACCACCGCAGATGTGGAGACGACTGTCGTTATCCATGGCCTGTCTAACCAGCGCCTCGAACTGGCCCTGCCAACTGCCATCACAACCGAGGAGGCGATCGCCCTGTTCGAACGCTACGCTGACCAGCGGGCAATGGTCACAGGCGAAGACGCAACGGATTTCTCGGCCTCGCGCAGTGACCTGATTGTCAAGGTAGTGACCCCTGAGGGTGGTTTTCTGATCGAGCAGCCAGAAAGCCAGGCAGTCCTCGATGATGGTTCTGCCGTCCAGATCCTCGGCTGATCCTACCCGGACAGATCCTTTGCGGGAGGTTCGCTCTGCCAGCTGAACGGTGATATCATCAAATGTGACGAAACAAATGATTAATGTTCACAGTTATTCACATTTGCGTTTTATATTCTTAAAACTTAATTGCTAAACTGAACTCAGAGCAAGAGCAAGAGCGACGAACCTCCTTCTTTCATACTTTCTCCTCCAAACAAAACGGCCTCGGGTGTGGTGTCCCGGGGCCGTTTTGCTGTGGTGCGCATCGTCATGAGTTGAACTTTCAAGGAATGGATGCAAGAGGCCCCCCACTCACTCGCTGTAATGCCGCAGGAACTGGCGGGTCCGTTCGTGGGTTGAGTTGAAGACCTGTTCAGGCGTGCCTTCCTCGATGATGACGCCTTGGTCCATGAAGATGATCCGGTCGGCCAGTTCACGGGCGAAGGCCATTTCATGGGTGACGACGACCATGGTCATGTGTTCGGCAGCAAGCTGGCGGATGACCTTGAGGACCTCGCCGGTCAGTTCCGGGTCGAGGGCCGAGGTCGGCTCGTCAAAGAAGAGGACTTCCGGCTCGAGGGCGAGAGCCCGAGCGATTGCGGCGCGCTGCTGCTGGCCACCGGAGAGCTGGAAGGGGTAGTTTGGAGCCTTTTCAGCCAGACCAAGCTTGTGGAGCAGCGCAGAGGCCTTGGTTTTGGCTTGCGCAGCGGGCTGGCCCAGGACATGGACAGGAGCTTCGGTGATGTTGCGTTCGATTGTGAAGTGGGGGAAGAGGTTGAAGCTCTGGAACACCAGTCCGATCTTGAGCTGGATTGCTTTCAGGTCAGCCTTGGCAGCGTAGACAGAGCGTCCCTGAGGATCGTTTTTGCACAGGACTTGGCCGCCGACCGTGATGTTGCCGCTGTCAGCCTGTTCGAGCTGGTTGATCAGGCGTAAAAGAGTCGATTTGCCAGATCCAGAAGGCCCGATGATGACGACAACTTCGCCGCGGCGTACGGTGAGGTGGATCGATTTGAGGACCTCGAGGGTGCCGAATTTCTTGGCCAGGTTTTCTACGGAGAGGACTATATCGGAAGGCATGGCCGGATCTCCTTTGTCAGGTGCCACTTTTTAATGGCGATAATAGCTCAGTTTTTTCTCGAAACGGGAAAAAACAAGAGCGACGAGGCTGTTCAAGATCAGGTAAATCACGCCAGCAGCGATGATTGGTTCGATCGAGACCAGGCGGGAGGTCGAATTCTGGGCGGCGCGGAACAGCTCGGCCACGCCGATGATCTGGGCCAGGGCCGTGTCCTTGATCAGGGTCATGGCTTCACTGGCAGACGGGGGCAGGATGCGTTTGATGACCTGGGGCAAGATGATGCGGGTGAAGGTCTGGCCACTGGAAAAGCCGAGGACATGGCCCGCTTCGAACTGGCCGCGCGGAATCGACTCCAGGCCGCCGCGGAAAATCTCGGCAAAATAAGCGGCATAATTGAGGCTGAAAGCCAGGATGACAGCTGTAAAGCGCCCGATCGGAATCCCGAGGACAAAAGGTGGAAAATACATGAAAAAGATCAGCTGAAGGATGAGTGGAGTGCCGCGCATGATCAGGAGGTAGAACCGGACTGGCAGCTGGATGATACGCACGGTGGACTGGCGCAGCCGGGCGATCACGATGCCAAGCGGGATGGAGAAGACAAGGGTCAGGATAAAAATCTGCAGGGCACGCCAGGTGCCTTCGAGCAGGTAGGGGAGAATCTGGAATGTGACCATGTGTACGTCTCCTTGCGTAAACGGGGAATGGACTTACAAGGTTCTGGAAGAAAAAGCGGGCGGACAGTTCATGCCTGTCCGCCCCTGGATTGCTGACTGTGTGACCGCGGACTGTCAGGCTGCGGTTCTAAGCATGATAGATCACTTGCCGATGGTGGTGATGTCTTTGCTGAACCATTCGGTAGAAATCTTGGCCAGGGTACCATCTTTGGCCATGGCTTCGAGCTGTTTCTGGACTTCATCGCGCAGGGCCTGGTCAGCCTTGCGGAAGCCAACACCGTATTCTTCTTCGGCGAGCGCTTCATCAAGAATGCGGTACTGCTTGCCTTCACGGGCAATGTAGTAGCCGGCGACGATTTCATCGACGAGCAGCGCATCACTGCCGCTGGCCTTGAGGTCCAGAAGGGCGGTGACATTGTCTTTAAGCTCAATGACCTCACCCAGCGAGGCTTTGAAATCGGGCTTGGATTCGAGGGCTTCGGCGGCACTGGACTCGGCCTGCAAAGCCAGTTTCTTGCCGGCAAGATCGGCCAGGGACTGGACCGGAGAATCAGCCAGAACGATGACGATCTGGCGGTTTTTCATGTAGGCGGATGTGACGTTAGTCTCCTGGAGGCGTTCTTCGGTGATGGTATAGCCATTCCAGATGCAATCGATGGTGCCCGCATTGAGTTCGTTGAATTTCTGGGACCAGTCGATCGGCTGGAGTTTGAGCTCGACACCCATGCGCTTGGCGACTTCCTTGGCCACATCGACGTCAAAGCCGACGATGTCGTTGGACTCATTGCGGTATCCCATGGGCGGGAATGCGTCATCCAGGCCGAGGACCAGGGTTTTGGCATCCTGGACTTTTTTGAGCGACTGGTCGCCGCTGGCAGCCTTGGCGCAGCCGGTGGTGAGCACGGCCAGGACCAGGATCAGGGAGATCAAAGTCAAAAATATGCGTTTGTTCATGTTTCTCCTCCTGTCATGTGTGAAAAGTGGGTGAAATAAGGGTTTCAATCCCTTGCATTGTAGAAGAAACGCGTCGGGAGGGCAATAGTTTAGCCTGATAAAGTGGTGCAGCAAACCGCAAGAAAGTGCAAAAAGATGACCAGCCCTTTCCTTGTTCCGGGTTACCTGTCCAGCTAGACTTAAAGTCGGTACCAGTCAAATTGAATTTGTCCTGGATCCGGATCTTTTTGAGGAGAATCTTGCACATGCTCAAACACAAACCTCTTGTCGCGCTCATCCTGGCCTTGTCGGTCCTGTTGCTCTTGCCGCTGACGGCCTGCCAGGCAACCGCTACGACGGCTGCAACCACTGCACCGGCTGTGGAAACCACCCTTGCCACAACGACCCCATCTGAAACAACCACCGGTTTTCCGGTCGAACTTGTCGATGCCACCGGAGCCAAAGTCATCTTGACAGCTCCACCCCAGGCGATCATTGCGACCAATGTCTGGGCGGGAGAAATGCTTCTGGACATGGTGGATGTCAGCCGGATCACGGCCCTGTCTGCCTGGGGTGACGACCCGGTCCTGTCCATGACGGCTGAAAAAGCCGCCGCAGTCAAGAATCGCGTCGATATTTCGACCCCAGAGTCCATCGTCGCCCTCAATCCGGACCTGGTCATCCTGGACACCTTTTCCAATCCGGACGGCTCTTTGAGCAAGACCCTGACCGAAGCAGGCATTCCTGTCGTCCAGATGGAGTCACCGACTGATTTCACCATGATTGCTGATGCGATCATGACCTTGGCCCAGGCAACGGGTGAAATCGAACGCGGTCAGGCCATGGTCGATGCGATGAACCAGACTTTGGACACCGTCGCCAGCCAAGTCGCCTCGGTTCCCGCTTCTGACCGCGTCACTGTCATGTTCTATGAAGATTATTATGATCCAACCGGTAACAGTGCCAACATGCTGGCCGCCTATGGAGTCGGTTCACCGTTCCATGCCATTGCCGAGGCTGCCGGCACGGTCAACGTCTGCAATGTGACCAACTACAGCCCGGTCGCCAAGGAAAAGGTCGTTGGTGAATGGCAGCCGCACCTGCTGGTTATCCCGTCTTCAACTTTTGATGAAAATTTCAAAGCGGTCGAGGATGGTGGCGCATTGCAAAAAGCGGCTATGATGCAAGATCCTGTCTTGCAGACCTTGCCAGCAGTCATGGATGGCAACATCCTGGCCATCCCGGACAAATACCGCAGCTCGACCTCGCATCACATGGCGGCTGCTGTGGAGCTGCTGGCCAAAGCAGCGTACCCGGACCTTGTCCAGTAAACTGTCACCCAGGAAAAACCTGAAAAACTGGAAGCTCGGCCACCTTGCGGTGGCCGGGCTGTTTGCCCTGCTGGCCACAACCCTCCTGGCTGTTGCGCTGGGCACGGTCTATGTCCCGCCCCTGACCATTTTGAAAAGCATGGCCCAGGCACTTGGCCTGGAGGTTGGCCAGCCGGCGGACCAGACCAGCCAGATCCTGATTGTGCTGATCCGTCTGCCGCGCGTTTTCGCCGCGATTTTTGCCGGCGCCGGGCTGGCGATTGCTGGAACTGCCATGCAAGGGCTTTTCCGCAACCCTCTGGCCGAACCAGGAATTCTGGGTGTCTCTGCCGGGGCGAGCCTGGGGGCACTGATCGCTATTGCCTTTGGCACCTATTCTTTCCTGGCGTTGCCCACCTTTGCTTTTGCCGGGGCACTGGCGGCTGTCCTGATCATCCTTGCCTTGTCTTCGTTTTCCGGCAGCTCAGGCCAGACCACGGTCCTGATCCTGGCAGGTATGGCTGTGGCCGCCTTTTTTTCGGCTTTGACCTCCCTGCTTCTGGTCATGGCCAGTGAATACCAGGTTTCCAGCTACATTTTCTGGACCCTGGGTGGTCTTGCCAACCGGCGCTGGGAGCATGTCCAGCTGATGGCAGTCCCAGTCCTTTTAGCCGGAACGTTGCTGTTCTTGCGCGGGCGCGACCTCGATATCCTGCTTTTGGGGGATGAGACTGCCCGGACCTTGGGTGTGGCGGCCAAAAAGACTCGAATCCTGACCGTTCTGCTGGCCTCGCTCTTGACGGCGATCATCGTATCGGTCACCGGTCCGATCGGATTCGTCGGCCTGATTGTGCCGCACATCATGCGCTTGCTTGTAGGTCCTTCCCATCGCCGCCTGTTGCTGGCCTCTGCCTTCGGCGGGGCAATTTTCCTCCTGCTGTGCGACTTGGCAACCCGTCTGGTGGCCATGCCACGCGGGATTGAATTGTCGGTCGGTGTCACCACTGCCTTGGTTGGAGCCCCGTATTTCATGATTTTGCTGATCCGCTCGCTGCGGACACATGCTTGAGGAGGTGGACCCGATGCCAGAACCGATTCTGGAGTGCCAGGGCATCACCTTTGAAGTCCGGCTGCCCCAGCCGCGCACGATTCTTGACCAGATCAGCTTTTCCGCCCGGCCTGGTGAAGTCATCGGCATCTGTGGCCCCAACGGCGTTGGCAAATCGACCTTCCTGCGTGTGCTGGCCGGCCTGGTCAAACCAACCGCTGGAGAGGTCCGGATCGAGGGCAAGTCCCTGCAACAGTTCAAGCCGCGCCAGCTGGCCCGCCAGCTGTCTTTCCTACCCCAGGACACGGTGGTGCCTTTTGATTTCAAAGCGAAAGAGATTGTCCTGATGGGCCGCCATCCATATGCTTCCAGTCTTGCGGCCTGGACGGATGAAGATCTGACAGTGGCAAAAGACTGCATGGTCCAGGCGGAATGCGAAGCGGAAGCGGAGCAATTTGTCACAACCTTGTCCGGTGGTGAACGTCAGAGGGTGATGATTGCCCGGCTCCTGGCCCAGGACACACCGATTGTCCTGCTCGATGAAATGACTGCCAGCCAGGATATCCGCCATGCCAGCAAACTGTTGCGCCTGGCCCGCCAGCTGGCCGATGCCGGCAAGCTGGTGATCCTCGTCCTGCACGACCTGCGAGCTGCTGCCCGGATCTGCAGCCGTGTGTGCCTGATGTACGAGGGCCGCATTGTGGCTGACGGCGATCCGGTAGAAGTCCTGCACGAAGGCCATATCGCCTATGTCTATGGCGTCAAAGCGCGTACCTTCACCAATCCTCTCGGGCAATGGGATTTCGATCTGGATGAAAACTGACCGAATCGTCAGGATCACGTAACCCCCCAACCTTGTCTTTGGGGTGGTAACATGGTCATAATAAAGCTGTAGCCCAGGTGAACAAGCCTGATGCTGCAGCTTTTTGCATGACAGGGGGGAATGGCATGAATACTTTTACCCGGTCGATTGTCCAGATTTTCAAAGGCGCAGCCCGGGCCTTCCAGACGTTCCCGGCCACAATAGCCAGTGCGCTGGCTTTTGCCGCCGTGACCATGATCCGGATCCAGCTCGATTACCCTATCCAGGATACATACCAGGAGATCATCACCAGCTTGCAGTGGTCCCTGGCGCTGTCTGGTGTCTTGAGCATGGCCGCCATTACAGGTGTCCAGAGCCGCATCAACCAGCGCAAGGCTTTCCTTTTTGCCAATCTGCTGGGCGCTGTGGTCTTTGCCGTTACCTTCCTGGCGTTGTATCTTCCGGCTGATTTGCCGACAGGACTGGCCTTGTCCAGAGTTGGGGTGGCCATTCTGGTCAGCCTGTTAGCGTTCATGGTCCTGTCCGCCTATCCACCCGGCCAGTCTGATTTTGCCCGCGCCTTTTTCATGACTCACAAGGCCTTTTTCATCGCCCTGATCTATGGCCTGGTCATCATGGGTGGCACATCCGGTGTGGCGGGAGCGATCAAGGCCCTGATCTATCGTGATCTGAGCGAAAAGGTCTTCATGCACATCGCCACTTTGTCTGGCGTTCTGGCTTTCACCCTGTTTGTCGGCTATTTCCCTGATTTCCGCAAAGGAGTCATTGACGAAAGGCGGGAGACGGCTCAGAAACAACCGCGTTTCATCGAAATCCTGCTCGGATATATTACGATTCCGATCGCCTTGGCCTTGACGGTTGTTTTACTGGTCTGGACCGGACGTGTGGTGATCACCAGCAGCTGGCCCCAATTCACCCAACTGGCCAGCATTGCTACGGCTTATACCATCGGCGGCATCTGGCTCCACATCCTGGTGACCGCCTATGAGACCGGCCTGGCCCGTTTCTACCGGCGCATCTATCCGGTCGCAGCCTTGCTGATCCTGGTTTTTGAAGCCTGGGCTCTGGTTGTGCGCCTGCGTCAGTCAGGTTTGAAGATGACCGAATATTCTTTTGCCCTGATCTGGTTGATTGCGTTGGTCGCGGCGGTGCTCCTCCTGGTCAGAAAAGCCAGGGCCCATGTACCGATCATAGCCTTGATCTGCCTGGTCGCGGTGATTTCGGTTTTGCCGGTGCTGGGCTATCATGCTTTGCCGGTGACTGCCCAGGCCAGCCGCCTGGAAAACCTCCTGGCTGATCAGGGGATGCTGGCTGATGGCCAGATCCAGCCGGCCGCCACGGAACCTGACCGGGGCACCCGCGAAGCGATCACAGATGCGGTTTTGTACCTGGCTTATGCCGAGGATGCCAGTCTGCCGGAGTGGTTTGATCCGGCCTTGCGCAATACAGAGAATTTCAGATCCATCCTGGGTTTTGAGCAAGTCTGGGCTGACTATGACCCGGGCATGCCATTTGATTATTCGACGACCTTTCTGGCTTTGCCTGAGGGTGTGATCCCGATCACAGGCTATCACTGGGCCATCAGTCTGCAAAACCAGTTCGACTATGGGGTCGCTCCGATCCCGGTGACGTTGGAAGGGCAGAAGGGGCGCTATACGGTCAGCTGGTCCATAAAAACCAACAACAACCTGCCGTCGATCAAGATCATGCTCGGCGATGCGGTGCTTGTGGACCAGACGTTGGCTGACTATGCCGAAGAACTGGTTGCCAAATACCCCCTGAGCTCTGGCGGCAAACAGACAGCAGCTTCTCTCGACGACATGACATACGAAATCACAGCCTCCGGTCTTGAGGCCATCATCGTGTTCAACTCCATCGAACTGACCAATGACAATGGCCAGATGCGCTATTATTTCTATCCAGCCATGTTGTTTGTGAAAGAGAACTGAAAGGGCCAACATGACCATCCATGCAGGCCGGGTGCCACCGGATGCCCGGCTGACCATCCGCTATCTTGCCCACAGTGCCTGGCTGGTCGAAACAGCCAGGCGCTTCCTCATCTTGGATTACGGACAGTTACCGGTTCGGGATGAGAGCGCTGCGGCCTCGCTTGCTGCGGGTTGCCTCGATTTGTCCTCTCCTTGGCCGAACTGGTTGAACTCCCAAAACAAGCCGGTTTTTGTCTTTGCTTCCCACCGGCACCGGGACCACTATCATCCAGGTCTGCACCAGTGGCTGGCAAATCTGCCCGGTCAGGGACATCTTTTTGTCTTGGGCCTGGATCCAGGCGATCCTGGACCAGCTATCCCAGATCCGCCGGAGAGAACGCTTCTAGTCCGGCCCGATGAGGTTCATTGTGCTGGAGATGCCAAGCTCAGGACAGTTGCCTCGACCGACCAGGGGGTGGCCTTGCTGGCACAGTTTCCTGAGCTTATGATCTACCACGGTGGCGATCTGGCCTGCTGGACAGATGAAGCGATTTATGCGGACCGGCACACCCAGTCACTGGCCGATATCAGCCGATATCTGGCTGACAGTGGTCTTGGCGTCGATGTGGCGTTTGTTCCGGTCTGCACCAGCGATGGCTGGCAGGAACCGCCCGTTGTGGATGGTGCGCTGGCTTTGCTGGATATCATGCGTCCACATGTGTTTTTCCCAATGCATGGCCATACATTCGAACCGCTCTACGTTCGTTTTGCCGGACTTTGCAAGCAGCACCTGCCGGAGTATACTGGTCAGATCCGCTGCGCAAGTCAACCGGGTCAACGTTTCGAGGAGGTCCTTGATGTCTAATCACGCTGCGCTCAACATGATGGAGGGTAGTCCCTATCGTCTGCTGGTGCGCTTTTCCATTCCCATGCTTTTGGGCAATCTGCTCCAGCAGCTCTACAACATGGTCGACAGTGCGGTCGTCGGCCGCTTTGTCGGCACCGAAGCTCTGGCCGCGGTCGGGACGACTTTCCCGATTGTTTTCATGATCATTTCCCTGTTTATTGGCCTGGGCATGGGTGCCAGTGTCATCATAGCCCAGTATTTTGGTGCTGGTGACATGGATGGCGTCCGGCGCACCGTGGACACTCTGTACGTGGCCATGTTTGTCCTGGCGATCGTGATCGGAGGTATCGGGCTTTTGGTCAGCCGGCCGATCCTGCTCCTGATCCAGACACCGCCAGACACGATTGACCTGGCGACGACTTACATGCAGATCACTTTCGTCGGTACACTGGCCGTGTTTGGCTTCAACGTCAACAGTGGCATCTTGCAGGGCTTGGGCGACAGTCGCTCGCCGCTGATCTATGTGGGTATCGCCACCGCCATCAACATCGTGCTCGACCTGGTGTTTGTGATTGCATTTGGCTGGGGTGTGGCTGGCGTGGCCTGGGCAACCATCATTGCCCAGGGCTTCTCATTTGTTTACGGGATCCTCCACATCAACAAGGTCAATCCGCACATCAAGATCAATCTGAAAAACCTGGTCTTCGACCGGCGCTTGCTCTCTGACAGTTTGCGCATTGGCCTGCCGGTCAGTCTTCAGAACATGTCATTTGCCATCGGGGCCGTGGTGCTCCAGGCCTTGATCAACAGTTTCCAGTCGGATTTCATGGCTGGCTACAATGCCGCCAACAAAATCGATGCGTTTGCTTTCCTGCCGATGATGACGTTTTCCAACGCTATCACAACCTACGTCGGCCAGAATGTCGGCGCCGGACGCTGGGACCGGGTCAAGTCCGGCATCCATGCGACACTCAAGCTGTCAGTCGGTCTGAGCCTGGTGGTCTGTGTTCTGTTGCTTTTGTTTTCCGGGCCCTTGCTCGAATTGTTCACCACCAGCCCGGCTGTCATCGAAGCCGGCCAGGTCTATTTGCGCACGGTTGTTCCATTCTATTTCCTGCTGGCAATCCTGTTTGTCCTCAATGGTGCCATGCGCGGTGCGGGCAGCACCTTCATCCCTTTGATTGCCACCCTCTTGTCCCTGTGGCTGGTCCGTGTCCCCTTTGCCTACCTCTTTGTCCACTGGTTCGGCCGGGACGCCATGTTCTTCAGCTACGGCGCCGGCTGGCTGGTTGGCCTGCTGGCGGTCTTGCCTTTCTATCTCAGCGGCCGCTGGAAAAAAGCTGCCCTGGCTGGGGCCGGGACCGGAGTTGTGACGGAGTGAAAAACGCCAGTGCCTCCCGGGGCCGGTTGGTGATGATGGCATCGACGGCCAGCTGATGGCAGTGCTCCCACTGTCCGGGCTCGTCGACCGTCCAGACATGAACGGCCAGACCGCGACGGTGGGCTCCCTCAACCAGGCCGGGCACGTCCAGGTTGGCCAGGGATGGGTGGAGTGCAGTGGCACCGGTCAGGGCAGCTGCCAGCCAAGGTCGGGGCCGGACTTCGCTGTAGAGGTAGCCCCTGGGTGCTTCAGGGGCGATCCAGCGCAACCGCCACAGACTGAAGGGATTGAAGCTGGAATAGATCACCTGGTCCTGGAGACCGAAGGCAAGGACCCGGTCAAGTACATGCTTTTCCATGCCCCGGTAAGGAACCTCGCTGTTTTTAAGCTCGATGTTGATCCGCAGGCTGGTGGCGCGGCACAGGTCGAGCACTTCGTCCAGGGTGGGCAAAACGGTCGCAGGCTGATCCGGCCAGGGTGCGGCGAAATTGAACTGGCGCAGCTGGGCAAGGGTCAGCTGCGCAATGGATCCGCTTTGTCCGGTCACTCGATCGGTCGTTTCATCGTGGGTGACCACCAGGATCCCGTCTGCTGTGCGCTGGACATCGAGTTCGATTCCATCGACGCCGATTTCGATCGCCTTGGCAAAAGCCGCCAGGGAATTCTCCGGTGCCTCGGCACTGGCTCCACGATGGGCCCAGACTTGCGGCCTCATCTTGGACGGAGGTCAGGTCCAGCCTGCCCTGAAACCGTGTCCCCGGAAAAGCCGGGATGGCAAGGACAGCTGACCAGATGGTCATTGACCAGCCCAGCTGCCTGCAGGAAGGCATAGCAGATCGTTGAACCGACAAATTTGAAACCGCGCTGGATGAGATCCTTGCTCAGACGGTCAGACAGCTCGGTGCGAGCCGGAACATCGGCCAGGGAAACCGGGGCATTGATGACCGGCTGTCCGGTGACAAAAGACCACACATAGCGGTCAAAGCTGCCCCACTCGGCCTGAAGCCTTAAAAATGCCTGGGCATTGGTGATCGCGGCCCGGATCTTGAGGCGATTGCGGATGATCCCGGGATCGCCCAACAGGACGGCCACTTTTTCTTCGTCAAACAAGGCAACCTGACCTGGATCAAACTCAGAAAACGCGCGGCGGAAATTCTCCCGTTTGCGCAGAATCGTCAGCCAGCTCAGTCCAGCCTGCATACCTTCGAGGATCAAAAGCTCGAACAGTGCCCGGTCATCGTGCAGGGGGCATCCCCATTCGACATCGTGGTACTGGCGGTAGAGCGGATCTGAAACCGCCCAGGGGCAGATCACTGCTTCCTGGGCGGTGTGGCCGCTGTCATGAAGTCGGTCATTGGTCATGGGACAGCCTCCTGCCGGAAATCAAGGCGTTCAGGTGCGCTCCAGAATGCGATCGAGGAAAACCCGGGTCCGTTCCTGGCGCGGGGCATTGAAAATGATCTCGGGGCTGGCATCCTCGACGATGACGCCCTTGTCCATGAAGACCACACGGTTGCTGACTTCACGGGCAAATTGCATTTCATGAGTGACGACGAGCATGGTCAGGCCGGAGTTGGCCAAGTCGCGCATGACCTTAAGCACTTCGCCAACCATTTCAGGATCGAGCGCTGAGGTCGGTTCGTCGAATAAAAGGATTTCCGGTTCCATGGCCAGGGCCCGGGCAATCGCGGCCCGCTGTTTCTGACCGCCGGAGAGCTGGCGTGGCTTGGCATTCATGAATTGGGCCATGCCGACTTTCTCCAGGTAGGACAGGGCTTTCTGGCGCGCTTCATCAGGTTTGCGGCCCAGGACGCGGATCTGTCCGACCAGGCAATTGTCAAGCACATTCATGTTGTTGAAAAGATTGAACTGCTGGAAAACCATGCCGACGTGGGTTCGGTACTCCGATACCCGGTGGCCGCCACGGAGAATGCTCTCGCCGTGGTGCAGGATGTCGCCGGACGATGGGTTTTCAAGGAGGTTGATGCAGCGCAGCAGCGTTGATTTGCCCGAACCAGAGGAGCCGATGATCGAGACGACTTCGCCCTTCTGGACTTTGAAATCGATGTCGCGCAAGACTTCATTGGCGCCAAACTTCTTGCTCAGATGGACGACTTCGATGATGGTGGCCGCATCTCCGGGAAGTGGTGAAACAGGGTGTGAGAGAGTCATGCTTGTCCCCCCCACTTTCCGCGGATGGCCAGGTTGCCATCCCCATGATGAACATGGATCATGCCGGCTGGTGTGGTCTGCGAACCCATGATGGTGTAGTTGTCGGGCCCGTCGAGCTTTTTCTCCAGAAGCCGCAGCAGGCGGGTGACGGTGAACGTCAGGATCAGGTAGATGACGCTGGTGACAAAGAACACTTCAAAATAGCGCAAGTAGGTGCCGGCCGCGGATTTGCTCATGAAGAACAATTCCGTGACGGAAATGACATTGAGCACGGAGGTGTCCTTGATGTTGACCACCAGCTCATTGCCGGTCGCCGGCAGGATGTTGCGGATGGCCTGCGGCAGGATTACGTAGACCATGGTCTTGACATGGTTCATGCCGATGGCCTGCGCGGCTTCCGTCTGGCCGCGATCGATCGAGTCGATGCCGCCGCGGATGATTTCAGCCATGTAGGCTCCGGTGTTGATCGAGACGATCAGGATACCGGCCAGGATGGCAGATAAATCCCAGCCCAGGAGCTGGGACGAACCATAATAAAGGACCATGGCCTGGACAATCATGGGCGTGCCACGGAATACTTCGATGTAGATGGAGAGCAGAAGTTGGCCGAACCGGACCAGCCAGCGGACCGGCTGCGGTGTCGAGGGTTTGAGCGGGATGGTGCGCACGATCGCGACCAGAAGCCCGATCAAAAACCCGGCAGCGGTGCCTGTGATGGCAATCAGCAGGGTGTTTCCGGCTCCGGTCAGAAAGAGTGTGCCATATTGCCGGATGACGAACAGGACCCAAGCCCAGAACGTGTCCGGCAACGAGGCCAGTGCGAATCCTGTGGCTGCAGCTTCCATGGTGCTTACTGGGTGACCGGCTGGGTCTTGATCGCGGTTTCCATCAGGGTGTCACGCTGATCCTGCGGGATTTCAGCCAGAGCTTCGTTGATCGACTGGATCAGATCGGTGCTGCCTTTTTTGACGGCTACCGCGACGGCGACATTTTCATCGGCATAGGTGAAACCCTGGCCGGCGGAAAATTCGAGATAAGTCAGGTCCGTATTGGCTGCGACGGCTGAGATGGCGCCTGGCTTCTCCGAGACATAGCCATCGATCTTGCCGGATGCGACAGCGACGATCATGGCCGGGAAATTGTCCATGGCGGTCTGTTTGTCGACGCCGGCGATCTGCTCGACCACTTCATAATGGAAGGTGTTGAGCTGGGCAGTGATCTTGGCCCCGTTCAGGTCAGAAAGCGACTGGGCCGAGGCAAAGGGGCTGTCTTTCTTGACCACGACGACCAGGTCAGACCGGTAATAGGAATCGGAGAAATCGACGGTGGCTTTGCGTTCCTCGGTCGGGGACATGCCGGCGATGATCGCATCGATCTTGCCGGAGGTCAGAGCCGGAATCAGGCCATCCCATTCGGTCTTGACGATGACCAGCTCTTTGCCGAGCTTGGCGGCAATCTTTTTGGCGACCTCGACATCGTAGCCACCGGCATATTCGCTGGAGCTGTTGCTGATTGAGACCGCACCATTGCTCGTGTCGGTCTGGGTCCAGTTGAAGGGGGCATAGTTGCATTCCAGCCCGACTTTGAATTCATTGCTTTCCTTTTTGGCACAGCCGGCCAGAAGGCTCAGGGACAGGACGCTGACCAGGGCCAGGGCGATGATTTTTTTGGCGTGACGCATGGCAATTCTCCTCTGGTTCTCTTTCATTCGTGTTTGATATGTAAAAAGGTGACAGGACTGGAAAATCGGACTGGCAAAGCCGAGTCTTGATTGATTATTTTGAACTCCTCCTGAAAATCCGTCAACAAAAACCGTCAAAAAACCGGCTATATTTGCCCTAAAAAGGCCAAAAGGCCTGGAAAACTGCATACAGGACGGGTACAAACACCGCCGGGAGCAGATTGCCGATGGCAATTTTTTTCTCGAGCAGGAAATTCAGGCCGATGCCGGCGATCAGGACGGAACCGACCAGCGAGAGCTGGCTGACCAGAGCATCGCTCATATAGGGCTGCAGCGATTTGGCCATCAGGGTGATCGCGCCCTGGTACAGGCCCACAGACAAGGCTGAAAGGAAGACTCCGCTGCCGAGTGTGGCGGTGAAAAAAATCGCTACCGTTCCGTCGAGGATGGATTTGGCATACAAGGTGGTGGCATTTCCGGACAGTCCATCCTCCAGGGCGCCCAGGATGGCCATGGCACCCACACAATAGAGGATGGTTGCCGAGACAAAACCCTCGACAAACGTGGAATTCTGGCCATTGGCCCTGAAGAGGCGCTGCAACAGTCCGCCCAGGTTTTCCAGACGCTGCTCAATGTTGAGGGCTGCACCGACAAGGCTGCCGATAACCAGGGACAGGATCATCAGCATGGTCTGGTGACTGGTCAAAAGATTACCTTCGACTCTGAGCATCTGGACCAGGGCTCCGCTGATGCCAACAAAAAGGACAGCCAGCCCAATACCCTGCAGAGTGGTGCGCCGGATCCTTTCCGGTAAACCACCGCGAGCCAGCAAGCCCAGCCCGGCGCCAACAATGATTGCAGCCATATTGACAAGCGTACCTGATCCTACCATGTGAAAAACTCCTCGGGGACGTGATAGTTTTGTGTCATAGACAGGCAGACAAAGCATCAAGGATGATGATACCATAGGAAAAACCAATCCACACGCTCGACAGAGAGATTGCGGACGACTTGTCTGAACTGGAGGTGACTTCTGTGGCGCAACTGGTGCATATGAGAATTCTCAGCATCGAGGATCTGGAAGAATCCCTTGGCGTATCCCGGTTCAGGGAATTCATCCAGCATTCTGAAGAGCGGTTTCAAAAGCAGCTGGCCAAGGTGGTCCGCAGAGTCACCGAAGATCTGGCTATCCAGGCAGTCTTTGTTTCCGGACCTACGTCTTCCGGCAAAACGACCTTCAGCCGCCGCCTGGCTGAGACAGTCCGTGCGAGCGGACGACTGGCCCGGGTTGTCTCCCTGGACGATTATTACAAAGTGGACAGCGTCCGCTACGATGCCTGGGGCCGGCCGGATTTCGAGAGCATCGACACGCTGGAGACAGACCTGATGGCCAGCCAGCTGGCCAATCTGCTGCAAGGCCAGTCCATCATCTTGCCCCGGTTTGACTTCGTGACCCGGACGCGGTCGATGCCAGCAGAAAACCAGCTGGCCCTGGGATCTGGCGACCTCCTGATTGTGGAAGGCCTGCACGGTTTACATGAATCCATCGTCGGCCACTTGCCGCGCGAAGCTTGGCTGGGTGTCTTCATCATGCCGTGGTGTTCGCTGCTCGATGGCCGCCAGCTGCTGGGGTCGCGTGACCTGCGCATGCTGCGCCGCATCAGCCGAGACGTTGTCCATCGCGGATCAACTGCCCTTTCGACCATTGACTATTGGCCGATGATCGACCAGACCGAACAGCAGTTTTTCCCCCAGTACCTCAAGCAGGCTGATGTCTACATCAACTCCTGTCTGGATTACGAGTTTTGCATTGTCGCACCCAAGGCTTACCGTCATATTCTCAGCTCACTGCAGGAGTACGAAGACGAAACGTTGCCGTCCTCCATCTACATCAATCCAGCCAACAGCCTGGGTTATGCCGATCTCGCTTCAGCTGTCACGGAAGCTCGACATCTTGTCACTGCCTGTGAGCATATCCCGATGGTCGATCATTTCGAGATACCGGACCAATCCATCCTGCACGAATTCATCTGACTTGCTTGACAAGTCCTCCGGGTTCGCTACTATTTTTACAGATAATGGGTAAGGCAATTTAGTTTTTCCTGTCAGTCTTTTTTCACTTACGGAGGTATGCCATGCCGATCAAGATCCCCAATGACCTGCCGGCAGCAGAGATTCTCGAGCAGGAGAGTGTCTTTGTCATGCGTGACGATCGCGCGTACAGCCAGGACATCCGCCCTCTGAAAATCCTCCTCCTCAACCTGATGCCTACCAAGGTGGTCACCGAAACTCAGCTGCTGCGCCTTCTTAGTAACACGCCGCTGCAGATCGATGTCGATTTCCTGTACACCGCCAGCTACAGCCCTAAAAACACCTCCACAGACCACCTGATCAAGTTTTATGAAACCTTTGAACAAGTCCGTCACCGCCATTACGATGGAATGATCATCACCGGCGCACCGGTTGAACAGATGCCGTTCGAAGAGGTCGCCTACTGGCCGGAGCTGTGCGAGATCATGGAGTGGAGCAAATCCCACGCCTATTCGACCATGCACATCTGCTGGGGCGCCCAAGCCGGCCTTTACTACCACTATGGAATCCCCAAATACGATTTGCCGGCCAAGGTGTTTGGCATTTTTGCCCACAGCCGCAGTTGGACGCGCCCAGTCAAGTTGTTCCGCGGCCTCGACGATGTCTTTTTTGTCCCGCATTCCCGCCACACCGAAATCCGCCGCAGCGACATCGAGAAAATCAGCGACCTGCGCATTCTGTCCGAATCAGAAGAATCTGGGGTCTATGCGGTTTCCGATATGAGTGGGCGACAGATTTTCCTGACCGGTCATGTCGAATATGACCCCATGACCCTGAAATCCGAATACGAACGTGATTTAAGTCGTGGATTGCCGATCGACCTGCCCAGGAACTACTTCCAGAACGATGATCCTGCCCGGCCACCGATCATGCGCTGGCGCAGTTCAGCCTATTTGCTTTTTGCCAACTGGCTCAATTATTATGTTTACCAGGAGACCCCGTTCGATTTGGATTCGATCCACGCCGAACACTGAAACGGGTATCCAAGGGGCATGTAACTTTAGTTACTGTAGAAATTTTGGGCATGCACTACTATCGAGACAAACAAGCAACGCCGGATTTTTAAAAACACCACAGGCCGGCTTTTGAGGAGGAACCCAATGACTGTTACCGTTCAGGCTAGTAATTTTGACGAAGTCGTCATGAAAAGCGACAAACCCGTGCTGCTCGATTTCTGGGCTGTCTGGTGCGGGCCGTGCCGCATGGTCGCTCCGACCGTTGATAAACTTTCTTCGGAATACGCTGGCCGTGCCGTCATCGGTAAGGTCAATGTCGATGAGCAGACCGAACTGGCAGAGAAGTTCCGTGTCATGAGCATCCCGACCCTCTACATCCTGAAAAATGGCCAGGTTGTCGAGCGTCTCATCGGTGCACGCCCCTATTCCGAGCTCGCCGCCGCCCTCGAAAAACACATGTAATGACCAGTTCACCAGTGTTGCTCCAACAAGAGTAACAGTGAATCTCATCTGTTAAACAAAAATAGCTGACTCGCACCTTTTACAGGTTCGAGCCAGCTTATTTTTTTTGGCAAATGCCTGGGGTGGTTTTTTGAAGGTGAGGTGAGTGGGACAGGCAAGGGCCTTAGGCCTTGCAGTATTCAACGGCAATCTGGGATCCGACTTTGACATTGTTGAAAACAAGCTGGATGTTGGAATCAAGGCTGGCACCACCGGTCAGTTCTTTGACTCGTGCGAGCAGGAAAGGGGTGCTGTCCTTACCTTTGATGCCTTGTTCCTCAGCTTCTTTGACAGCTTGCTCAATCGCTGTGTTGATAACAGCCGGGTCCATCTCGAATTCTGCTGGGATCGGATTGGCTACGACAATGCCGCCGTCGAGACCCAGATCCCATTTGGCTTTCATGGCTGCTGCCATTTCCCTGGCGGAGTCTACCTGGTAATCGACCGCAAACCCGCTCTTGGAAGTGTAGAAGGCTGGCAGCTCGCTGGTGCCAAAGCCAACGACCGGGACCCCTTGGGTTTCCAAATATTCCAAGGTCAGACCAATATCGAGGATGGATTTGGCACCGGCACAGACCACGGTCACATTGGTGCGGGCCAATTCTTGCAGGTCGGCTGAAATATCCAGCGTGGTCTGAGCCCCTCTGTGGACACCCCCGATGCCGCCGGTCGCAAAAACCCTGATACCAGCCAGGTTGGCGATGATCATGGTCGAGGCGACTGTCGTGGCACCATCCAGGCCTTTGGCCAAAATGAAGGGAATGTCGCGGCGGCTTGCCTTGATGACATCGTGGCTGGAGCCGAGATATTCGATCTCTTCGTTGGTCAGGCCAACCTTGAGTTTGCCTTTGATGATGGCGATGGTCGCCGGGGTCGCGCCGTTGTCGCGGACAATCTGCTCCACTGCCAGGGCTGTCTCGACGTTTTTCGGATAGGGCATACCATGGGAGATGATCGTCGACTCCAGGGCGACAACAGGTCTGCCTTCGGCGAGTGCTTTCTGGACCTCAGGATTGATTTCAAGGTATTTGTCGTACATGGTAGTTCTCCTTCTATCTTTGTTGTGTGTTCATGATTGATTTTCACTTGGGGGTGCACTAGATATCCAGCCCCAGTTCTTGCATCATGAGCATGACATTATCCCTGGACATGCTGGGATTGATGGTTTCCGGATACCTCAAAGCAAGAATCGATGCAGCCAGCGCAAACCTGGCAGTCTCGGCCAGGCCGTACTGGTTAAACCGGGCAAACACCAAGGCAGAGACAAAGGCATCACCGGCTCCGGTTGCGTTCACGACGTTGACTTCGGGGATTGAGATCCAGGCGCGTTCGGTGCCGTCGTTGTAGAAAACACCCGCTTCGGCCATTGTGATGAAGACTCGCTGGACACCCTTATCGAGAAAATAGTCAGACGCGCGGACCAAATCGCTCTCAGTCCTGATCTCCATGCCGGAAAGCAGTTCGGCCTCGATCTTGTTTGGTTTGATCGTGTGGAAGGCCCCGATTTTGTCCTTGATTTTCAAAGACTTGGTCGTTGAGACGGTGTCCAGGAAAAATTCAGTGTTTTTGAAATTATCCACGATATAGCTGATCGTCTCAGCCGGGATATTGGTGTCGATGACGCAGATTCTAGAGTTTTCGATCACTCGGCGTTTGGCCTGGATAAAATCGATCGAAAGATCTTCGGAAATGTCCATGTCCGAAATCGCGACTTTCATGTCGCCAGTTTCATCGAGAATGGCCAGATAGGTCGAAGTCGCACGGTTGCCTAAGATCAGGGAGTGACGGATTTCGAGACCGATCGCATTGGCATGGTCGATGATCTTGCGACCGTAAACATCATCCCCGACTGCACTGATCAGCTGGGTCGGGACCCCGAGATGGACGATGTTTTCGGCGATGTTGCGGCCAACCCCTCCCAGGCTGAATTTGACCTTGCCGGGATTTGAATCCTGGAGGATGAGTTTCTGGTTGGGAATTCCACTGATGTCGACATTCGACCCGCCCACCACACAAACATATTCATCCTGCTTGAGTACATAGCCCTTGCCCAGGATGAGCCCTTTCTTCATGAGGTTGGTGATGTGAACAGCTACCGAAGAACGGGTGATGCCGAGTGCGACCGCGAGTTCGTTCTGGGAGATAGCAGGATTGGTGCGGATGAGCGCAAGCACTTCTTCTTCACGATTGGTCATGATTGGCTCCTTGACAACAGATTAACTCGTAAGCATATGCTTACGATGATAAGATATCACGCGAATCAGTTATATGCAACAATCAAAGATCCAAAGAATCCAATGACCCAATGATCCATTCAATTCACACTCTTGACAAGGGTAGAATGACGCGCTATCATTAAGACATGAAACCGGTTTCAAACCGGACTCACCAAACATCAGATACCAGTCCTTCTGTCGCTACACACCCGTTTCAAATATATAAACAACTTCGGAAAACTATTTTTTTACCGGGCATGAAACCGGTTTCACAACACAGACAAATCATTTTCAGAGCATATGCTTCTACACCAGTCAAGGAGTCACCGATGAAAATTGCAGTTGTTGGCAGTCTCAATATGGACATGGTCGTGACCGCCCCGCGGATTCCGCTGAAAGGCGAGACGATCACAGGCCAGGCGTTGCATTTTGTCCCAGGTGGCAAGGGTGCCAACCAAGCCGTTGCCCTGGGACGCCTCGGCGCAGATGTGAGCATGTTCGGTTGTGTCGGTGATGATGATTTCGGTCGCCAGTTGATCGAAAATCTGGCGGAAAATTCGGTCCAGGCTGCACAAGTCCGCACCTTGCAGGGCGCAACGACAGGAGTGGCCATGATCACCGTCGGAGACGGCGACAATTCGATCGTTGTCGTACCAGGTGCCAATGGCCTGGTCGATCGTCCCTATGTCGACTCGATAAAAGAAGTATTGCTTCAGTCCCAGCTGGTCATCGTGCAGCTGGAAATCCCGCTGGATACAGCCTCCTATGTGATTGACCTCTGCCATCAAGCTGGCATCTCCATCCTTTTAAATCCAGCTCCAGCTCAGAAGCTGCCTGCCGACCTGATTGAAAAAACCACTTTTCTCACTCCCAATGAACACGAAGCAGCCATCGTTTTCGCTGACTTTGGAGATTATCGTGAGCTGCTGCGCCGCTACCCGGAGAAACTCATCATCACCCAAGGTTCTGCAGGGGCCAGCTTTGCCACCCAAGACGGCGAAGTTCACCAGATCCCTGCCAGTCCAGCCACGGTAGTGGACACGACCGGTGCTGGAGATAC
The DNA here is from genome assembly GCA_028684955.1 of Eubacteriales bacterium. GTDB lineage: Bacteria > Bacillota > Clostridia > Saccharofermentanales > UBA5734 > UBA5734. The sequence goes on from JAQUEY010000008.1 coordinate 37,816, forward strand.
CTTTAACGCCGCGCTCGCCTATGCCTGGTCACAGGGTCGAACGTTGGAAAAAGCATTGGTTTTTGCCAATGTTGCCGCTGGTCTGAGCACGGAGAAATTCGGTGCCCAGGGAGGCATGCCAACCTTGGCCGAGGTCATGGCACGGCTGTCCTGATCGATCCAGAGAACAAACGCTTTGCCTGCAACTTATATTAACCTGAACCCAACCTGAGGAGATCCTGCTGTGAAAAAATCCGGTCCTTTGAACAGTTCCATCAATCGCGTCCTGGGTGAACTTCGCCACACGGATACGCTTTGCATCGCTGACTGTGGCTTGCCGTCTCCGGCAGGTATCGAAACGATCGACCTGGCGCTGAAGCTCGGCACACCGTCTTTCCTTGAGACCTTGGCGATCCTTCAAGCAGACATGGTGATCGAAAAAATCACCCTCGCCCGGGAAATCGAAACAGCCAATCCAGTCGTCTTGGATCAGATTCGCCAGCTTTTGCCAGATGTTCCGGTCGAATGGACCAGCCATGAGCAGTTCAAGCAGCAAACCAGAACCTGCCGGGCGATCATCCGGACCGGTGAAGCCACCCCCTATGCCAACATCATCCTCCATGCTGGCGTCATTTTCTAAATAGACAGACTAGTCCCAGTGCCTCATCTCACCGCCCGATCCCAGTCGCATCCGCCGTAAGCAAATCCCTGTCTTGTCCGACTAAACAGTCATTTCAAACCAGAAAAGGAGAGAGTCCCATGAAAAAAATGCTCGCAATCGTTCTCATGCTCACCCTCGTTCTTGGCCTTGGTGCATGTGCCACCAGCCAGACCACCGCTGCCCCGACCCAGGCCCCGACCACAGCAGCCACGACAGCTGCCGCCACCACCGCGCCTGAGGCCCAGTCTTTCAAAATCGGATTTTCGGTCTCCACGCTGAACAACCCCTTCTTTGTCACCATGACAGAAGCTGCTACCGCCAAGGGACAGTCCCTGGGAGCCGAAGTGCTCGTCGTTGATTCCAGCGATGACACCGCCAAGCAAGCGTCGACAATCGAAAATTTCATCGTCCAGGGTGTTGACCTGATCATCATCAACCCGGTTGACTCAAAAGCCGCTGCTGCCTCGGTCAAGACCGCAACGGATGCAGGCATTCCGGTCATTTCTGTTGACCGCAGCGTCGATGGAGCACCCGTCATCTCCCACATTGCTTCTGACAACGTCCTCGGTGCTAAACTGGCTGGTGAATACCTGATCAGTCTGGTCGGCGAAGGTGCAAAAGTTGCTGAACTCGAAGGTGTTCCTGGCGCATCTGCAACCAATGACCGTGGCGCCGGTTTCCATCAGGCTGTTGATGGCAAACTAGATGTCGCAGCCAAGCAGACAGCCAATTTCAACCGTGCTGAAGGTGTGACCGTCATGGAAAACATGCTCCAGGCCACTCCGGACCTCAAAGGCGTCTTTGCCCACAACGATGAAATGGCCCTGGGTGCCGTAGTCGCTGCCGAAAACCGCAAAGCTGAGATGGTTGTGATCGGCTTTGATGCCACCGACGATGCTTTGAAAGCAGTCCAGGAAGGCAAAATGGCTGCCACCGTGGCCCAGCAACCCGGTTTGATGGGTGAAATGGCCGTCGAATATGCCATCAAGCATCTTTCCGGCGAAACCATCGAAGCCAGCATTCCGGTTCCAGTTGAACTGGTGACCAAATAATCCGTTCCAAAGAAGTCCTCTGGCTTCCTGAGCCCCCAAAAGAGCGTCCGGTACTGCCGGACGCTTTTTGCATGGAACAGACATTTTTTGCGGTTTGAATTGACAGCTGGCTATC
>JAQUEY010000078.1 GCA_028684955.1 Eubacteriales bacterium
TGAAAACAACCGGGATGGCTCCGGCGGCTTCCAGGATTCCTCTTTCGACTGCAGGTAGTAGATCTTCAAACATTGTGCATCACCTGCCATCCAATATACCAGAACAAACAGGCTTTTCACAGTAGACCACGAGCAGAGGCCTGCACACGTCTTGCAGGCCAGGTTGTCCGGATCATTCGACAGGTGGCGTTTCATTGATGACTGCAATCTGGATATCTCTCCGGGTTTTGGCCTCAGATAGTTGCTGGGCTTGCTGCAAGCTCACATCCAGGCAAAGCAAAGCCGAGGAGGAGCTGGACGCAGCCAGAAAACTGGAAGCAGATTCACTTTCGCCGATGACATCGACAATTTCAATGTTGCGGATGGTCATGGTGGTTTCCAAGCCGGTGTGATCCTGGCGTGGAACCAGAATCAGGTCGATCCGGTTGCCTGGCCCAAGGTAGAAACCATTGGCTGCACCGGGTGCGAGTTCAATCGTCATCAATCTGCGCCCCGGTCCGGGGTTGGCGTAGCGGATGCCAGATGGCTGGCTGGACAGTTTGCTGCTGATGAGAATTTCACCAGCAGCCAGCGGTTCTCTGGCCCATTGGCCTATGGCAAGCGGTAAATCCAGGACATAATGATCCATGACTGCCGCATCCGGCAAATCGATCCAAGCCAAATCGTCCGCTGTCAATTGATTGCCGGCTGGAACATCCCGGACAAGCCGGACCACGGGCTTCGTCACGACAACAGGCTGGTCACGACCAGCCCAGTAGGCCAATCCAAGCAAGATCACGGTCAACAAGATGGATAATAGAGTTTGCTGGTATTTACGCATCGTTCCCTCCGGGGATCCTTGTTATTCCGGGGTTTGCAGCACTTTCACCGATCGAGTCAGCAGGAATGGGTCGCCGGCCAGGGGCAGGATCCTGACAGTGCAGGAAACGACCGGAATCTGGCCAGGCTGGCGCTCCGCCAGCCAATGATGGTCGGAAATGGGTATGGGCTGCCAGCTGATCTGGATAAAAACGACTTCCAGGCGACCAGCCAGAACAGATGGCAGGGTTGCCGCCAGCCGTGAACGGATCATTGCATCCAAGGCAGCAGGATCCAGAACCAGTTCACCTTCCGCCAGCCTGTCCGAGTCCAGGCACAGGCTGGCGGAGGCAAGGGTCTCATCAAGCAGGGCTCCTGTCCGTAAAACCATCATCTGGCTATAAGCAACCCGGACCAGGCCGGTCAGCAGCGGCAGGAGAATAAAAACCGTCAGGCTGGCCATGACCAGCACTAGTCCAACTGAACCACGGGGTGTGTGATGCCTTTTTCGGTCATGGTTGCATGTAGCCCGATGCCTGATCATGGTATCCCTGCCGCTGTGACCAGATGCCTGGACAAAATGCTGGTGTGATATACAAACGCCCGTGTCTCTTGTGTCATCTGCAGGTCTGGCGACAAGCTGCGCACAGGCAGACTGGCTTCAACATAAAGCGACATTTCGTTGCCGAAGTTGACAGAGCGGTCGCCATGGACGAGAAGATCCTGAAATCCGGCCTGGGCCAGATTATTTTCCAGGAACAACTGGATCTCATCTGTCATGCCGCCAGACTGATCCATTTGCATCAGACCCCGGTGGCAAATGGCATCAAAAGTGATCCGCTGGAAGACCGGAATGGCAAACAGGATCCCCTGCAAACTGACCCCAACCATCACCACCAAAGACAAGCCCAAGACAATCACTTGACCAATCATGAGACACCCCCATTAGCGCGAACGTTGATAATCGATACGACGATCCAATCGTCTCACCAGGCAAGATCATGATTGTTATGATCAGGCCACAGCAAATATTTTGGTCGAAATCGTGCCGAACCAGGTTGTCATGTCGCTTAACACGGTGGTTGCAAAGGTCCGGATTCCTGGAGCGATAACCAGGGCTGCCACCATGACCGTGATGGCGATGCCGATCACTTCGTTGAGACCAAAGCCGGAACGTCTACGCCAATGCCTTTGTGTTGGCAGCTTGGCTGCGCGGCTGCGGTCTGAACGGTTGAAAAAGAACTGGATCGTGTTGAGTGTGCGATGGTACATGGTCAATCCTCCTCGAAAATCTATTGCCGGCGCCTCAGAATGTGCGCTACGGTCCGTACAATTGGCCCAGCGCAAGCAACGCCTGGGCGGCCAGAGGGTAGAGATAAAGGATTTCAATCGGGACCAGGGCCAGTAAAGCAATGATGAGCAATTCATTGCGCAGCTGTTTGCTGCGAGCCCGGACCAGACTGAGATGGCGGTTGAAAAGCAGACTTTCCATGCGTTGGAAGGTCTGGCCCATGACACCGGTCTGCAAACTGTTGCGCAGTTGGGAGGCCAGCAGATTCATGTCGGGACCGGCAAAGGCAACTTGCAATTCATCCAGGGCCCGGTCCAGATCCTGTGTCAGTTCGAGACGAGCGGAGAACCTTTGGAAATCTTGCAGGATCAGCGGCTGATGAATGGCTTCGGGCAAGCCTTTCAGCACATCAAAGGCGTTGACGCCAGCAGTCAGCTGCAAGTCCAGAAACCGGTAGATCTTGTACAGACTCAGCTGGAAAGACTGACGCCGTTGCTGGATTCGATGCGTGACCCAGCCATTGATGGCAATTGCGATCAGGCAACCGGACAAGAAAAACAGATGAACCTGTCCGCGGATGATCGTTGCCAGCAATACCAGTAGCGTACCAGGGCCAGACAGAGCCAGTAGATAGATGGCAACTGAACGACGATCGCGAAAACCAGCGATCAGGAGCCTCTGACTGAAGTATTCCACCCAAGGTGATGGCAGCCGGCTGAGCCAGCTGTAATCGAGTTCAGGTTGCCGCTTTTGGAAAGCGCTTGCCAGGCGGCTGTCAAACCGGCAAGCCACAACCGGAAGCAGGTGGTAGACAATCGCCCACAGGACCAGTCCGATCACCAGCCATGGGAGATAAGACATGGATGTCAGGAGCATTTCCCTCATTTTGCAGCTCCACCTTTCAGATCAGAACCGGATTTGCCGATAGGCCCGGACCAGGATCAGCACTGCCACCGTGTAGGCGCTGGCAGCAAGAATCAGCAAAGGCAGGCCAACGCTCTGGTCGAAAAACACCCGTCGCGTTTCTGCACTTGTAAACAAGCGCAGGACAAACAAGATCGGGACCGCACCTGTCAGCAAGGCCGCCAGAAAAAGATCAGACTGATTACCGATCCGGCGTTCGTTCTGTGCTTCTTCCAGCTTGTTCTGCTGGATTTCCATCAGTTCAAGCAAGGCGGGCAATCGGCCCCGGTGGCGAAAATTGAAACGCAGGGCAATCACCAGATCTTGGAAAGATTCCAGGTCTGAAAAGGTTTGAAACATCTCCAGAGCTTGATCTGGCGGCATGCCACCCCGGATTCGAGTCAGCAAAGCTTGGATAGCCGCGTTCAGATCCGGGCCCAGCGGACTGTCCAGGCATCGTTCGAATGCATAGACCATGTTGTCACGGACTTGGCTCCAGCGGTTCAGCAAACTGGTCAGCTGAAGGATTTCCAGTCTTTGCCGCCGGCTGCGGCCAAATTCGATCCATTTCATACTGCTCCTCCCGGTCTTGACTGCTCGTCACGGTCCAGATCTCTTCCAGACGAAAATTTTTCAGGTAGAGAACGGTGTCGACCCCTTTGGCCAACATGGCCCGCAGACTGGTTTCACTTTCCCCGCTGGTAGCTGGACGGGCCAGTGACAACAATCGCTCGAGTGCATCACGGCCACTTTCAGCATGGGTGGTGGCCAGGCAGCGATGGCCGGAATAAGCGGCTTTGATAAATTCCAGTGCTTCATCGCCGACAATTTCCCCGATGCAGTACGTGTCTAAAGACATGGTCAGGCCATCGGCAACAAGGTCACGCAGGGTGACTGGCAGCCCTCCCTCGTGTCCCTTGCGGATCCGGTGGATCAGGCAGTAGGGCTTTTCCGGATAAATTTCGCTGTCACTTTCTGCCACAAGGACGCGTTCGAGCAGCGGCATGGCCTTGATCATGGCGCGCAGCAAGGTTGTTTTCCCTGAAGCGCCTTTGCCACAGATCAGGAAAGACTGGTCTGAGCTGCTGATGGCTTTGAGCAATGGGACAGTGTCCGGTGGGAACATCCCGAGCGTTGCCAGTTGTTCGAGGTTGTAGGCAATGCTGCGGTGCTTGCGGATGCAAACAGTCGGAACCGTTGCGCTGCGGGGAGGAACCGTGACATTGATGCGCAGGCGGTACCGTTCATCCGTCACCCGGCAGTGGCTGTCATTATCATTGATCTGGCCACCTTGGCGGATGATCAGCAAGCGGCAGAACGTGTCATATGCGCGGTCTGAATTGAACCGGACCGGAATGGGCGCACGCTGGCCGTGGTGCTTGATGGTGAATTCGGAAGGACCCGTGCCGTCGATATCGGTCACGTCTGGATCATCGACATACTCTTGCAAGGGTCCGTAGCCGAACAGAAAATCCATCGTCTGCTGGCGCAGCTCGGTAGCATAGTAGCCGGCGCGCAGACTTTCCTGGTCGGCGGTTTTCTGGATCAGGTTCTCCAGGACGGACCGCTCGATCTTGCCGGCAGCTACCTCTGAGACCAGGGCTGGTTCAGATGCCAGGACACTGGCAGAGACTTGGGCGATCAGATCGGTCAAAGCCGGCGGTTCAAAATCCGGATGGGGTGCATCATTGAGCTGGATGGGTCTGGCGCGATAGGAACCGTATTGTTCGGCGAACAGGGCGTGTGACGTGACGATTGGCATGCAGGGTTTCCTTTCTGGCCATCGCACCAAGCCGGGCGATGATGCCATCGTATTCTTTGGCGTTGAAGGGGGTGATCAGGGTGGCATAGGGTTTGGCCGTGCCTTTCTGACGCTGGCGGGCCAGAGTCGTGCGCACACTGCCGATCAGGCGGTTGCGGCTCAGGACATCCAGTGTGCCCAGGCTCAGATCCGAACGTTCGTCATAGGGGAAGGCAATGAAATGGACCCGCAAAGGGTCAATCTGCTGGCGCAGCGCCAGATAATCGATCGAACGATTCATGGATCGGAACGCAGCGGCATGCCCCGGTACAGGCACCAATACCTGGTCAGAGGTCATGAGGCCCAGGCAGGTGAAGGCATCGTAGATAAACCTGTTGCACAGCATGACAATGACAGGGTAGCTCATCCGAGCGATTTCCAGCAGTTTGAGGAGACTATCGGCCGGGATATGGTCGTATTCGTCCAAGTTGTCGCCGAAGACCAGAAGATCTACCTGGTCTGCCAGAGAGGGCCAAGCCAGTTCACGCAGGCGACGGCTGTTCAAGGTTCCGCGCAAAGCTTCCTTGAGGACCCCATTCAAATTGTCAGTAGACCTCACAGGTGCAGTCAGGCTGGCCCGGTTCTTTTTGCCCAGCAGCAAATCCGCTTGCGGACTCATCAAGTCGCAGTCGATGACCAGCACCTTGGAGTAATAGTGCCTCAGTTGGACCGCCAGTTCGCAGCCGAATTCAGGGCCATCCCAGACACAGATCAGGCGGGAGGGCAATTCAGGTTCAATTGCTTCTGATCCTGGATCCAGATGGATCGGCTGTTCCTCTGGCTTTGCCTCAGGCAGGTGCCCGTCCTCAGGCAAAGCCACACCAACTGGGTCTTTCGAGTCTGCAGGCGGTGGTTCTTCTGCCGTCAATCGCAGCATCGCTTTGTCCAGGTCGTCAGCCAACTCGCCAGCGGTCGCGTACCGGTCTTGGGGGTTGGATTGCAGGCAGCGGTTCAGGACGCCGGAGACGGGAGAAGGTATTCCCCGCAAGATTTCCGGCAGTCTGGACTTGATTTCATCACCTGACTCGATTCCTGCGAGGACTGAGAGCATCGTCAAAGCCAGGGCATAGACATCGGATGCCCTAACAGGACGGCCTTGCAAGACCTCTGGCGCAGCGAAGGCGGGTGTGCAGGCGATGTCCTGGCCAGAGTATCCAGGCCGGAAAATCGGCGTTTTTGCAACTGGTTCATGAACCAGTTGCTGCATGGCACCGAAATCGATCAGGCGAGGTCTCAGGTCCGGTCCCAAGAGCACGTTGGCTGGTTTGATGTCCAGATGCAACAAGCTCGGCTCACACTGGACATGAAGGAAATCGACCACCCGGGCCAGCTCGGCAAAAAACTCGATTTGTGCCAGCAACGGCCAGTCGTCCTTCTCGCCCGGTGCCAGGCGGTCCAGGCTGGTGCCTGGCAGGAAGTCAAACAGGAAGCAGTCTTGAGGTGCCTGGCCCTCCAGGGTGATCTCCTCCACGCCGCGCAAAGCGGGCAATGCGGGATGACGAATCTGACCCAGCAAGTAAACCGCTTCTGGACAAATCACCTGGTCAACCGGCTTGATCACCATCTGGTTAGAAGACAACAAGGGTTGCTGATAATTTTTCGGGGGATCCATTTTTTTCATGCTGACCTGCCTTGGGCTGCTTGTGCAGGAACACATCCGGGTGTCCTGGCACTTCATGGCTTGATAAAGGACAGGTTCAGCATAAAAAAAACAGGCACCCGTGTGGGTGCCTGTCGTTCGTCAAAATTCGCGGATTTTCGACAGGGTATTCCGCCAAACCCCTGAAGCGCAACGGTTTGGCGGCTCTTCGTTTTCGACAAGGCCGTTCAGGCGGAAAGCTCCTGTTTGAGGATGACTTCCGGCGGGGTCTTGTGCAAGACATTATCGAGGGTGATGATGCAGCGGCTGACATCACTTCTGGAAGGAATCTCGAACATGACGTCGAGCATGATCTCCTCGAGTATGGCTCTGAGGCCGCGTGCGCCCGTATTGCGACCCAACGCCTGGCGGGCGATCTCCTGGATCGCATCGAGTTCGAATTCCAGCTCCACACCATCGTAGTGGAACAATTTCTTGTACTGCTTGATCAGGGCGTTGCGGGGCTCTTGCAGGATGCGGACCAAGGCCTCTTCATTCAGGCCGGTCAGAGTGACCACCACAGGAATCCGGCCGACGAATTCGGGGATCAGGCCGAATTTGAGCAGGTCCTGGGGCATCAGGCGGGTGAGCAATTCACCAACATCGTACTCCTGCTTGCTTTCCACAGTCGCACCAAAGCCCATCGATTTCTTGCCGACACGCTGGGAGATGACCTTGTCCAGGCCATCGAAAGCGCCACCAAGAATGAACAGGATATTGGTGGTGTCGATCTGGATGAACTCCTGGTGCGGATGCTTGCGGCCACCCTGGGGCGGGACATTGGCCACGGTGCTCTCAAGAATCTTGAGGAGGGCCTGTTGCACACCTTCGCCGCTGACATCACGCGTGATCGATGGATTGTCTGATTTGCGGGCGATTTTGTCGATCTCGTCAATGTAGATGATGCCACGCTTGGCCCGTTCAATATCGAAATCGGCATTCTGGATCAGCTTGAGCAGGATGTTTTCGACGTCCTCACCGACGTAACCAGCCTCAGTCAGGGCGGTCGCGTCGGCAATGGCAAACGGGACATCCAGGATACGGGCCAGCGTCTGGGCCAGGAAGGTCTTGCCAGTGCCTGTCGGTCCAATCAGCAGGATATTGCTTTTTGACAGCTCGACATCGTCATCGGCCTTGGTCGAGGCTCCAGCATAGACGCGCTTGTAATGGTTGTAAACCGCCACGGACAAGGCTTTTTTCGCCTTATCCTGGCCAATGACGTACTGGTCGAGCGCTTCCTTGATCCGGGCAGGAGACATCAGCTCGCCCATCTGGGGAGCCTTGGCCAGCTCTCCCCCCAGGGCCTGGTCTTCTTCGTTGAGGATTTCTTCGCAGAGGCTGACGCACTCATTACAGATGAAAACGCCCGGCCCGGCAATCAGGCGGCTGACCTGGCCTTCGGATTTGCCGCAGAAAGAGCAGGCAACCGGGACATAGCCTTCTGAATCACCCGTTCCCGACTGGCGTTTGCCGCGCGGGGGCTGGGAACCCGGGCCACCGGATGAACCACCCTTGCCTTTGCCGTTATTGTCCATGCTTTAAGCCCTCTTTTCCATGATGTGGTCGATGATGCCATACAGTTTGGCGTCGTCAGCTGTCATCCAGTTGTCGCGCTCGGTATCGGCGGCAATCTTTTCCAGAGGCTGGCCAGTCCGGTCAGACAGAATACGATTGAGGCGGTCTTTCATTTTCAGGATGTGCTCGGCGGCGATACGGATGTCGGTCGCCTGGCCCTGGGCACCACCGGAAGGCTGGTGGATCATGATCTCGGCATTGGGCAGGGCAAAGCGCTTGCCCGGGGCACCGGCTGCGAGCAGGAAGGCACCCATGCTGGCGGCCATGCCCATGCAGATCGTCTGAACGTCGGCCTTGATGTACTGCATGGTGTCATAGATCATCAGGCCGGAGGTGACTTCGCCGCCGGGGCTGTTGATGTAGAGCTGGATGTCCTTGTCCGGGTCCTCGGCTTCGAGGAACAGGAGCTGGGCGGTGACCAGGCTGGCAGTCACGGAATTGACTTCATCACTGAGGATGATGATGCGCTCCTTCAAGAGGCGGGAAAAGATATCATAGGATCGCTCACCGCGATTGGTCTGTTCGACGACGATTGGTACAAGGCTCATAACATTCACTCCTTTGATACTTGATCTGGCGGGTTTGTGAGATAGACAGAAGGAAACTTCCTTGCGAAAGCTCCCTTCTGTATCATAGCTGATATTCTGTCTATTTGTCTAAAGGATACCGTAACCATGTTACGCAAGGGGCTGGTTTGACCTGCAAAGGTTTTATTCAGCTGCTTCTTCAGTCGTTTCGACTTCCGGCGGAGGAGCGATCTGGACTGCTTTTTCCGTCAGCAGGGCAATGGTCTTGTTGCGGACCACGCTCTCGGCAACAAAGCTGTTTTCGCCGGGGGCGATGCGACCCTTGAGGTCTTCCTTGGTCATGCCGTACAGCTGGGCCATGCGGCCGATTTCTTCGTCGATTTCTTCGTCGCTGGCCTGGATATCTTCCTTGGCAGCGATGGCTTCGAGGACCAGGCTGGTGCGTACGCGGGCCTCGGCACTGTCACGCAACTGATCGCGGAAGGTCTCGATCGTCTGGCCGATGTAGCCGAGGTACTGCTCGAGCTCAAAACCCTGGTAGCGCATCTGCTGGCTCTGCTCGTTGACCATCTGGTCAATTTCACTGTCGATCATGGCCGCAGGGACATCGATGGTGGTTTTTTCGACGACAGCCTTGACAACGTTGTCTTCAAACGCACCCTTGGCCCGGCTGGCTGCACTTTCTTCAAGCTTCGCCCGGATGCTGGCTTTGTAATCCTCGAGGGTGTCAAATTCGCTGACGTCCTTGGCGAACTCGTCATCGAGGAGCGGCAGTTCGCGGAACTTGACTTCGTTGACTTTGACGTTGAAAACAACCGCCTGGCCAGCAAGCTCGGCATGGTTGTAATCCTCAGGGAAGGTGATCGGCAGTTCGAATTCCTCACCGGCAGTCTTGCCGATCAGTGCATCTTCGAAGCCGGGGATGAAGGTATTGGAACCGATCTTGAGATCATAGGAGGCACCCGTGCCGCCATCGAACGGAACGCCATCTTTGAGGCCCTCATAGTCGATGTTGGCGGTGTCACCGGTTTCGATGCCGCGGCCTTCAACTGGAACCAGGCGAGCATTGCGCTCCTGGGTACGGGTCAGGTCCCGTTCAACGTCTGCATCAGTGACCGGGTATTCCGGCATGACAGCTTCGACGCCGATGTACTGGCCGAGTTCAACGTCTGGCTTGACCGTGATCTGGACGGTGAATTTCATGCCGTCCTCACGGCTGATCGACTGGACATCGAGCTCTGGGCGGGAGACCGGGGTGACACCATGCTCGGCAATCGCTGCCAGGTAGGCCGGGTTGGCGGCGAAATCGATGGCATCGTCATAGAGAACGCCCTCGCCGTAGTATTTGGTGACAATGTGCATCGGCGCCTTGCCTTTGCGGAAGCCCGGAACACTGAAGCGGCCGGCATTCTTCTTGAATGAGCGCTGCAGTGCATCGGCAAAAGTTTCCGGTGAAACATCGATGGTCAGGACAACCACGTTGTTTTCTTTCTTTTC
>JAQUEY010000079.1 GCA_028684955.1 Eubacteriales bacterium
ACCATGATACAGTCCTCCTCGGAAATCTAACAAAAAAATGCAAAAGACGTCCCAAATTGTGTCGAGGGACGTCTTGCCCCGCACATTATAGTACGGGGCGGCAAAAAGTGTCAATTCAGCCCTTGATAATGGCGACCCCATTGCTCGTGCCGATCCGGTCTGCACCAGCGTCGATCATGGCCCGGGCCGTTGCGGCGTCACGGATCCCGCCAGAGGCCTTGACCAGAGCTTGGCCGGCGACGACGGAATTCATCAGGGCGACATCGGCGAGGGTGGCCCCGCCGGTGGAAAAGCCAGTCGAGGTTTTGACAAAAGCCGCTCCGGCAGCAACGCTGACTTCGCAGGCACGCAGCTTTTGATCATCCGTCAACAGGCAAGTCTCGAGGATGACTTTGACCTTGGCCGGCCGGGCGGCTGCGACGACCGAATAAATATCATCCTGGACAAATTCCCAGCGTCCTTCCTTGACTGCGCCGATGTTGATCACCATGTCGATCTCCTGGGCCCCATCACGGACTGCCTGCTGAGTTTCGAAAACCTTGGCCGCTGTTGACATCGCGCCGAGCGGAAAGCCGACGACGACGCAGGTCAGCACGTCGCTGCCGGCAAGGGCCTCGGTGACAAGGCGCGCGTGGCAGGAATTGACACAGACCGAGGCAAAGCCGTATTCGCGTGCCTCGGAACAGAGGGTGCGCACCATGTCTTGGGTGGCATCGGGTTTTAGAATGGTGTGATCGATGTAAGGAGCGAGATTCATGAGGTAGCCCTCCTGCGTCACTTGTTTGCAAGTTAACGTGTCTCCACGAATGGCAGCGGATAACTGGGTCTTGTCTTACCATTATACCAGCGATCTAGAAAGAAACTCGTAACATCAGAATAGTGTGCGAATCCGTTCGATGGCTGCGGCGGTGTTTTCAGCTGAGCCGAAGGCCGTCAGGCGGAAATAACCCTCGCCAGCAGGTCCGAAGCCGCTGCCTGGAGTGCCGACGACGCCAGCTTTGTTCAAGAGCAGATCGAAAAACTCCCAGGAAGAGAGATTTTGCGGGGTCTTGAGCCAAATGTAGGGAGCATTTTTACCGCCAAAAACCGACCAGCCCATCGCCAGGAGGCCTTCGCGGATGACGCGGGCATTGTCCTGGTAGTAGGCAATGGTTTCGCGGATCTCCTTTTGGCCTTGCTCGCTGTAGACCGCTTCACCGGCCCGCTGGGTCAGGTAGCTCGCACCATTGAACTTGGTGGACTGGCGGCGGGCCCAGAGGCTGTTGAGGGCGATGCCATCGATGCGCAGTTCCTTGGGCACGACGGTGAAGCCGAGGCGGATACCCGTGAAACCAGCTGTTTTGGAAAAGCTGCAAAACTCGATGGCACATTCACGGGCGCCTTCGATTTCGTAGATGCTGTGCGGCAGATCTTCGGTGATGTAGGATTCATAGGCGGCATCATAGAAAATGACGCTGCCATTGCGGCGGGCATAATCGACCCAGTCCTGAAGGTCGATGGCGTTGATCGTCGAGCCGGTCGGGTTGTTGGGGAAACACAGATAGATCAACTCAGGAGCTGGTACATGCGGGCTGGGAATTTCCGGGATGAAGCCATTTTCCTGCGTGCAGGGCAGGTACAAAATCCGGTCCCAGTGGCCACTGCTCTGGTAATGCCCGGCCTTTCCGGCCATCGCATTGGTGTCGACATAGACAGGGTAGACTGGATCGCAGACCGCAACCGTGCTATCGGCGGCAAAAATGTCGCCAATGTTGCCAGTGTCGCTCTTGGCTCCGTCGGAAACGAAAATCTCGTCGGTGTCAATTTTCACACCCAGGCGACCGTAATGGACGTCAGCAATTTTCTGGCGCAGGAAATCGTAACCAAGCTCGGGGCCGTAACCACGGAAAGTCGCAGCGTCAGCTTGTTCCGCGACAGCCTGGTGCAGGGCTGAAATGACACTGGGCGCCAGTGGCCGGGTCACATCGCCGATCCCGAGACGGATGATCGAACGGTCCGGATGGGCCGCTGTAAAGGCACTGACGCGCTTGGCGATGTCGGAGAACAGGTAGCTGCCGGGCAGGCGGGTGTAGTTTTCGTTGATTCTGGCCATGGGGTGCTCCTTGACTGGTTTTTCAGGATTTTTACAGGTTGACGGTACCGTCAAAAACGAATTCAGCTGGTCCGGTCATGAAAATGTCGCCGCTGGCTTCATCCCATTCGATTTCCAGTGTGCCTCCGGTCAACTCCAGCTTAGCTTTGCGGTCAGACCGGCCGGTGACAACGGCCGCAGCGAGGGTCGCACACGCGCCCGTGCCGCAGGCGAGGGTCTCACCAGAGCCGCGTTCCCAGACGCGCATGCGCAGGGTCTGGCGGTCGATGACTTCGCAAAACTCGGTATTGACGCGATCGGGGAAGATCGGCAGATGTTCGAAGGAAGGACCGATGCGGGCAAGGTCGAGATCCTTGACGCCGGTGGTGAAGATCACCGTGTGCGGATTGCCCATCGAGACCGATGTCAGCGCATAGGTCTGCCCAGCGACTTCTATCGGGGCTTCGATCATCTTCTCGCCAGCAAAACGAACCGGTATCTGTTCAGGTTCAAAGATGGGCGCTCCCATATTGACCGTGACTGTCACCACATGGCGGTTGTCATCGAGGTGGAGCTCCAGGGTCTTGATGCCGCTCAGGGTCTCGATCTCCAGGGTGGTCTTGTCGGTGAGACGGCGGTCATGGACATATTTGGCGACACAGCGGATGGCATTGCCGCACATTTTCCCGCGCGAACCGTCGGCATTGTACATGTCCATGAAAAAATCAGCTGTCCGGGACGGCTTGATCAGGACAATCCCGTCTCCGCCGATGCCAAAATGGCGGTCCGACAGACGGATGGCCAGGCTCTCCGGATCAGCCACCGGCTGGGCGATCGCATTGATGTAGATATAGTCATTGCCTGCACCATGCATTTTGGTGAAGACGAGGATGTTCTTTCCAATCATGGTTTCAAAGATGCCCCCTTGCAACTTTTTGTTGTGTCACTTGCAAAACTATTGTAACAGTCGTTTAGCCAGTTCGACAATCCGGATCCCGGATTCCATGCTGCGTTTCTGCAGGAATCGGTGTGCTTCCGGCTCGGTCATGTGTTTGCGCTGCATCAGGAACGACTTGGCGCGCTCGATGATCTGTTGCTCATCTGTGCTGCGGTTCACGGGTGTCTTGTCCAAGGCGGGAGAATTGACCTGAGGCTGACCGTAGTTCAGCGCCTCCGTCGGCTGGAGCAGCATCTGCGGTGGCCGGTGGTCAAGCAAGCCACTGGCAGCATCAAGGACGTCCTGGCCGGAAAAGGGCTGGACCAGGGTGTAGATCCCCTCGCCGAAAACCTGGCTGATCTGGCGCGCATTGACCAGGACCAGCAAATCACAGGTCGAATCGAGCAGGCGGCGGATCTCGTTGGCTGACAAGTCATGGAGACGGAAGGGACAGATGATGACGCAGCCCTCGTCACACTGGGCCACTTGCTGCAGGACTTGGGCACCGCTGGTGGCAATGCCCAGAACAGGGAGATCACGGCCGCGCAGCAGGCTATGCAGTCTGCCGGCCATGTCATGGTCGGGATGGGCAATGATCAGGCTGCGCATGAAGCGACACCCCCTTTCGTCAAAAAATCAGGCCGGCTCTGGGGGCAGTGCTCAATATTGGCGCAGGTACTGGTCAATCTCCCACTGGGTGACCACTTTGCGGTAGTCGCCCCACTCCTTGCGTTTGGAGGCGATGTATTTCTCCATCACATGTTCACCGAGGACTTCATGCAACAGCACGTCTTTTTCCAGTTCATCGAGCGCTTCCTGCAGACTCATGGGCAGATCTTTGATTTTGCGGGCGGCTCGTTCCTCGGCGTTCATGGTATAGAAATTGGTGTTGAGCGAGGGGCCCGGGTCGAGCTGGCGCCGGATGCCATCGAGGCCGGCGGCCAGGCAGGCGGCAAACAGCAGGTAGGGGTTGCTGGCCGGGTCGGGACTTCTAAGCTCGATGCGGGTGTTTTCGCCCCGGATGGCCGGAATACGGATCAGCGGGCTTCTGTTGTGCAACGACCAGGAAATGTTGCAGGGGGCTTCAAAACCGGGCACGAAACGCTTGTAGGAGTTGACCAGCGGATTGGCAATCGCCGTGATGCCGCGCATGTGCTCCAGAATTCCGCCAATGAAATAGCGCGCGATCTTGGACAGGCCTTCAGGATCTGAAGGGTCATTGAGTACATTGACGCCATCCTGGAATAGCGACATATTGGTGTGCAGTCCAGAGCCGCTGACTTTGGCGATCGGCTTGGGCATGAAGGTCGCGTGCATGCCATAACGGCGAGCGATGGTTTTGACGGCCTGTTTGAACGTCATCAGGCGATCAGCCGCAGCAACCGCTTCATCAAAGCGGAAGTCGATTTCATGCTGGCCCGGTGCCACCTCGTGATGCGAGGCCTCGACTTCAAAGCCCATTTCCTCCAAGGCCAGGACGATTTCGCGCCGGACATCTTCACCCTGGCCGAGCGGTTCGAGGTCGAAATAAGAGCCTGTGTCATTGGTCAGGGTGGTGGGATTGCCCTGGTCATCGTTGTTGAACAGGAAAAATTCGCATTCCGGGCCAACGTTGAAGATGTAGCCCATCTCCTCGGCCTGACGAACGACTTTCCGGAGGATCTGGCGCGGGTCGCCGGCAAAGGTCTTGCCTTCGAGCGTTTTGAGATCGCAGACCAGCCGGGCCACTTTACCTTGCTGCGGCCGCCAGGGGAAAATCAGGAACGAGTCCAGGTCTGGCTCGAGGTACATGTCGGATTCCTCGACCCGGGTGAACCCTTCGATCGCCGATCCATCAAACATGCAGATGCCATCGAGGGCCTTGTCCAGCTGGCTTGAGCTGATCGAAACGTTTTTCATGGTGCCGAAAATATCGGTGAACTGAAGGCGGATGAATCGGACATCCTGCTCTTTGACGATCCGGATGATGTCCTCACGGGTGTATAGGCTCATGGCAGCTACCTCCTTTGGCGGGTGCAATGGGGATGGCCCGTGGGCCGGGCCGGCGTGCAAGCATCAAGTTCTGGCAATCAAACAAAAAAAGCGCCCCCGGCAGACAGGACCGACTGCCGGATGAGCGCCATTGCTCGTTTCAAACAAACGTTATTGTATCTGCGGACGATTCGTCCTGTCAAGGATCCTCACCTCAGCAATTGCAATTTACAAGATATTTTCTTGCATTTTCGCTCAATTGATTATCAAGCGGCGGGAGGTCTTTCAATTCAGGATAGCGTCTTTTCAAGGCAGTTTCAATCAGATGATCCGCCATATCCGGGTTTTTTGGCAGAAAAGATCCATGGGAGTATGTGCAATAAGTGTTCTTATAAATTGCACCCTCGGTCTGGTCATCCCCATTGTTGCCTCCACCTTTGCGGACCTTGGCCAGCGGACGGACTCCGGGTCCCAGATAGGTGCGGCCGGAATGGTTTTCAAACCCGACCAGAACAGGATCGTGGCCCAGCTCTGACAACCAGGCGGCTTCGTGGATCGTGTTGCCAATCAGACGGTCCGGGCGACCGATGGTTTTGATGTCGATTGCACCGAGTCCCTCGATCCGGTGGCCATCCTGTTCCTCATAGTAGCGACCCATCAACTGGTAGCCACCACAGATGCACAGGAAAACCAGGCCGTCTTCCACAGCAGCCCGGATGGCGTCTCCTTTTTGCTCGATCAGATCTTCGTAGAGGAGGTTCTGTTCATAATCCTGGCCGCCGCCCATGAAGACCAAGTCATAGTCGCTGGCTGCAAAAGAGTCCCCGAGGCTGATGGGGGTGATGATGCAGGCAATGCCGCGCCACAGGCAGCGCTGCTTGAGCGTGATCAGATTGCCTCGGTCGCCGTAGAGATTGAGCAGGTCCGGATAGAGGTGGCAGATTCTCAGTTCCAAAGGATTTCAGCCTCCTTTGCGCCAGAATTCGCGCAGGTGGTAGCGCTTGGCAAGGCTGGCCCGCAGGTCGAGCATCGCCGTGTAATTGGGCAGGACATAGAGACAAGTCCCCGGTGGACAAAGGGCCAGCTGGTGGTCAAACAAAGTCAGGGCGTCTGAATCGATCTGGAGCTCGCTGGCTGGTTTGCCAGCATAAAACAGGCGCAAAGCCATATCCGCCGCCCGTATACCTGAAACACCCAGCGGGCCGGGCAGCAGATGGGTTTCAAAATCGACATCCCAGATCCAGGAGACATCCCGCCCATCCGGGTCATTGGCATTGAGCAGCAGCATGGCCGCTCCGAAATCGCTGGCATGGCCGACATGATCGAGCGCCCGGTCCATGCCGACCGGGTTTTTGACCAGAATCAGGCACACCTCACGTTCACCCACCTGGAAACGTTCCATCCGGCCAAAGGCCGCGCGGGCCTGGCCCAGCGCCTCGGCAGCCGGGGCAAAGGCCTGGCCGCCAGCGATCGCAGCCAGCAAGGCAGCCGAGGCATTGTAGCCATTGTGCAGTCCAGGGATCGCCAATTCGGCCAGGATCGTTTCGCCGTGGTATTGGAAGCGCAACGCCTGGGATTCACCCTTGTCACCGGCACTTGCCTGCAGCTCACGTGAAGCCGGGGTAGCCGGGGCAAAGGACAGGTCAGGCTCGGGCCGGGAAAATCCGCAACTCGGACAGGAAAACCGGCCCAGATGGCCATAGGCATGGGCCTGGTACTGGTATCGCGTGCCACAGAAGGTGCAATAAGCCGATTCCGTGACGGTGCCGGATGGACCAACCTGCATGGCTGCCTCGTCCAGTCCGAAATAGACACACTGGTCCTCACGACCCCGGGCCAGGGAGGCACACAGGGAGTCATCGGCACACAGGACCACTTTGGCGGAGCTGTCAGAAAGGCCCTTGGCGATCAAGTCCCGGGTATGGGCCAGCTCACCATAGCGGTCCAGCTGGTCGCGGAAAAAGTTGGTCACCACACAGACACTCGGTCCAAGTGAAGCTGCCAGCTTCGCAAAAAAGGCTTCATCAATTTCAAAGACGATCGCCAAGTCGTTTTCGCCTGCTGTTTTCTGGCGCAGCAGGGGCAAGTGATCGAGCAGGGTGGTGGTCAAGCCTGAATCCAGGTTGGCACCGGACGGATTGGTGATCACCGGTGTGCCGAGCGACTCCAGGATCGAGCACAAGATCCGCACGGTGGTGGTCTTGCCATTGGTACCGGTGACCAGATAGACGGTTCGGCCAGCAGTCAGGCGTTTCAAGAGCTGCGGATCGACCTTGAGTGCGGCCTTGCCCGGCAGGGCGGTCGCGCCACGGCCCAGGCGGCGCAGGGTAAAAGTCAACGCGCGGCCCGTCTGGATGGCCAGACTGGCACGCGCGCGTTCAAGCAGGGTCAGGCGGGACCGGAACAGGCCAGCCATGGTCCGCTCAGTTGCGGGCCGAGCCGCGCACCTGGTCGATCCGGGCCAGGAATTCATCAAACAGATACTCTGAATCCTGCGGGCCTGGGGCGCCTTCCGGATGGTATTGGACGGTCGCGACTGGGTATTGTGTATAGCGCAGGCCTTCGTTGGATCCGTCGTTGACATGGATGTGGCTGACGGTGGCGATGGACGGATCGACGGTTTCGTCAATGACGACATAGCCGTGGTTCTGCGAGGTGATGTAGACCCGGTCAGCCGCAAGGTCCTTGACCGGATGATTGATGCCACGGTGGCCGTATTTGAGCTTTCTGGTCTTGGCCCCAGTAGCCAGGGCGACCAGCTGGTGACCCAGGCAAATGCCGAAGACGACGACACCGGATTCGTACAGGGCGCGGATGTTGGGCAGGATCGGATCGCAGTCGACCGGATCTCCAGGGCCATTGGACAGCATGATGCCGTCCGGTCTGTCAGCCAGGATGGTGGCCGCCGGGGTATCCCAGGGGTAGACGGTGACATCACAGCCGCGCTGGGTCAAGTTCCAGACGATGTTCTGCTTGAGGCCGAAATCCAGCATCGCAATGCGGTATTTCGCCTGGGTGGCTGCATCGACCTCGAAGGGAATCTCGTTGAGGGCATCCGCCGGACGGCTCATGCCAGGTTCGCGGTTGATGCGGCCGAAAGCGCCAGCTGGATAGGTTTTGGCGGTTTTGCGGCTGACCCGGGCGACGGGGCAGTGATTGGTGTGGGCATGGATGCGCTGGAGGCAAGCTGCCAGGTCATAGTCCTCGCCTGCTGTGATCATGCCGTTCATCGTGCCTTTTTCCCGCAGGGTCAAGGTCAAGGTCCGGGTATCAATGCCGCTGATCGCCGGGATATCATGGCGGATCAGGTATTCGTTGAGATCTTCCGCATCGCGGGCATCGCCAATGATGTGGGTCAAGTCGCGGACGATCAGTGCGTCAGCCCAAGGACGGTCAGACTCACTTTGTTCCGTGAAAACACCGTAATTGCCGATGATCGGCGAGGACATCACGATCCCCTGGCCGGCATAGGAGGCATCTGTCAGCAATTCGAGATACCCTGTCAAGCCGGTGTTGAATACCATCTCGCAGATCACTTCACGCGGTGAGCCGAACCGCTCCCCCGGGAAAATGCTGCCATCTTCGAGGATCAGATATGCCTTTTTCATAGAGACCTCCTAGCGTATGAAAAAAAGACGACTTCGCCCGAATCGAGCCAAATCGTCCTATGCGTTCAGGCGACCTATTCTAGCATGGAATGCGATGTGTTAGCAATGCCCCGTGCAAGGGGGCTCTTTGCAGGGGCTAGGATATTGACCGGGCAAGAAGTCACCGCGGGCGGCGAGGCGCGAGGGGTGGAGGGGTGGCACCCGGAGCGGAAATTGCACGATCCGGGGCCAGGGGTCGCGCGAAGGGTGGCACTTCGGGCGGAAATGCACGAATCGGGGCAAGGGGTGGCGCAAGGGGTGGCACTTCGGGCGGAGATTGCACGAATCGGGACCAGGGGTGGCGCAAGGGGTGGCACTTCGGGCGGAAATTGCACGAATCGGGGCCACCCTGTACATTCAGACATGTCATAGTTCTGGGGCGCCAAAGGCTACAGCCGCAGGCTCTCTGAGGTTTGATGATTCGTTGTTGCACGAAATTGACCCCGACCTCGTTTTTGAAATTTCAATTTTCAGGTCGGGGTAGTTTCCCGGAAGTTCAGATACGGAAACCTTCTGATCCTACAGCCGCAGGCGGTTTGAGGTTCGTGTCAGGATATGTGTCAAATACCACCCTGGCCCGGGATGATGAAATTGCACGCATCGGTGCCAGGGGTCGCGCGAAGGGTGGCCCCATGGGCGGAAGTTTCACGATTCGGGGCCAGGGATTGCGCCAGCACATCATTCGGGTAGTTACTTTCATTCTGATTCATGATCTGATGTCATCATGATCCGAACCATTTTGACACCAATATCGAACACTTCGGGTGCTAACCTGAAGAACAGCGGCAATTTCGATATACGAGTAACCTTTTTGGTTCGCTTCTCTGGCAAATTCTTGTCTGGCTCTTATCAGTTCATTGCTCCTTTTGCCAGAAACAATCTGCTGGATTGTCAAGGCATAGCCTTGGTGATGTAAAATGGACGCCAGCAGGTTTTCAAGTTCGCTGATTTTGCGCTTGAACTGGTATTCGCCTGGATTCAAATGCGTCAAAGGTTCTTTGAGCGCATTTTGTATAAGTTCAAGATAAATGGCTCTACCGGTCTCTGTCGTTGTCCCCAATTTTTCGTATAGGCGGCTTTTGTTGACAAACCCTGGCATTTTCTGGGCAAGATCGAGATGCGCACTCCAGCGGTAATCATTAATTCTTTCAGTCAATCCAGCCCGAATCGGGTTCAGGGCA
>JAQUEY010000080.1 GCA_028684955.1 Eubacteriales bacterium
GGAAACCGGCCGTCGCGATGGCCAGGCCAAAGGACTGGCCGCCGGCAAAGCCCCAGATGTTTTCATAGACCGAGCCGATGTTGTTGGCCTGGCCCGGTCCCTGGCCGTAGCCCATCGGCAGCAGCAAACCAGCCGCTTGGAACGTGTCCGGCAGGAATGTATTGGCCAGGACAATCATGATTACAAGACCCAGGACGCCCTGGATCAGGTAGTTGGAGACGATCAGCATGCCCGTTTTGGTGCCATCATGCGCTTTGCCACCCTGGCTGTGTGTGTCTTTGCGGCGAGGCATGCGCAGGCCGAGGGCGATGAATCCAATCGCGATCGTGTGGTAGGTGATGCCATTGAGGAAATCGAGGTCAAAGCGCAAAAGCCCGGTCTGGACGAGCACCAGGCCCAGAAAGCCGGCGATGACCGACGTCGGCAGCAGCGCTTTGCGGAAAAAGCGGATCTTGCGCCGCGCCAGGTTGCCAACCAGAAGGATGAGGCAGATCCAGCCAAACTGGATGATGCCGTCCCAGATGGCAGGATTGTCAGCAGAAAAGTCCATGAGCTACCTCTTTTAGTTTATTGGGGGGCTGGTGTCAGGTTGGGATGGGTCCGGGATTTTAGCAGGTCGATCATGACCATGTAGCGGTAGGCGGAACGGGGACGATCGGAATGAACTTCGTAGACCAGGTTCGTCCGGGCATCCTGGAATTGCAGCGTCTGGGGCCCGTGGACCGCGACAAACCGGATCTGTTCGAGCGGGAATACCTGAGCGGTATCGCCGTTTGGCGGGAGGGGCTGGGCGGGCTGGAAAGCGAGGCGGTCCGAATAGAGGGCCAGCTGGCCGTGCAGTGTCTTCTCCTCGTGGCTTGCCCGTTGCACGACTGACAGTGTTTCGCCTTCATCTGTGAAAAAGGGCGTCGTCTGATGTGTCTGAAGGACACCCGCCTGGGCCAGCCAGGTGGTGAGGTACTGGCGCTGGAACTGGTCGAAGGCCTTGACATGGGGCAGGGCTGCCCGGATGGGCGACGCGGTCAGGGCGGTTTGAGGGGCAGCGCTGGTGGGGGCAGCGGTGTAGAAGCGTCCATCCTCGGCGTAACGGATGGCAAATCCACAGGTGCAGAACAGACGATCATCCTTTGAGCGCAGGGTGTTCAACTGATGGCAGTCTGGGCAGACAAAGAGAACCCGCTCGAGGTATTCAGCGAGGCGCCTGCCTTTGTAGAGCTGGACAGGACTGGCTGTGGCCTGGGTCAGGACACGGGGTGCTGTTGTGCTGTCCGGATCCTGGTCCGAGGCGGTACGATCATCGCGGTAGGGGTCCGCGTCGAGTTTTTGATGTATGACCTGCAGCAAGGCTTCCGGTGTCATCGCCGCGATCTCATCGACACTGAGCGCACGAACAACGCGGCCGCGCATGACACCCTGGCGCGTGGTGACGCCCCAGCGCGGCCGGGTCAGATAGCCGCCCTCGAACCGGAACAACAGAACCGGCAATTTCAACACGCGTGCCAGTTTGGCTGTCCCGAGGTTGATGGGCATCTCCGGCCCGGTGAAAGAGCCATTGCCCGATGGGAACAGGCCAATGGTTCCCCCTTCCCTGCTGATCGCCTTCATCTGGTGGATCGCCTTGAGGTCGAGCTGAGCCTTAACGATCGGAATCGGGGCCGCCACATACCGGATGATTTTGCTGACAAAGCCCCAGCGGAAAATGTGATCGCTGGCCACGAAATAGATCGGCTGGCGAAAGCTCAGTGCCAGCAGGATGGGATCCACCGCCCCGTTGTGGTTAGAAAGGATCAGGTACGGCTGGCGCGGATCCTCCTCCCGGTAACGCTCGCCGCGATACCGGTACGTCCAGCCGTAGAACAGCCGCAGGACCGGGCGCAGCAAAGTCTGGACAGCACGGTGCCGCCAGCGGATCCACGGTCTCGGTTTGTCAGATGGTACTCTCATTTAATAAGAATATCTCTGAAGGGGCCACAAGCTCAACATGCGAATGTAAATTTTTTGTACGGATTGTGAAGGCGTTTTCGTGTGTTTACAGCTTTCCGATCAAATCCTCCAGGCTGCCCACATAGAGATCGGCGATGTCTTTCAGGTGTGTGGCGTAGAGGGCGTTAGCGCCATCGGCGACGCCGATGACCTGGAATCCGGCGGTCTTGGCGGTGCGGGCGGCGAAGTAGGCGTCCTCGACTACGACACAGTCGGCTGGCGCAACGCCAAACTGGCGGGTGATTTCGAGCCAGATGGCCGGCTCATGCTTGCCGACACCGACGTCTTCGCTCGTCACCAGGGTCTCGATCTTGGAGCCAATGCCCTGGCGCTGCAATGCCAACTCGACGATCGCCCGTTCCGACATGGTGGCGATGGCGATCTTTTTGCCGCGGCGAGACAGATCGTCCAGCAATTCCAGGGCGCCGGGCTTGTAGGGCAGCTTGTTCTGGAAAGCCTCGCGCGCTTGTCGCTTCCAGTCTGCAAAAATGTCGTCTGCCGTACCGAGGACAGGGTAATGAAAGGCCTGGTACTCGGCCACTTCGCGCATGGTCATTTCCGGCAAGCGGCGTAATAGGTCCTCGTCCGGTTCGAGGCCATGCTGGACCAGTGCACTCAAGGCCAGGTCGTCCCAAAAAGGCATGGAGTCGAGCAACGTACCGTCAAAATCGAAGATGATCACGCTGGGGTTGGGATGGATGGTCATGGAGTGCCTCGCAGTCGCTAAATACGTTTGCAGCAGTCGAGATGCTTCTTAAGTAATATCAGATCTGGTTACTAGAGGCAACCAGGCCACGTCTGCTGCGCATCTGTTGTTGTTTTTGCAGCGCTATGATCTTATACTAAATAGAAGGGTGGTGAGAAACATGCCAAATATTAAAAATATTTCTTCGCTACGGCAATATACTGCTGTTTTGGATGAGGTTGAAAAAGGAAATCCGGTTTTCCTGACTCGAGATGGCAAAGGCAAGTATGCCATTATTGATATTGAAGAATACGACTCCATGCGTGAAGCACTGTGGGGACGATTGTTCGAAGAATTGGACGATGCACGTCGATCCGGTCACGAACAAGGATGGATCTCCCTGGAAACTGCCAGGGAGCGTCTGAAACGCGATGGCTAAGATCGAGCTCTCGCCTGTTGTCATCAATAGGTTGGAAGCGATTAGAGAATATATCTCTTTTGAGTTGGCGAGTCCAGCAGCTGCTCAAAACACGATCGATATGATCCTGCTGACATTTGAACGACTCGAGAATTTTCCTGATAGCTACCCTTTATCATCGGCGCTGTACAACAAGGTACCCGACCAATTTTCAACAACCCGTTTTCTGGTTTGTGGACATAATATCGCTTTATATGATCACGATGATGAAACTGTGCAAATTTTGCAGATTTACCATGGTTCAGAAGAATACATCCATCACCTTTTTCACAGATAAATCAGCTTGATTGAATCGATTCAGGAAATATTGGATTTATATCGATTTCAATCGGATATATCATCTACATTATCTAGACATATCTATTCCAAGCGTATATTGTTATTAGTAATAGCTATGTTCTCCCCCTTTCACTGGAGGCGCTTATGATTCAGAGATCAAAAGATTTGGCGTGGCTCAAGCAATGGCGTGGCCATAAAGTGATTAAAATCATAACGGGTGTTCGGCGGTGCGGTAAGTCTACGCTCTTGCTGCAATATCGAGAGGAATTGACTCGGATTGGCACACCAGAATCCAATATCCTGTTTCTCAATTTTGAAAATTACATGCATGTCCAGTTGCGTCAGCCAGGGGCACTCCATCAGTATGTGCTGGACTATTTCAACGGTCGTGAATCAGACTGTCATCTGTTGCTGGATGAGATCCAGATAGTTGAGCAATGGGAAGATGTGATCAACTCTTTGCATTTAGACAAACGATTGGATATCGTCCTGACCGGTTCCAACGCCAATCTACTCGCATCGGAACTGGCAACGCGACTAAGTGGGCGCTACATTCAGCAAATGCTTTTACCCTTCTCCCTGGCCGAAGCTCGGGAACTTATTCCAGATCTAACGCTGAATGATTATTTCCGTTTTGGCGGTTTCCCCGGGGTTTTGCAACTATCCGATGAGCAGCAAAAGTTGAATTTACTGGATGATTTGACTGACAGCATCTTATTCAAAGATATTCTACTGCGAGGCAATGTCGCAAATCCAATCACCTTGCAAAACTTGAGTCGATTCTTGTTCGATACAGTGGGCAATCGTAGTTCTGTTCGCAAAATCACTCACACACTTAACAGTTTGAGTGGTGAGAAGACACGCCAGGAGACCATTGCCAAATACATCACCTATCTTGAAGAAGCTTTCCTGCTCTATGCGGTTGAACGATTTGATCTGCGAGGCAGGGCAATCTTGAGTCGCGAACCCAAATACTACGCCATTGATCCTGGGATTCGGACGGTTTTGACATCATCGAGCAATCGAAACCTGGGATCTGTTTTGGAAAATCTTGTTTTCCTGGAATTGCGCAGACTCGATTATCGTGTGTTTGTGGGTCAGCAAGGGGATCTCGAGGTCGATTTCATAGCAGAAAAGGGCAGTCACAGAATTTATATCCAGGTCGCGATGACGATCCTGGATGAGCAAACCGCCGCAAGAGAATTCAAGCCGCTTCAGATGATCGACGATAATTATCCCAAATTTGTCTTGACACTGGATCCGTTTGACATGAGCCGGGATGGCATCATTCACGGCTCTGCCGAGGAATTTTTGCTTGGCAAACTGAAATTTTAACCGACAGCTTGGAAAAATCTGTAATTACATCTGCAACTCTGATCCAATTTAACAGCTAAGGCTCTTGAATAAATCGATTCTGGAACGGCTGGCGTTGGCGGTTTCGAAGTCGATGGCAAGATAGCGCATGAGGAGGGCCTCCAAGTTTGTGTAGTTCAATCTCTTAAGCAACCGATAGGGACAACCAGTATGCCATCTTTTCTCCTGTAGGCGTGCTGGCCTCCGTAAATCACCATGAGAAACGTCGGCTCTTTCATGTGTTCTGTATCAACGCGCTCAGCCAGTTTCAATAAATTCGCGGATGCTTCGTCAATTTTATTGCCACCCACTTTGACTTCTACGGCAGCCCAACGGCCATCATCCAGTTTCAGGATACAGTCGACCTCAAGATTTGTATTATCCCGATAATGAAAAACTTCTCCGTTTATTGATTCCAGATAGATCCTCAAGTCTCTGGTAACCATTGATTCAAAAAAAAAGCCAAAAGTTTCCATATCTTC
The DNA here is from genome assembly GCA_028684955.1 of Eubacteriales bacterium. Lineage (GTDB taxonomy): Bacteria > Bacillota > Clostridia > Saccharofermentanales > UBA5734 > UBA5734. The sequence continues at coordinate 5,261 of JAQUEY010000080.1, forward strand.
TGACAATTCATTTGCAGTAGCACCCAGGGCAATCACAGCAATAGAAGGGTCCGTAAACTGTTTTTTCGCCTTGGTCCGGATCTTGCTTGCGCTTCGAAGTTTGGGTGTCCATGCTTCAACATTTTCGATGATGAATAATTTTTCAAATGCACTGATGTAGGAAATGAACGTCTTGTTGTCGATACCTTCCCCAACATTTTCCAAATCTTTGATCATTGTTTGGAAGTCTGTCAAAGTTGACAATCCCCTGGCATAAGACCTCAAGACTGCTTTGGCCCGGTTTGGATTTCTTTTAATATCATCGACATCCGAGATATCAGCATGTACGAGCCCTTCATAATAGTCTTTTAGATAGCTGGTCATTTTTGATTTTGGTGTCTGGATCAGACCAGGCCATCCCCCTCTGCATACCAGATCGACTTGATCAGATATGCTCAAGCCGGATTCGCCCTTGATCCGGCAATCAGGATTATTAAACAACTCGGATAAGGAGACCTCACCTGTGGAGTACTTTGACTCAAACAAGGACATCGGACGCATTTTGATTTTAGCAATCCGCCCAGACCCCGAATGTCTAAGGCTGTCCTCAATCGGCTTGGAGGAGCCGGTCAACAAATACAAACCGGGGAATCCGGGATGATCGTCTACATCCAACCGGATAAAGTCCCATAGTTCAGGAATTTTCTGCCATTCATCAAAAAGAATTGGCTTTTCGCCATCGAGCAGATCCTCTTTACTCGTTGAAGCATAAATTTTATATCGATTAAAAACAATCGGATCTTGAAGTTTGATGATTGTCTTTGCAAATAATGACGCTGTCGTCGATTTACCACACCATTTCGGCCCCTCTATTTGAACAGCACCCACATAGGAGAGCTTGTTTTCAATATTTTTCTCGATGAGTCTTGGTAAATACATACAAGTACATCCCCCTTTTCTGGCAGTATAAACGATTTACTCATATTATTAAAGTCTATTCCTTATTTCGAAACAATTTTGATCCCTGTTTAGAAACTATATCATTCCTATTTTTGAAAAGCTTTCATTCCCTATTATGCAATCTTCATCGTTTTGTCATTGGTCAAGCTGCATGGGGGATAATGATTTGGAACGGCTTGCATCGAGTGCAAAAAGGCTCGTCCAGTTTCCGTCCAGCCTCTTCACCTCAAATTTGTATAGTAAAAGGGCAACAAGTTATAATTCTCTTAAATGTAGGTACAAGTTATGATGGGTACAGGACAAAGGATGGTACCGATCCTGATCGAATCCAAGGAGGAAAGCTTGATGAAGAAAGTTCTCGCCCTGATTCTAGCGCTCACACTGGTGATTGGCCTGGCTGCCTGTGGCGGTTCGGCTACGACAACTGCTGCTGGCGGCAGCGCCACGACCGAAGGTGAAGCGGCCCCGACCACGGTGGATTCCGGCAAGGAAAACGCTGTCGACTTGAATTTCTGGACGTTCCAGGAACTGCATAACCAGTTCATGATCGATGCGGTCAACAACTGGAATGAACTCAATCCAGACCGCCCGATCAACCTGACCGTGGATGTCTATTCCTACGATGAGCTGCACAGCAAGCTGCAGATCGCCTTGCAAACGGGCTCTGGCGCTCCGGATCTGGCTGATATCGAGATCAGCAAATATGCCAATTTCCTGATGGGCGACACGGTCCCGCTCATTCCGCTCAATTCAGTCATCGACCCCGAAAAAGAAAACCTGATCATGGGCCGTTTTGACAACTATGCCAAAGATGGCAACTACTATGGTATTGATTACCATGTCGGCGCCACCGTGACCTACTACAATACCGAAATCATGGCAGCGGCCGGCGTCGATATCGATGCGATCAAGACCTGGGACGACTATGTCGCCGCAGGCCTGAAGGTCAAGGAAAAGACCGGCAAGTACATGATGGCGACCGAGACGACCGAGCATTGGTCCTACTACCCGCTGCTGGTCCAGAAAGGGTCTGACTTCTTCACCGATTCGGGCGAAGTCATCATCGACAATGAAACCAACACCGAAGTCCTGCAGTGGCTGCATGACCAGCTCTATAAAAATGAAATCGCAGTCAAAGCTCCCGGCGGTTTCTTCCACGCCGAAGAATTCTGGGCCTATTTCAACAAAGGCGAAATCGCTTCGATCACGATGCCGCTCTGGTATCTGGGCCGTTTCACCGACTACATGCCTGACCTCGCTGGCAAGATGACCGTCCGTCCGATGCCGGTCTGGGAAGAAGGCGGTGCCAATTCAGCTGGCATGGGCGGTACCGGTACTTCGATCACCACCCAGTGCGAAGATCCGGAACTGGCCAAGGACTTCCTCTATTTCGCCAAGATTTCCAAAGATGGTGCGATCAAGACCTGGTCCGTCCTCGGTTTCGATCCGCTGCGCAAAGACCTCTATGATGATCCGAAGATGCGCGAACCGAATAAATACACCGAGTATTTCGGCGACAACCTGTTTGATGTCATGCTCGAAACCGCCGACAGCATTGGCAAGATCGTCGTCACCGATGACCGTTTCCCGAATGCCGTCTCGACCATCCAGAAAAATGTCATGTACCGGGTCCTCGAGGAAAACAGCCAGACTCCGGCTGACGCTCTGAAAGAGGCTGCTGACGAAATCCGCTCCATGAGCTAAGCCCCAGACCAGTCCATCCATCTGATTTTTAGCTGAATACTTGTCCTGGAAAGGCTAAAAGCTTCAGCGGATCTGATTCGCTGAAGCTTTTCCTTTCCATCGGGCTGCCGCCTGCCATCTATACCATTCACGGGAGGGTTTTCCCATGGCTACCAATGCATCCACTGCATCCACCCTGCGGCCGAAATCGATCGTCTCGATCCTTAAGTCACGCACCGTTTTCCCCTATGTCTTCATCCTGCCTTTTGTATTGTCCTTTCTGATCTTCTTCCTCTACCCCATGATTTCCACGTTTCAAATGAGTTTGCAGAGCATCAAGGGCTTTGATACTGTAAAATTCATCGGATTGAAAAATTATCAGAATCTGTTCAACAGACAGTTTTTCAACGCGCTGAGCGTTACAGCACGGTATACGTTCTGGACGATTTTGATCCTGATCCCGACCCCGCTCGTCTTGGCCAGCGTGATCAGCTCGCCGACGGTCAGGGGTGGCAATTTCTACAAATCCGCCCTCTTCATGCCGGCACTGACCTCGGTCGTCATGGCGGGTCTTTTCTTCAAATTTGCCTTTGCTGAGCAGGAAACCGCCCTGATCAACTCGATCCTGGTCTTTTTCGGGGCCGAGCCATACCGGTTCCTCTACACTAAGACTGGCGCGATGATCGTCATGGTCCTGTTCTGCAGCTGGAAATGGATGGGCGTCAACCTGATCTACTATCTGTCGGCCTTGAAAAGCATTCCGGCTGAGATCTATGAATCAGCCGAGATCGATGGCGCGAACAAGGTCCAGCAATTTTTCAGCATCACCGTGCCTTCAGTCAAGCCGACGATCATCTATGTCCTGACGATCAGCGTCTATGGTGGTTTCTCGATGTTTGCCGAATCTTTCACGCTTTTCAACGGCGCTCGCAGCCCGGGCGACATCGGGACGACCCTGGTCGGCTACATCTACAACCAGGGTATCAACCAGAACAACTTCGGTCTCGCTTCGGCAGCCGGACTGGTGCTCCTGGCCCTGGTCATGGTGGTCAATGTGATCCAGCTCGCCCTGACGGGCTCGTTCAAGAAGGAGGTCTGATCATGTCTGTTGATCATCCTGTCAAAACCCGCCTGGCCTCTTTTTCCCTGGTCACACTCCTCGTGATCATTTCCGTTGTCGCCCTGATGCCCTTTCTGTTCATCATCCTCTCCTCGTTCAAACCCGGGGTGGAAATGGTCCGGAACGGCCTGAGTCTCAACCTCGATTTCCAGAATTTCAGCCTGACGAACTATGGCTACCTGTTCACGCAGCGGGATGGGGTCTACCTCGACTGGTATAAAAACAGCATCCTGATCACGGTGCTGCAGACCGCAGGCGGCCTTTTTCTCAGCTCGATGGTCGGCTATGCCCTGGCCAAATATGATTTCAAAGGCCGGACACTGGTCTTTGTCCTGGTCCTGATCGTCATGATGATCCCGATCGAGATTCTGCTCCTGCCGCTGTACAAATTGTCGATCACTTTGCGCACCATCAATACCTACCAGGGCGTCTTCCTGCCCTTCCTCGTTTCCATGACCGGCATCTTCTTTTTCCGCCAGTACGCGATCGGCCTGCCTAAGGAACTGATGGAAGCGGGGCGCATCGATGGATGCACGGAGTACGGCATCTACTTCAAGATCATGATGCCCCTGATGAAACCGGCTTTTGGCGCCCTGACCATCCTGATGGCGATGGGCAGCTGGAACTCGTTTGTCTGGCCCCTGATCGTCATGCGGGACAACGTCAAACTCACGTTGCCGGTCGGACTGCAGACCATGCTCACCCCTTATGGCAACAATTACGATATGCTGATGTCAGGTGCTGTCCTGGCGGTCCTGCCCATCCTGATTGTCTTCCTGTTCAACCAGAAATCCTT
>JAQUEY010000081.1 GCA_028684955.1 Eubacteriales bacterium
AAACTCCAGGCATTGACCTCGTCCATCCGGCCCGAAAGCCGGACCAGCCGGTCCTGGAGCGCTGGGTTTTCCGGTTGCAGGGCCAGCTCAGCTGCGGCCTGTTCGTAGTCCCGGATGACTTGCATCGCTGGCGAGTGACCGTGCAGCACAGCCTGGAGAATCGTCGTTTGGGCTGGAAACTCAGGTGACTGAGGCAAATATTCCAAACTCAGGCCCCGACTGCGCAAAATCTGGCCCTGGTCGAATGGTTCCAGTCCGGCGATGATCCGCAGCAAGGTGGATTTACCTGTGCCATTGACCCCGACAACCCCGATCTTGTCACCTTCGTTGATGGTGAACGAGCAGTTATCAAACAAGACCCGGTCGGCGAATGCTTTGCTGATCTGATCCACCGTAAGCAAGGTCATGATTCGACCTCGAAACCGAGCGCGCGCAATTTTTCCACTAGCTGGTCGAGTTCGATCCCCTTCATCTTGGCCCCCTTCGGCAAGGTCATGAAACGCCCTGCTGTGGCTAGCATCCCGGGTTTGACGATGTCAGGGAATCCGGCCTCTTTCATGAACTCTATCAGTTCGGGAAATTCCGTACACAGGTCATGGACGGATTTTTGTAAATTCAGTGTCTTTTTATCGGACATTTTGGAATCTCCTCAGGATTGGATCGATTGGTTATAGTATTGTTACCAGGAATGAGGATATTATTGCATGGATACATGTTTCTTTCAGTAACTTGCGTCATTCAAGGTCGATCTGTCAATCGAAATCGGAAAGAGCCAATGAACATCGAACTGACAACTGATTTTTCGGCAGTGCCCGATCAATATTTCAAATATGCGATTCTGGTGGCCCGTTACCAGGGCCAGTTTATTTTTGTCCGCCATCGTGAGCGCCAGACGTTGGAACTGCCGGCTGGGCATCGTGAACCCGGTGAGGCGATCCAGACGACAGCTGAGCGCGAATTGCGCGAGGAGACCGGGGCGATTGATTTTGACCTTTGGCCTGTGTTTGTCTTCCGTGTTCCAGCCTACAATGTTGAGGGTGAGCGTACCGATGAACTGGCAAGTCTGGTTTGCTTTGCCGAAATCAGGACCCTCGGACCGCTGGATCCGGCTTTTGAAATTGCCGAGATCCGATTGTCTGACACTTTGCCGGAGCATCTGACCTATCCAGAGATCCAGCCGATCCTGTTTCGGCGGGTGCAGGCGTGGCTGGTGGGAGAAATCCTGCCGGAACTGGCTTTGGAACCTGACCAGCCGATGTCTGGCGATGGAAGGGTATGATGATGAGACTGAGGCGCAACTTCGTCATCACAGCATTTCTCATCCTGGTGGTGGTCTTGATCATGGCCTGGTTTCGTCTTGGAAACCAGTTCGAACGGTTGGAAAGCCTGGCGATCCAAGGTCAGATGGACAATCCGATTACACAATCTAAGCAATTAACTGACTTGCGAGGGGAATGGAGCTATTTCCCCAGTCAGCTCGCAGAGGACTTGGTACATGCGGGTGACCAGAATTGGGTTCTAGTCGAGCATACCTGGCCGGTTGATCCTGCAACCGGCAACGCCTACGGTTATGCCACGTATCGGTTGACGGTCAGCGGTCTGCAGCCGGACCAGACCTATGGAATCTTTGTCCAGGATGAATTCAGTGCCTACCAGCTGTCCGTAAACGGACAGCCAGTTGCCAGCAATGGCTCGGTTGCCCGGACGCCTGACAGCTACCAGCCCAGGGTTTATACCGATGTGGGATTTTTTGCCCCTGATGCCTCTGGTCAGGCAATTCTGGTCATGGAAATTGCCAATTTCACCCGGTCCAATGGTGGCTTTTACAATGCACCCGTTCTAGGTACAGCCAAGACGATCGACCAGTACTACAATCTCCATCAGGCATCCGAGGTTTTGATTGTCGCCTTTGCCTTGGCTTTGGGAATCCTCTTTGCCCTGCTCAGCTTGTCGATGAAAGATGGCCGGACCTTCCTGATGGCGGTCTTCTTGTTCTTGATCGCGATCCGGTCGCTAAGCACCGGGATCCATCTCATCCAGAAACTGTTGCCTGATCTGCACCTGACACCGATCCTGGTGATGGAATACGCCAGTGGCTATTTGCTGGTCCCGCTGGCTGGATTGCTGCTGCATGCCTTTGAGATCAGCCGGTTCCCCAAAGCCTTACTCTGGATCTACCGGGTATCCATACCAGGCATCCTGATCTTCACATCGTTGGTGCCCAATGCCTGGCTGACGGCTTCGTACTCAGTCATAAAAATAATCATCATTCCAGTTGCTCTGCATACCTTCTGGCTCATCTTCAGTGGCATTCGCCAGCGGGAAAAAGGCATTTCCTATGTTGCGGCAGGGTTTGTCATTCTGATCATCGGCGCATTGCTCGAGTTTTCGTCTTTCCGGACTCGCTACAGCTTATTTGTGGCAGCACTGCTGTTCATCATGTTCCTGTCGGTTTTTGTCGTCGTCCGACTCGCTACCCTCCAATCCAGCCATGACCGACTGGTCACGGAGGTCCTGACCGATGCCTTGACCGGTCTGGGTAACCGTGTGGCCTTATTTCGCCAGCTCGACCAGTGGCAGCAGCGCCGGGATCCCGCTTCCCTGGCGATCTTGTTTTGTGATCTCAATCGGTTCAAGGCGGTCAACGATACCCATGGCCATGCGGTCGGAGATGATTTGTTGCGTCTGACAGCCAAAAGGCTGCAGGGATGTGTCCGCTCGACAGACCAGGTGTTTCGCGTCGGCGGTGACGAATTTGTCATCCTGGCTGAATTCAAATCAGGCGAAGACGGGAAGGGGCTCGTAGCCCGGATCAAGGACAGCTTCAGCCAACCATTTGCCATGGCGGATCTGGTGCTAACGATCGGAATCTCGGTCGGGATGGAGCCATTTATTCCCGGGCAGGAAAAGCCGGATGCTGCATTGAGCCGCAGTGATGCCCACATGTATGAGGATAAGCGAATGGAAACTGCAACAGGTTCCACGGGTGGAAATTAGATCGCTATTTTACGGCGGCCAAGCTGTTTTGGCATCATTTCCATTTAAGCTTCGGACCGTTTTCACAATTTGAATACAATTTCCCTGTAAAATTGGATCGCTGCTGCTGGTGGAATCATCCTAACAGCAGCAACTTTGCGGATAAAAGGAAACGGGTATGTCATTCAACATGCAGAAGAGAGTTTTCATCCTGTTGCGCTATTTCTTGCTGGCCGGACTTCTAACCTTTTTGAGCTATCAGTTTTATGCCCATGCGATGGGTGACAAGCTTTTTCCTTCCGTACATGGGCTTTGCCCTTTTGGGGGCCTGGAATCCCTGCTGTCGTTCGTGACAGTCGGTGCCACGCTGAAGAAAATATTCTCCGGGACAATGGTGCTGTTCTTCGTTTTTCTGCTGCTGGCCCTGGTGTTCAACCGGGCCTTTTGTGGCCTGATCTGCTCGTTTGGCGCGATCCAGGAATTTATTGGCAACCTGGGCCGGCGACTGTTCCGGCGGCGGTTTCTGGTTCCACCTTCGCTGGATCGGGTCCTGCGCTATGGCAAATACCTGGTCCTGGCCCTGACGATCGCCATGGCCTGGCTGACCGGCACGCTCTGGTTTGCCGCCTATGACCCCTGGACAGCCTATGGCCATTTGATCAGTTTCGATGAACTGGTCACGTCCTACTGGATTGGCCTGATCGTCCTGGTTCTATCGATTGTCGGCTCGTTTTTCTACGAACGGTTCTTTTGCAAGTATCTGTGCCCGTTGGGCGCGCTGAATGCAGTGATCGGCCGTCTGAGCCGATTTTCTATCCGGCGCGATCCGGAGGTCTGTATTGATTGCAGCCTGTGCACCCGCGCCTGTCCGGTGAATCTTGACGTCGAGCATGCGGATACGATCCGCTCTGCCGAATGCCTCAGCTGCGGCAAATGTGTGGCAGCCTGCCCCAGGGAAGGTGCCCTGAGTTTCGCCTTCTTCCGCCGCAAGACTGGACTGATCCTGGCGTTCCTGTTGCCTGTCGTCCTCTATTTTGGCGGGATCTGGATCGCGCAATCTTTCGGCTTTGACCGCTATTCGGGAAAAACCGAGGCCAATCTGCGGGAACTGGCAGATGCATCCGGACTATCCGTGGCGGAATTCAAGACAATGTATGACTTGCCGGATGGTTTGGGTTATCAATCGAAAGCCAGCGCAGTCGAGGCAGCGATCCCCTTGGCTAAAATGGCTGAGCTCAATGGCCTCGACGCTGCTGCCATCAAAGAGACGCTCGGTTTGCCTGCTGATCTGGACGACCAGACGCCTTGGGGTGAAGCCTATGGCCAAGTGACCCTTGAAAAAATGGCTGAGCTCAATGGAGTCAACTATGAGGAGCTGCTGACGGCCTGGGGCCTTGATCTGGCGACCCCGCCGAACACGAGCTGGTCAGCGGTACAAGATCAAGTCGAACAGTATTTTGAAGCCCAGTCTCTAGCGGCTGGAGAAGAAGAAAGCTGCGACTAGGCATCATCCATACCGCTGATGGAAAGGGAAGGCACCAAGGATCTGGTTGTAGCAGGTGCGGATGACATTCTTACTTTCTTCTGATTTGAAGACGGGATACGAGGACATGGCAACGCCTCCTCCATGATATGTTGGGTGTGCAAGGTAGCTTGGGTAGAAACCGGATCGAAAGATCAGAGGGGCTTCTTCACCTACTTTTGTTGGGGATTTCCGAACCGCGCAATATCCAATTGGCGAACATTTTCTATCGACTGCATTTAATTGAAGCTTATGGCACTGGGGTCCCTAAAATCATGGACCATTACCTCGAACATGATAAAAAACCGACCATTGAAATCTCAGACAATGCCTTTAAGATCATGTTGCCAAATATGAATGGGCAAATTTCGAAGCCAGAACATCCAGGTGTGGTGCTAACACAGGATGAACAGATGATTTTAAATTTGTTAAGGAATAGGGAGAATCCGGTCCGGGCAGAAATTGAGTCCGAGACAGGTTTTTCGCAAGCCAAGTCGATTCGGATGATCAATCAGCTGATCAACAAGGGTGAACTGGTGAAAATCGGCAAGGGTAAACTGACCCACTACCGGCTGGCAAACTGATCTGGAGCATCCCTTAACTGAACACGTTCGATCGGATACCAAAACGCTGCCTGAATGACCTGATCCGTTTTTTCAAAAGGCAGATTCATGAAAGTCAGCAGTTTTTCTCCAGGAAAAAATGAATCACAGTATCTGGGGAAGACGCCCTGAGGCACAATTCCGATATAATCTTCACCTTTGAGCATTGCCAGGATTTCTTTGCCGTCTGATAGACTGACAGGATAACCCTGTTCAGCCAGGGTCAAATAGAACTTAACAGTTTCTACTGAACGCCCCATGCTTGATCCCGCCAACTTGAAAGACCAGCCCTGGGCATCATGAATGACAAATAAAGAAATATGCGTTGAATTGCCACCGCGGCAAACCTCCCACGGATGACCACCATGCTGTTTCCGACCAAAGTACCATGTCTCAAAGGCTTCGGCAGAGTCTTCATCCAGCTCCAGCAATCCATCGTCTCGTCCGTCAGCGTGCTTACGATATAGTTCCTTTGCTGGCAGAACTTTAGCACCTTCATATTGATTAGCAACATAGCCAAGTTTGCAGGCATTAAAATACAGCCCGGACGTCATCGCAGACAAACGAAAAGCAGGGATATTTTCTGATGGCTGGTTGATCAATTTTTCGAACAGGGTCATTTCACCGGGATCTATCTCGGCAAGATATGCTTCTTTTTCTTCGGGAAAGACAGACCAATAATCTTGACGGAGAATATTGCCGACCCTGTGGCGATGGGGCAGATTTTGCTTCACAAAAGCATCATATTGCCTTGATTTTAGCAATTGGATCGATTGCTGAACGGCCACAATCAGCCAGTCTAGCAACTCGGTTTTGGGACATGAATCGAGTTTCTGAGATTCTGGCTGGAGTTGAAGCACTAGCTTTCGATTGACTGCAACAGAATAGATATCTCGATACCGCAGCGTCGCCAGTCGATACCACTTCAGTTCATCTGGATACATATCGAGCCATAGCTCCTCGAACTCCTGGCGATTCTCAATTTCGCCATCGGCCAGATATTCATCATAATCGGCAAACTCATCGATCGAACCACGCGGGGCGAATACCCATAGCTCTCGCAACTCGTCGTCACCACAGATCGAGAGGGGTTCCATTAATTGGACAAATTCAAAGAAACGCTTTTTCGTCTGCTCGTCAGAAACGTCACATAGGTGCTCCGCTTGAAAAAGCAACCTGTCGATAGCAGGGGCTGATAATGGATTAACCTGCAGATGATTACTCATGGAGCACCTTTCCCTATTGTGTCCAGATATCCTGGAACTCGACACTTTGTCTAATGATAACAAATTTCGACCTGTTACGTTGTATAAACAATGTACATTTTATTGTTGTCAAATTTAATAATATAATATACTTTTTAACTGATTGTGTGCTATTATTTCGTTGATTAGACTAATGAGTAAACATTAGGTCGACACAATTATTCTATAAAAATCTTGGAGGATGAAGTGGTTAGTAAAAGGAAAACCGTACTCAAAAGGTCGTGGGTCTTGCTGCTTGTAGTAATTATGATAGCAACATTTACAAGCGGATGTGGAAATGCCGACAAATCATCTGAAAAGTCAACTGAGGAAAATGTAACAACTGCATCTAGTGAAACAAAAGCCGAAGTTGAAACGACAAAAGAAGATAGCAAAATAAATTATGAAAATTTCATGAGTATAAAAATGGGCTCATCATTAGCCGATGTAGAGTCAATGCTTGGCGAAGGAAGCGAGCAATCATCCTCAGAAGTTGGTGGAATAAAAACAGTAATATATCAGTGGAATGGTTCTAGCCTCTCAAACATGAATGTCACATTTCAAAATGATGAAGTTATGGGGAAAGCGCAGGCTGGATTAAAAGGTTGGAATGATAACGTGACTTTGGACATGTATAACCAAATTAAGGAAGGAATGTCACTAGATGAGGTTTCTTCTATTTTAGGTGAGGGTCAACTTATGTCACAGGCCAAAATCCTCGATATGGAAACCATGATGTATGCTTGGATAAACTCTGATGGTTCAAATATCGGGTGCACTTTTACTGACGATAAAATGGATATGAAAACTCAGACAAGTTTAGAATAAGCTGAAATAATCTCACATTATCAAAGGAAGCGGCCTTAAGTCGCTTCCTTTTTTAGTACGCCCGACACGGGCAACGACTTTGCCCACATTTGATTTTCGCTTGGCGGCTGGCCGTCAGCCAGCTGACGGATTGGCAAGCACCTCCTGATCAATTTCCTGGACCTCAAGATGTTTCATGCTGAGATAGAGCTTGGTTCCCCAAAGTGATGATTCCATGTATCGCAACCGAGCAAAGACGAGCATCAAGCGGAGTTGGCATCGGGGAACGCGCCAATGACCCGGGTTCGTCGCCGGATCTCACGTTTAGGCGTGTGCTTGATTTCACGATGAGTGTCCAATTCTGTTATTATGACTCGATTTCGCGTTTGAATATGACCGATCAAACCTCGAAACGCATTGAAATGAAAGGACTCCAGCATTGTATCAATACTGGAGTCCTGTTGTGTATCTGCACGACACGTTGGATACAATTTCACGATTTACCTTGGGTGTGTGCACTTTTACACGATTACAATCATCTCGGAAAATATATTACAAAACACTTCGACGAATTACAGCAAAATCATTTGATAAAATGAAGCAAAACACTTTGATGATCGTTGTACATGATTGATAATCGTGATAGCCTTGATACATGGAGGTGAAATCCTATGGCTACTCATTATCTGCCGCGCATTATTGATCGTGAATTAGCTGATCAAATTGAGGCAATGGGAGCAGTTTTGATCATTGGGCCCAAATGGTGTGGCAAAACAACTTCAGCGATGCAACAAGCTAAAAGCGTATTAAAAATGCAAGATCCAGATAAAACGGCAGCTTATTTGGCAACAGCTCAAACTAAACCGTCGTTGCTGTTGATCGGAGATAATCCAAGGCTCATTGATGAGTGGCAAATGGCGCCGGTTCTGTGGGATGCTGTTAGAACTGCGGTTGATGAGCGAGGTGAACAAGGACTGTTTATACTCACAGGTTCAACAACAGTTGATCACACCAAAATCATGCATACTGGTACGGGTAGAATATCCAGAATGATGATGCGTCCGATGAGTCTGTTTGAATCGAATGAGTCAAATGGAAAAATCTCATTGAGGTCATTATTTAATGATCTGAATATGGATATCGATGGAATCCAGTCATCACTTTCAATTGAAAAGTTAATCTTCTCAGCATGCAGAGGTGGATGGCCTTCCAGTTTAATCAAGAAGAGTGATAAAGGCAGTTTGTTTGTTGCATATTCCTATGTTGACAGCATTTGTGAAAGTGACGTCTCAACCGTTGATGGGATCAAGAAAGAGCCCAGGAAAGTAAGGGCGTTACTCAAGTCCTATGCCAGGAATATCGCTACTTCGGCATCAAATATAACAGTTTTAAGGGATATCAATGCAAATCATGATGATATGGTCGAATCAACCATGTATTCTTACTTGGATGCGCTGAACCGTATTTTTGTTATTGATGATATTCCTGCATGGAGTCCGTCAATCCGCTCGAAAACAGCAATAAGAGGCAAAAACAAAAAACTATTCATTGATCCTTCAATTGCAGTTGCTGCTTTGGGTTTGTCGCCTGGAGTACTTTTACAGGATTTAAACACTTTCGGATTTATCTTCGAAAACTTATGCGTCAGAGATCTCAAGGTTTACTCAAACGCGCTTGGCGGGCAAATCTCCTACTATAGCGATCGTTTTGGCCTTGAGGCGGATGCTGTACTCCATTTAAACGATGGCAAATATGCATTAATTGAATTCAAACTCGGAAGCCGGGATATAGAAGAGGCGGCAAAGCACCTTTTGCAGTTAAAAGCGCTCATTATCAAATATAACCAAGACCATCAGCATTCAAGATTAAGAGAACCTGACTTGCTGATTGTGATTACAGGCGGAGAGCTTGCCTATACCAGAAAAGATGGTGTGAAGATCATTCCTATCGGATGTATGAAGGACTAGTTTCTGTCAAACGAAGAAGGTATCAAGAGGAAGGACTATCTTCAGCTACGATCATGAAAACTCATGTTGTACTCAAGAGGGCTATGGATCAGGCCGTATTGGCGCACCTGATTTTATTCAATCCGATAAGTATGATTGATCATCCAAAAGTTGAGCATAAAGATCCAGTCGTCTTGACGATAACTGGTCAGAGAAAATTGGCAGCGCACTTAGAAGAGTAGTCCCAGAAAGGAATTGTAACCAGTGATCTTCTCTCGTTTATTTTGGAAACGGGCATGCGGGCTGGCGAAGCCATTGCATTTAGGTGGGATAATATAATCGAATCTGAAGGGCATGTCTATTTTCTCTCACGGCCTACGACACACCTTTTCCACCAGAATGTATGAAGCCCAAATCCCAGCAGCAGAGAGAGCAAAAATAATGGGGCATACAGATAGCCGGACGACTGACAAGTTATATGTCACGATAGATATTAAAGGAATTCAAAAAGCGATCGACCACTACGAAAAAGCAGTCGAAAAAATGACCGGTGGCAACAATTTGGCAACAACAATGACCTCATCCCTGC
>JAQUEY010000082.1 GCA_028684955.1 Eubacteriales bacterium
TGCACCAGACTACAAGATGCTCTCCATGGCCCACGGTCCTGCTGCCCAGGCTTTCCTGGCTGGAGAAGGTGATGCTTGTGCCTCTTCGCCGCCTTACACCTACCAGCTGGAAGAAGCCGGCATGATCAAAGTAGCTCCACTCGAAGAAGCATCCGGTATCGCCCTGATCGACGGCATCATCGTCCGCAACAAATACCTCGTTGACAATCGTGACAGCGTCAAACGGTTCATGGAAGTCATCTACAGAGCCCAGGAACTGATCGGCAACGATGACAAGATGTTCTACGATGTCTGCTATGAGTACTACAACGAAAACGGCCGCGAATACGACGAAGCCAAAATGAACAATGAAATCAAAGAACGCGATTTCGTGACCAAAGACATGATGACCTCGCCTGACTATGCCTTCGGTGCCGTTTTGTTCGGCATGGGCAAGTTCTACGTCGAAGACGGCAAAATCCCGGCAGAGGATTATCCGAACATTGCCAAGAACATTGATCCGACCATCCTCGAAGAGATTTATGGTTTCAAACTCAACGTCTACAAAGACCAATAACGAACAAACTGGACTTCACTGGGAAAAGGGACTTTAACCGGTCCCTTTTCCCATAAGCCCCCTGGTGAGGCGGACTATGCAAAAAAACAAGACACTCCTTTATCTGATCCTCAGCATCGTGTCGCTGGCACTTTTCATCGGGATCTGGTACTACTTCACAGCCGTGCTGCAGATTGTCTCTCCGAAAACATTGCCCAGCCCGGTCAAAGTGTTCACGACCTTCATCGACAAATTCACCAATCCCAATCCAGACGGTGCAACCTTGCTGGTCCACGCCCTGTCGAGTTTGAAGATCACCCTGACCGGCTACCTGACGGCGATTGTGATCGGCGTGCCGCTGGGCATTGCCATGGCCTGGTATCCCAAAGTCGACCTCTACGTGCGCCCGATTTTTGATCTTTTGAAGCCGATCCCGGGTGTCGCCTGGGTGCCCCTGATGATCATCATGCTGGGCATCGGCTTTGCCTCGAAAGTCACGGTCATTTTCATCTCGGCGATCGTACCAGTCCTGCTCAACAGTTATTCCGGGATCAAGCAGACCCGTGATGTGCATATCTGGGTAGCCAGAACTTTTGGCGCATCCGACTGGCAGATGCTGACCCGAATCGCCATCCCGACTTCGCTGCCCTATGTCATGACCGGGATCCGGGTTGCCCTCGGTGCTGCCTGGACGACCATCGTGGCCGCCGAGCTGATCGCGTCAACCGAAGGTCTGGGTTTCATGATCCAGCAAAGCCGCGGCATCTACCGTCCGGACATCATCATCGTCGGCATGGTGACCATCGGCATCATCGGTTCCGTTCTCGGACTGCTCTTGATGCTGATTGAATCCGTCCTGGTCAAAGGCAGGTCAAAAGTATGATTGATAACACAAGAAGATCAAGAAAGCATGGTGCCAGAGCTGCCGTCATCTCCATTTTCGTCTTCCTCCTGATCTGGCAGGCTGCAACCACCTTCACCTCACTGGGCATCCTGATGCCCTCGCCCCTGATCTCCCTCAGCGCATTTTTCAAAAGCTTCATTGTGCCCATCGGACCTTACCCGATTTTCATCCATATCTACTGGAGTCTGGTCCGAGTGGTGCCCTTCTACATCGTTGGTGCCATTGCCGGGATCATCCTTGGTATCACCATGGGCTGGTACAAGCCTGTTGCCGCTATATTCCGCCCGATTTTCGAAATCCTGCGCCCGATCCCGCCGATCGCCTGGATCCCGATAGCCATCGTCTGGTTTGGCATTGGTGAAGGCTCAAAGTGGTTCTTGATTTTCCTGGCCGCCTTCATGAATGTCACGATCAATTCTTTTGCTGGTGCCCGCAGCACCGATCCAGTCCTGGTTGGCTGTTCGAAAATGCTCGGTGCCTCGGACTGGCAGATCTTCACGACCGTCGTGCTGCCAGGCTCCGTACCTTACATCTTTGCCGGCCTGCAAGTAGCCCTGTCTTCGAGCTGGGCGACTATCGTTGCCGCCGAAATGATCCGTTCGTCCGAAGGTGTTGGCTGGATCATCATCAGCAGCCAGGAAACAAACAACTCCGTCAACACCTTGGTCGGTGTAGTCGCCATCGGAATTGTCGGTTTCATTCTGGCTGTCATCATGCGAGAAGTGGAGGCCGTCCTGGTCAAATGGACGAAGCGAGACATATGAGCAAAAGTATCATTGTAGCCCAAGGTATCAGCAAGACTTTTACCAACAAACGTGGTTCAACTAAAGTCATCGAAAACATCAATCTGGAAGTTCGGGAAAATGAATTCCTCTGCCTGGTTGGACCTGGCCAGTGTGGCAAGACAACTGCGGTCAACGTCCTGTCTGGACTCGAACCAGCGAGCACAGGAACCGTCAAGATCAACGGCAAAACCATCACCCGGCCAGGTCCGGACCGCGGCTTTGTTTTCCAGAGCACGGCACTCTACCCCTGGCTGACAGTCATGGGCAATGTTGAATACGGTCCGAAAGTCCGCGGCATCAAGAAATCCGAACGACGCGAGAAAGCTCAGTACTACATCAATCTGGTTGGCCTCGAAGGTTTTGAGCATTCCTATCCCAACCAGCTTTCTGGGGGCATGCAGCAGCGGGTCGGCATCGCCCGGGCCTATTGCAACGAACCGGTCGTCCTGTTCATGGACCAGCCCTTTGGCGCCCTCGACGCCCAGACTCGCTACCTGATGCAAGAGGAAATCATCCGCATCTGGGAAACGGCCAAGCGGACCATCGTTTTTGTCACCAACAACATCGAGGAAGCGATCTATCTGGCAGACCGGATCGTCCTTCTGACCAATACACCGACCCAGATCAAGAAAGAATACAAAATTGATTTCCCGCGTCCGCGTGATTACACCGACCCGGACTTCCTGGCCCTGCGCGAAGAGATCACCAATGAGATGGACAAGACCCTGTAAGGAGGACGTGCGACGTGGACAATCCCAAAGTCAAAGTCATCAATCTGACCAAGAAATTCGGCGACTTGCTCGTTCTCGACGATGTCTCATTTGAAGTCGCGGAAAAAGAATTCATGTGTGTCGTCGGCCCGACCGGCTGCGGCAAGACAACCTTCCTCAACAGCTTGACCAAGCTCTACCTGCCGACTTCGGGCGAGATCCTGGTCAACGGTGAGCCAGTCGACATGAAGAAGAACAATATCTCCTACATTTTCCAGGAACAGTCGACCATGCCCTGGCTTACTGTCGAGGAAAATGTTGGCTTTGGCCTGGCCATCAAGGGCGTCGATGCCAAAGCAAAAAGGGAAGCGGTCGATGAGGTGCTTGAGATCGTCGGCCTCAACGATTACCGCAAATACTACCCCAACGAACTGTCCGCCAGCATGCTCCAGCGCGTCGTCATCGCCCGCGCTTTCGCCACCAAGCCGGAACTGCTGCTGATGGATGAGCCCTATGGCCAGCTCGACATCGAACTGCGCTTCAAACTCGAGGACGAACTGATCAAGCTCTGGCAGCGCACCCAGACCACGGTTCTATTTATCACCCACAACATCGAAGAAGCGGTTTACTTGAGTGAAAAAATCCTCGTCCTGACCAACAAGCCGACCAAGATCAAGAAAATCATCGACAACCACCTGCCGCGGCCGCGAAACGTCGTTGATCCGGAGTTCATCAAACTGCGAAACGAAGTCACCGAACTGATCAAGTGGTGGTGAGCACGGCTCTGTGAGCGCACTGGCAAAAGGAGTACCTGAACATGCAACCCAATATCGTCCTGTTCAATTGTGATGACCTCGGCTATGGTGACCTCGGCTGCTATGGCTCGCCCAAAAACGACACCCCCTATCTGGACCGGCTGGCCGCAGAAGGTCGCCAGTTCAACTCATTCTACGTCGCATCCCCGGTCTGCACGCCGTCGCGCGGTGCCCTGATGACCGGCTGCTATCCGCCGCGGATCGGCTTTGGTGCTTTCCATGGTGACTGGGTGCTTTTCCCCGGTGATGACATTGGTCTCAATCCGAGTGAAATCACGATCGCGCGGCTATTGAAAAATGCCGGTTACGCGACGATGCATGTCGGCAAATGGCACTGCGGCGACCAGCCGGATTTCCTGCCGACCCACCATGGCTTCGATGACTACTATGGCTTGCCTTACAGTAACGACATGGCGCCGTCGGAAACCCGCCCGACTCAGCCGCCCCTGCCCTTGCTCCACGGTGACACCGTCATCGAACAGCAGCCGGACCAGTGTTCCCTGACCGAACGCTATGTCGAAAAGAGCATCGATTTCATCCGCCAGAATCAGGACCAGCCGTTCTTCCTGTATTTTGCCCACATGCATGTCCATCTGCCGCTTTATGCGCCGCAGCACTTCGTGAAAAAATCCCGGAATGGCGACTATGGCGCCTGTGTGCTGGCCATCGACTGGGCTGCCGGAGCAGTCGTCCATGCCCTCGAGCAAATGGGCCTTCGGGAGAACACCATCGTCATCTTCACATCGGACAATGGATCGCGCAATGATTTTGGCGAAAGCAACGGTCCCTTGCGCGGTTCAAAAGCGACAACCTGGGAAGGCGGCCAACGTGTCCCATTCATCATCAATTGGCCCGGTCACATCGAGCCGGGTGTCAGCGATGCCCTGCTGAGCTCGCTCGAGCTCTATCCGAGCCTGGCCCGGATCGGTGGCGCCCAGATCCCGACCGACCGAGTGATCGACGGACTCGACGCGACCGATCTGCTGCTCGGCAAGACCGAACAGTCCCCGCGTGAGACGTTCTTCTACTATATGTGCAACAATCTCGAAGCCGTGCGCCAGGGCCCTTGGAAACTGCACGTCTCCCGCCGTCCCGCTGCAGGCAAACCTTCCAGCACCCATGACGGCACGGCCAGTTCCAAGCCGGTCATCGACCAAAATGAAGCGGTCCTGGAACTTTACAATCTCGATATGGATATTGGCGAGACCACCAATGTCTACGACCAGCATCCGGACATCGTGGCCCGCCTGATGGCCGAAGTCGAAGCTTGCCGCCAGGATCTGGGTGACGAGTTCACCAAGACACCACCGGGCAATTTCCGCCCGATCGGGAAAGTTGAGAACGCCAAGCCGCTGACCGAATACGATCCCAACCATCCCTACATCATTGCCCTCTATGACCGCAATGAAGTTGGCTGAAAAAGGGAGGTCATGAGCAATGTCAGATTACACAGGGGCCAATCGCCCCAAACGGACCCTGGTCATCCTGATGGACAGCCTGAGCAGGCGTTTCTTGCCAGCCTATGGTAATCAGGAAGTCCAGACTCCGAACATGGACCGCCTGGCATCAGTCAGTTGTGTATTTGACCGACATCATGTCGGTTCGGCACCCTGCATGCCAGCCCGACATGACCTTTTGACTGGCCGGCTTGATTTTCTCGAGCGCAACTGGGCCCCGATCCAGCCTTTTGATGTCACCTTGCCGGATGTCCTCAAAAAGAATGGCATCTTTTCGCACATGGTGACCGATCATTACCATTATTTCCACCTCGGCGGCGAAAACTACCCGTATGTGTTCGGTTCATGGGATTTCATCCGGGGCCAGGAACATGACACCCTGGTTTCTGACCTGGGCCCTTTCCAGATGCGGGAACATTACGGGAACAATTCGCGCCAGTACGAACGCAACCGGGCGACTTTCAAGAGCGAGGCGGATTTTCCATCGCCTCAAACGTTACAGCATGCAGCCGACTGGATCGACCAGCATCACGACCAGGACTGGTTCTTGTTCGTCGATTCATTCGACCCCCACGAACCCTTTGATGTGCCCGATGAGGATCCTGACCTGATGTCGGACGGCTATACGGACAAGCTCTTCTACTGGCCGCCCTATGGCGATTCAGGTGTGGTGCCTGAGAATGTCCTGGCCCATGTCCGCAAACGTTATGAAGCCACGCTCAAGATGTCCGACCGCTGGCTGGGCCGTGTCCTGGACGTGCTCGACAAGCATCAGCTCTGGGAAGATACCCTGGTGGTCCTGACGGCTGACCATGGCTTCATGCTCGGGGAAAAACAGTTGATGGGCAAGAACTACATGCCAGCCTACAACGAGGTCTATCAGATTCCGCTCCTGGTCCATGCCCCTGGACAATCCGTCCCGACCCGTTCCGACGCTCTGACCCAGAACATCGACCTGTTCCCGACCATCCTCGAACACATGGGCATCGACAGCCAGCAACTACGCAATCCGATTCACGGTCATAGCCTGCTGCCCTTGCTGCGTGGTGAAGTAACAAACTGGCGCGACGCCGTGATCTATGGCATGTTCGGCCGCCAGGTCAATGTCTGCGACGGGCGCTACACCTATTTCCGTTCGGCTGTGCGGCCGGATAACACCCCGCTGGCTGTCTATACAGCAATGCCGAGCACGATCAACCACTACTGGGACCCAGAGCATCTGGGTGATATCCATCAGATCGAAGCCGGGCGATTCCTCAGCTGGACCGATTATCCGGTTTTCAAGATTCCGAATACCATCACCCGTCTGGCAGATTTTTCGCACGACTTCAAGAAACGAGACGAGATCGTGGCCCACAACCTGCTGTTTGATCTGGAGAATGATCCGAACCAGGAGATGCCCCTTGCCGATCCGGATCTGGAGCAGGTGCTGTGCCAGAAGCTGCGCCGAGTCATGACCGCACATGACTCGCCACCCGAGCAATTCGAACGATTGGGGATCTGATCATGAAACGCAACATCGTCTTTTTCTTTTCCGACCAGCAACGCTATGACTCCTTGGGTGTCAATGGCCAGAGCCTGCCTGTGACACCCAATCTTGACCGTTTTGCCCGTGAGTCGGCGGTCAATTTCACCCGCGCCTACACGCCCCAGCCAGTCTGCGGCCCAGCACGCTCCTGCCTGCAGTCCGGCCTCTATGCCACTCAGACCGGATGCTACCGCAACAACATCCCCCTGCCGCAGGACATCCCGACCCTGGCCCGGCGCCTCAAAGTCGCCGGTTATAATGTCGGCTATGTGGGCAAATGGCATCTTGGCCGCGGCGAAGGGTCGGCCAACATGCTCAGCGACGCCTGTGGGCCGACACCTCTGGAAAAGCGTGGCGGCTACGATGATTACTGGATGGCATCTGACCTATTAGAAATGACCTCGCATGGCTATGATGGCTATGTCTACGACAAGGACAACAACCGCGTCGATTTCAAAGGCTACCGGGCGGACTGCATCACAGGCTACGGGATCGACTACATTAGAAATTACGACAGCACCAAGCCATTTTTCCTCTTTATCTCCAACCTCGAGCCACACCAGCAAAACGATCATTTCAATTTCGAGGCACCCGAAGGCTACCGGGAACGGTTTGTCGACTATGAGAAACCGGCGGATCTTGTCTCGGGCGTGGGCGATTGGGAGGCCTATTACCCTGACTACTTGGGCTGCTGCCATTCTCTGGATGAAAATTTCCAGCGCGTGCTCGACGCCCTGCAGGAAAAAGGCTTCACCGATGAGACCATGGTCATCTACACCTCCGACCACGGTTGCCATTTCCGGACCCTGCTCGACGAATGCACACCCGGCGGTTACGATGACTACAAGCGCAATCCATTCGAAAACAGCATCCACATTCCGCTCCTGATCCAAGGCGCTGGACTTAACCCTGGCCGCTCAGAAGACCGCCTCGTTTCACTCCTCGACCTGCCGCGCACCATTCTCGAATACGCCGGTTGCGACGTCGGAGACGAAATCCAGGGCCGCAGTCTGATCGCCATCGACCAGAAAGAGGACTGGGATAACACTGTCTACATCCAGATCAGTGAAAGCTATGTCGGCCGCGTCCTCTGCACCAGCCGCTACAAATACGTCATCTACGACCCTGATATAAATCCCTGGGATGTTTGCTGCGGCGATACGTACCGCGAACGCTACCTGTTCGACCTGAAAAACGATCCGCACGAACAGCACAATCTGATCGACGATCCGACCTTCCAGGAGATCAAGCACATCCTGCGCCAGCGCCTGCGTGAATTTGCCTGCCAGGCCGGTGAAGGGGAGATCCTGATCGTGTGAATCCCTAAAAGTGGCCGCTTCATCGAGAGGCGGCCATTTTTTATCTTTGTCAGTGAAGACATCCCGTGCGATAATCAGGAATGAATGGTCAATGTCTGTGCAGACCGTATCCATGGAGGCCATCTCTTTGAAATCACTTAGCCTGCTGATCAAACCAGCATCCGGCAATTGCCAGCTCCGCTGCCGCTATTGCTTCTATGAAAATGTCACCGAATCGCGCCAGACGGCCAATTATGGCGTGATGAAATACGAGACACTCGAGACACTGGTTCGAAATGCCATCGCCGAAACCACAGACCAGTGCACCTTTGCTTTCCAGGGTGGGGAACCAACTCTGGTTGGCCTTGATTTCTACCGGGACCTGATTCGCCTTCAGGAAAAATATCGCGCGGAGTTCCAGAAAAAGTCGCTGGTGATCCATAATGCGATCCAGACCAATGGCATGCTGCTCGATGACGACTGGTGTGAATTTTTCGCCCGGAACAAGTTCCTGGTTGGCTTGTCGCTCGATGGCGATAAGGATATCCATGACCAAAACCGGATCGATGCCGCCGGCAAGGGAACCTACAATCGGGTGATGAAAGCGGCTCGTCTTTTAGAGAAACACAAGGTCGAGTTCAACATCCTGGTGGTCGTCACCAGCCAGCTGGCTCGGCGGGCCAAGCATGTTTACCATGCGCTCGTCAACAACGGCTTTCGCTACCTGCAATTCATCCCCTGCATCGATGATTTTGGCCAGGAGCCAGGTTCCAGCCCCTTTTCGCTGACGGCTGAACGCTATGGCGAATTCCTGATAAATCTCTTCGACGAGTGGTACAAGGACTTCATGGCCGGGCGGTACATCAGCATCCGCCATTTCGACAACTGGATCCACATGCTCCAGGGCCAGCCCCCTGAAACCTGCAGCATGAGTGGCCGTTGCACCTGCTATGGTGTCATTGAGGCTGATGGCAGCGTCTACCCCTGTGACTTCTATGTCCTGGATGAATGGCGGCTCGGTTCGGTCCAGGACAGTTTCTTTGAAGACCTGCTCACCGGCGAGCTGGCCCAGGCATTTGTCCAGGCGTCTTGGCCAGTTGCGACCAAATGCCAGACCTGTAAGCACTATCCGATCTGTCGCGGCGGCTGTCGGCGTGACCGCGAGCCGCTCAGGCTGGGAGAAGGACAGGATGCCAGCCTCAACGTATATTGCGATGGCTATCTGGCCTTTTTCGACCATGCACTGGGCCGGATGCAGCAGATCGCCCGGATGACGCAACGGTAAGATCGTTGTCGCGATCATTTGCTCGGGGCGTTTAAAAATGTCAGATTATCCATACATAAAGTCGGATTCGTGGGTTGAATCATTCCAGCAATCTGGTGGACAATGGGACTGTTCGTTGTTTACTCCAGACAGAAGATCGATTCGAAATCCCGTTCTCGAAAGGAATTTTACTGCCATGTCTTATGTCATTCTAGCTCTGGTCGCCACCATCATCGGCGCAGTCGTCGGGATTGGCGGGGGCCTGATCATGCGTCCAATGCTCGGCATCATGGGCGTCGCCAAGGATCTGGCCTCGTTCACATCCGGGATAGCTGTCTTTTTCATGGCCATTTCCAATCTGATTACCCATCATCGC
>JAQUEY010000083.1:0-6356 GCA_028684955.1 Eubacteriales bacterium
GCCTTGGCTGCCGCAGACGTCCCTGCTGCGACGGCGCCGATGATCACGATTCGTTTGGGATTTAGTACAGCACTCATGTTTCAAGCTCCTTTGCCCGGGGAAACCAGTGGCTGGTTTTGTTGGCGATCTTGACCAGGGTCAGCATGACCGGAACTTCGACCAGCACACCCACAATGGTTGCCAGAGCCACCGGCGAAGTCGGTCCGAAGAGTGCGATCGCTACCGCGACTGCCAGTTCGAAGAAATTGGAGGCACCGATCATGCCGGCTGGCGCTGCGATGGAATGGTCCAGTTTCAAGCTCTTGCTGGCCAGATAGGCGATGAAAAAGATCAGGAAGGTCTGGAGGGTCAAAGGGATGGCGATCAGCACGATGTGCAACGGATTGTTGAGAATGACATCACCCTGGAAAGAGAAAATGATGACCAGGGTTAAAAGCAAACCTCCGATGGTTATGTCATTGAACTTGGGGATGAAGGACTGGTTGAAATAGTCGACCCCTCTGGTGTTGATGACATGAACCCGGGTCAGGACACCAGCTGCCAGGGGGATCACAACGAAAAGAGCAACCGAGAGGATCAGGGTGGCCCAGGGGATCGTAAGGCCGCCGATCCCCAGCAGGAGAGCGACGATTGGAGTGAATGCAATCAGGATGATCAGGTCATTGGTCGCAACCTGGACCACGGTGTAGGCAGCATTGCCCTTGGTCAGGTAGCTCCAGACAAAAACCATCGCGGTGCAAGGTGCTGCGCCGAGCAGGATCGCGCCCGCCAGGTAGTCACGCGCCAGATCAGCCGGGATCAGCTGTTTGAAAATGACATAGAAAAACAACCAGGCGATGCCGTACATCGTGAAAGGCTTGATCAGCCAGTTCGTCACCCAAGTGACAAACAGTCCCTTGGGGTTTTTGCCGATGTATCGGATGCTGGCAAAGTCGACTTTCATCATCATCGGATAGATCATCAGCCAGATCAGGATCGCAATCGGGATTGAAACTTGGGCATATTCGAAGCGGCCCAGGAACTGGGGGATAACTGGCAGGAAGCGGCCGATCAGGATGCCGGCGACCATGCAGAGAGCCACCCAGATGGTGAGATATTTTTCAAAAAAACTGATACCGGCAGATGCTTTCTGTGCTTTGCTCATGTCAGGCTCCTCGTCTCTCTGATTTTTGCTTATGAACAGCAAGGTGTGGCGGGGATTTCCTTTTGCTGCATGGCTTCGTAAAACTTCTTTAGATTGTCCGGCAGGACATAAGGTGCTTTTTCTTCTGTCTCAGCCAAAGCAGGGCTTCCATAGACAGCTTTCAGGATTGCATCGATGATCATCGCCTTGGGTGGCTGAGTGTAATCAACCCCTTGCCAGGTCCAGATCCGGCAGTCGACACTGTCTCCGCACAAATCGCCGCATGAATCACACTGGTTTTCCTTGACCTCGACCGCGATATCTCGGCCATCAATCCGGATGGTAGGCGAGCTGACAAATTGGTATCGGTTAGCTAACTCCTCCGTGTTGACGTTGACCTTGTTGATCACGACGTCAACCCCGGCTGACTGTAAAATCCCGGAGACTTCTGCGACCGCCTGGTCCAGCGTATCGTCTGTACCTTGGCAGCGGGTGCAAACTTCCAGATCCAGATAGAGAAAATCGATGTGGATAGGGCGCACAGACTTCTTTTCAATCGGGTCTGGGGACTGACTTGCTGATTGCGGGACCAGTTTTGCGGAATCGTCACAGCAATCTGGACCAGAACAGCAAGGGGTTACTTTTTTCTTCAAAAGCATCTCGTTCAACCTCTTTTTCTTAAATCAACACGGAGCTGAATGCATTGAAAACATAGCCAATGATCAGGATCCCGACCAGGACGATGCTGGCAAAAATGACGAGCAAGGGGGTTTTGACGACTTTTTTCAAAAGAATCATGGACGGGAGCGATAACGCAGTCACGGCCATCATGAAAGCCAGTACGGTGCCAATCCCGACGCCTTTACCAACCAGTGCCTCTGCAATCGGCAAGGTACCGAAAATATCAGCGTACATCGGCGCACCAACCAGGGTTGCCAGAGGTACGGAGAAGATGTTTTGCTGGCCGAGGATGGCCGTGATGATGGATTCCGGGATCCAGTTATGGATCAGCGCACCAATACCAACGCCGACCAAGATATACAGCCAGACTTTGTGGATGATCTCCCGGACCTGGTCGCGGGCATAGAGCAGGCGATCTTTGATGGTCTGTTCCGGTAGGTCGACACCGGCACTCCCCTGGATCTTGAAGACATAGCTCTCAACATATTTTTCCAGTTTGAGATGACTGATCAGCGTGCCACCGATGACAGCCAGGATCAGGCCAACCACCACGTACGCGATCGCGATCCGCCAGTTGAAGATACTGGCCAGAAGCAGGACCGAGGCTAGATCGACCAGCGGCGAGGAAATCAGGAACGAAAACGTGACACCGATCGGCAGGCCTGCACTGGTGAAACCGATGAATAACGGGATCGAGGAACAGGAGCAAAACGGCGTGATGGTCCCGAGCAGGGCACCCAGGACATTGGCCCAGATCCCTTTGAACCGGCCCAGGATCGCCCGGGTTCGTTCAGGTGGGAAAAAGCTTTGGATATAGGAAATAGTGAAAATCAGGAAAGACAGCAAGATGAAAATCTTGATCGTATCGTAGATGTAAAAATGGATGCTGCCACCGATCCGCTCGGATGTAGGCAGGCCAAACAGGTTTTCAACCAGCAAGCGGACCAGGTCAGACAGCCAGTTCATTTTGAGCAGCTGGTCATTCATCCAGCTAAAAATCATCATGATGAGATCCATGTTCCCTACTTCCTGCAGATGCAATTATCTTTGTCCGATGTGATCTGGTTCAGGAACACCTTCACCTGGTCGAACAAGTCCGCATTCAAAGCATAACGCGTCCAGAGGCCTTCTTTTCTGGACTTCACCAGACCACTCTCGGTCAGGATTTTCATATGATAGGAGAGTGTCGGCTGGGTGATGTTGAACGACTCGAGGATGGTGCAGGCACACAGTTCATCACAGGAGAGCAAGTCCACGATCCTGAGCCGGGTTTCGTCCGACAGCGCTTTGAAGGCCAGAGCTGAATCGGTGCATGAGAGCATGGTATATCCTTCTTTCCATGTTTGCATAGAGATTTGTCTATGTAAGGGTATCATCTATATAGACGATCGTCAATCTTACTCGGATAAAAAAACTTGCCGGGTCTGATCTCTACCCGGCAAGTCCTTAACACAGGGTCTGTTCAGCTCTTCAGATGCTGTTCCAGGGTACGCAGGGCATCTGTGTAATCGAAATTGAGGATCTGATTTTCCAGCACCTGGGCATCATCTCCCATCGATCGGAACAGCAAGGCTCTTACCTGTACAATCTGCTCGTTCACCTCTGCATCACTGGCCAAAAGAAGCCGATGTAGCTCCTGCAGAACATGCCGGACATGATCGGGGTCCTCCGGAGCTGATTTAACCAAAGAGGTGCTGGCATCTCTGTCTTCAACGGCCATCCGGTAACCTTGGGCCACAGCAGACAGCGCCGCTGCCAGATGTTCGATTTGCCCGGCATAAGCCGGATCGGTCGGATCTTGATTGGCACGGGCCATTATTTCCAAACCAGCAGCCGCTTCCTGGATCGCCTTGGCGCCCAGTGTGCCCGCCGATCCTCTCAAGGTATGAGCCACGTGCTGGATCGTCTTCAGGTCATGGTTTTGGAGCGCCTGCAGAATTTTCGTCGATTCGTGTTCGTGCAGATCGACAAACTGACCCGTGATCCGGATATAGAGATCCTGGTCACCCTGCAGCATCTGAAGACCGGCGACCACATCCAGTCCCGGGATGGCGGACAGCTGTTCTATTCTGGCAGCAAATGGATGGGGAACTTGTGGCTGGCTGGTGCTGGGCTCTGAACGCAGTGCGCGGGTTGGATCCTCTGCATTCCGCTGGACAGGTTCCAGCCAGTTGATGAGCATTCCATAGAGCAAATCCGGGGAAACAGGCTTGGGCAAGTGGTCATTCATGCCAGCATTGAGGCATTTCTGCCGGTCCTCTCCATAAGCATTGGCTGTCATCGCGATAATCGGCACGGTCTGCCATCCGGGGAGCTGGCGAATGGCAGCTGTAGCCTGAAGACCGTCCATGACCGGCATCTGGACATCCATCAGGATCAGATCATACCGGCGTTTCTTGACCATCTCCAAAGCCTCCAGGCCGTTTTCAACGATCTCGATGGTGGCTCCAAATGCTTCTAAAAGCTGGCACATCACTTCCTGATTGACCTGGTTGTCTTCAGCGAGCAAGATCCGGGCACCTCGGCGAGTCTGGATCGCTTCGTCAAGCTTATCGTTATGGGCCAAGCTGCGGACTGAAAGGGGCATCAGAAGATCTGTCAAAGCATCATTGAGCACCGAAATGGTCAGGGGTTTGATCAGGATACGGGCGATGCCTTCCTGTTCCAGATCTATCTCTGACGACTCGGCAGCATAAGAAGTCATCAGGACGACCTGGGGCGGGGAAACGAGCTTTGCCGATTTGAGGAGGTGAGCAGTCTCCAGGCCATCCAACGCCGGCATTTTCAGATCGACGATCACAACTTGGTAAGGATCGCTCTCCTGATCGGCTTGCCTGATCAGGTTCAGGCCTTCGCTGCCGCTGTCACAGAGGTCCGTTCGCAGACCCAGCTGGCTGGTCATGGCTGCAACAATGGTCCTGGCGTCTTCCAGATCATCAATAATCAGCACCCGTGATCCGGTAATGGATTGCAGGTACAGGGCATTTTCAGGGATCTTGGTACTGGTTTCAAACGGAAGCTCCACCCAGAAAGTGCTTCCACGGCCCAATTCACTTCTCACACCGATTACGCCGCCCATTAATTCGGCCAGCTTTTACTGATCGCCATCCCCAAACCGGTACCTCCATAGAGCCGGGTGGTGGAGACATCCCCTTGCTCAAATTCATTGAACAACCGCGCCAACTGGTCGGCTTTCATGCCAATTCCGCTGTCTTCGATCTCAAACCGCACCTGCAGACGGTCTGCTGTCCGATGCAAGAGAGTGCCCCGGATGGCAATGAACCCATTTCCGGTGAATTTGACCGCATTGCTGGCGATGTTGAGCAAGATCTGGCGCAGACGATTGCTATCGCCACGGATGACCCGGGGGATGTGGTCCAAATCAACCAGAAGGCTCAGGTGTTTGGCTTCGACATCATTGGCAACCACACCACAAACGTGGTCAATGACCCGTGAAGGTTCGAAATCCTGGACATCCAGCTTCATTTGCCCGGCCTCGATTTTGGACAAATCCAGGATGTCATTGATGATGGTCATCAGATGGTCTGCCGCCTGGGTCAGTTTCTGGATCTGGTCCAACTGGCGCAGCGTCAGCGGGTCTCTCCGGATCAGGTGGGAATAACCAATGATCGCATTCATCGGGGTCCGGATCTCATGGCTCATGTTGGAAAGGAACGAGCTTTTAGCCCGGCTGGCTGTTTCAGCCATCTCTCTGGCGGATTCCAGTTGAGCGGTCCTTGAAACGACCATTTCCTCCAAGTGTTTGCGGTAGGAGTCAAGCTCCTTTGTAATCCGCAGGCGCTCCTCGTTGATGCTGGCGATCCCGATC
Organism: Eubacteriales bacterium; assembly: GCA_028684955.1. Taxonomy (GTDB): domain Bacteria; phylum Bacillota; class Clostridia; order Saccharofermentanales; family UBA5734; genus UBA5734. Next base: position 5,634 of record JAQUEY010000083.1, read on the forward strand.
TGGTCTGCGCATTGGCCGCAAAACAGGACATCGTCAGGATTCCATCCTGAAAAATGCTGGTACATGCCAAAGGCAAGAAATCCTTTGGGGATCCCCTGGGACTGGATCTCGCAGGCGAGAAAAGCATCAAACAAAGCCTTGCCCAATATCTTGCCAACTCTGGATGAATGATCCTGACGGTTGTAGGAAGCGTCACAGTGCATAGTGGTTTCACTGGCATCGATCATCCAGACCGAAACCTCATCAATGGCCATTTCAAGGCTGAGCAGCTCAGACATATCCCGTGCGAACCGCTCCAATTCGCCATTGATCCCTGATTCAAGGCAGCTGATTTTACGAATCGTCAAAGCTTTGTCTTGCAATCGCCTGGCCAAAGTCTGCTGTTCGTGCTCTTTTTGCTTTTGCTCGGTAATGTCCCGCCAGACCACACAAATAAATGGTTTGCTGTTAGATGAAATGGGAATCAACCGGACATCCGCTTCCTGAATGCAGCCATTCTTGCGCCGATGCCTGGTTTCAAACTGAACGGTGCGGCCTGCAGCGACCTGCGCAATGTTGTGCTGGATGATTTCTGGTGAATGCTCCATCTGGAAATCATCTACACTCAGGCAGGAAAACTCCTCGCGGGTGTACCCAAGGCCGTGGCAAGCCTGGTCATTGTATTCGATAAAGCGCCCGGTTTGGACATCAAGCAAAACCACCGCTTCCTGAGTCTGTTCAAAC
>JAQUEY010000083.1:6456-9579 GCA_028684955.1 Eubacteriales bacterium
CTGTCAGCAGGATCACTATAGAACTCGCTGGCTGGCAAGCCGATCCCCTGGCCATGTGTAAAGCCAAGCTGGCGCTGAGCGCGCAGATTGCCGTATTGCAGGGTCCCGTCTTTGACTCTGACAATGATGATCGGGAACGGCGCGTTTTCAATCAGGCTGCGGTACCGCGCTTCACTTTGTGTCAACGCCAGGCTGGTCTTGTATGGCTCAGTTATGTCCCGCACAACCGCAATACACCGGCTGCTGTCTGGCATGGCAATGATCCGGCACTCAAAATGCACAAGTCCTCCCGGCATGTCCAGATCATATTCAAACTGTGCCGGTTCGTGGGTCAGTAAGGCCCTTTCGATCGCCTGCTGGAAACCTGCAGCCACATCGGGTGGCAAGACATCAGTCACCCGTTTGTTGATGAACTGCTCCGGCTGAAGATAGAGTTTATCGGTGTCCCGGCTGCGAAAATCAAAGATCTGTCCGGATTCATCGAGGACAAAAAAAAGGTCCGGTGTCATTTCGAAAAAGGACATGAAACTCTGGTTGGCCTGGCGCCAATCTGGCAATGGGTTTTGATGATTTCAAATTCTTCTGCAGACAATTTGCCAGGCTTGAGCAAAATGGCATCCGGAATGCCGATCTTGCCGATGTCATGCAAGGGGGCAGCCTTGACAATTGTCCGGATTTTTTGTTCAGTCAATTCAGCTGCAAAGCGGGGCTGGTTCATCAACTGCCTGGCCAGGATCTCAATATACATGCAGGTGCGCAAAATATGGTTGCCGGTATTGTCATCCCGGGCCTCTGCCAGCTGGGTCAGGGAGATCAGCGCGACATCCTGGATCAGCAGATTTTCCTGGACACGACGATTGACCTCCGCCTCTAGCCACTGGTTCTGGTTGTGCAGGTGATCTCTGGCCTGTTTCAATTCCAGCTGGGTCTTGATCCTAGCCAGAACAATTCCTGGTTTGAAAGGCTTGGCGATGTAGTCCACAGCACCCAGGCGCAAGCCTTGTCCTTCATGGTCGTCACTGTCCAACGAAGAAATGAAAATAACTGGAATATCCTGAGTAGCTGGGTGTTCGCGCAGTTTCTTCAAGGTCAAGAATCCATCGATTCCGGGCATCATGATATCCAGCAGGATCAGGTCAGGGCGAGGAGCGATATGGACAGCTTGCAAGACAGCTTCACCTGATTTGCAAGCTCGCACTTTGTAATAATCCTTCAGAACCCGTGTCAGAGCTGTCAGATTAACCGGTTCGTCATCAGCGATCAGGATCTCAGCTTTTTCCATGGTAATCCTCGGATGTTATAAGATGCTGAGTGGATAAACCTATTGTATCAGTTTTTACTGGTTAGATGATGACCTTACCCAACTTCGCGCTATACTGAAGCAGTAACCAGATCGCTCACCTATGGGAAACTCACCTAAATGAAAAAATCTTTCGGACTGCTCTATGTCATCATTGGTGCCTCACTGTGGGGAACCTTGCCCATTTTCAGCCGCTTGGCCTATGCTGCTGGCAGTTCAGCTGTGACGGCAGCCGCCATGCGAGCCTATCTGGCGGCTCTTTTGAGTCTCGCCTGGCTCTTTGCCCGCCGTTCCCGGTGGCACCTGTCTATTCGCGCGATCCCATTCTACCTGGTCTATGGTGCGACGGGCATTGGTGGCACATTCCTTTTCTACATGATGGCCATTGAGCGGTTGTCGACGGCGATGGCAGTTATTTTACTCTACACCGGCCCCGCCTTTGTCATCCTGATCTCCCGTCTGGCCTATGGTGAGCCGATCACGCGGGCGAAAGCGTTAGCCCTGGCATGCACCTTTGCTGGTAGTATCCTGGTCGTCCGTGGCTACGACCCTGCTGCCCTTTCCGCCAGTTGGTCCGGTATCCTGATCGGCCTGGCCTCTGGCCTGAGCTACTCCATGACGACCGTCCTGGGCCGTATCGCACCACAAAAAAATGCACCAGGCGTCAATGCGAGCCTGATGCTTGTATTCGGTGCTTTGGTTTTCCTGCCGCTCCAGCCCCCTTGGCAGATCCCTCTGCCCTCCCCGGCATTGTGGCTAAATTACCTTGCTCTGGCAATTCTGGGCAGTGTACTCGCCTATGCGCTGTATCTCAAGGGCTTATCAACCGGTCTGGACGGCGGCATCGCCAGTCTGGTCGCGACGATCGAACCTGTTCTGGCAACGCTCCTCGGGGCTCTCGTTTTCAAGGACCTCCTCGAGCCACTGCAACTGCTGGGCATGGTGATCGTCCTCTCAGGAATTGTGTTGCCAAACCTCCGGCTGCCAGGAAAGTCCGCGGTCTTTTCAGATCCTGCCTGACACGGATCCGGCAGCCAAGCTTGATCAGAGCCGGATCAGCCCGTGTTCATCGGCCTTCATTGGCAAAGCGATCATCAGGTCGACAAAGGTCATCCCGACAGACAATCCGGTCCAGCACAACAACAAGTAGAGACCGCCCAGCACCGGTTGCCGGGAATAGAACCGATGTCCGCCAAACACGCCCAGCAGCAAAGCAAACTTGATGTAGGTGCGGCGGTTGACCGCAACCGGTTCCCGACGCTTGCGATAGATGATCCGGTCACCGATCGTCATCCACCATTTGGGTTTGTCAGCGATCTGGTGTGTTTCCTTGAGCGACGTCAACTCCTCTTCGAGTGCGATCATTTTACGGATATCGACGGCATCTTTGGTTGGTTGCTTTGCCATGGCTTGCCTCACGAACGTGTGTTTTGGAAAAAGCCGGGCCAGGCACAATTGTATGGTGTGCCCGGGCCCAGCTTTTATCCTATCAGATTTGAATGGGTTGCTGCAGATCAGGCGGCGTAGCCGGATTTGGCTTTGATCTCGGCGATCTTGTCCTGGATCTCAGCCATTTTCTGCTTGGTCAGCGGGTAGAATTTCATGGCCACGACATTGACCAAACTGCCGATCAGGATCAGGCCATAGGCTAGTGTAACGCCGACATAGAGCAGTTCACGGCTGGCCGGGGTATCGACATCAGGCATTTTATCTTTGAAGCCAATTGCAGCAAAGAGAACACCCGCGATCATCGGGGCAAGTGAGGAGATGATTTTGTCGACGGCACTGAAAAGCGTGCCCATCAGGCCGGGAACGTACTTGCC
>JAQUEY010000084.1 GCA_028684955.1 Eubacteriales bacterium
TAAAGCCGTGCCAGGCACCATTTTTGAAAATGGAAATGGAACAAGCTGTAAAGGCTAACAGTCGCAGGCGTTTTATAGGATTGCAAATTCAAATTTCTTAACCTGGTACCGGATCCAGTTGCCGGCATCAGTGCCAGGTCCGCGACCGAGCCGGATCCAGTTGCCGGCATCAGTGCCAGGTCCGCGACCGAGCCGGATCCAGTTGCCGGCAGTTGTGCCAGGTCCGTACACCATATACCCTGCATGTACCCTGACCATCCTCCATCTCTTGCCCAATATCCCCAACCCGACTATAATGAGAGAACAAATGTTTGTTTTATCTTGTTTGGGAAGTAGGGATGTTGATGGCACGTCGTGTAACGGTCAAGGTCGTGGTGGAAATCGATGAGGAGGGGCAGTGCCGGCCACAGTCTTTGACCTGGGAGGATGGCCGGCGTTTCATGATCGATCGTGTGCTTGACGTCAGGCCCGCTGTCGCGCTCAAGGCGGGCGGCTCTGGCCTGCGCTACACCTGCCGGGTTCTCGGTCGCGAGGTTTATCTGTTCAATGACCGCGGCCGCTGGTTCATGGAGGGGCGGGATGTATGAGCCTCTAGTACCGCCTGCTTGTCTCGCCCCCACGGCCCCCGCCCCGCGGGTCGCACGGTCACCCATGGGCAGCAGGCATCTTGCGGCCTCTTGAACATTTGTTCTTTTCGTGATAGAATCTATTTGCTGGCTCAGGCTATTTATCTCAGCCTGGTGCCAACCCGGTAATACGGGGGCGTACTGGTTTCGACGGGGTCGTTGAGACTGGGGAAGCGGGTAGAGGATCCTCGTCGGCCTCTCAAAAAAACGAGGAAAAGCATAATTGCTAACAAACCACAACTCGTAGCAGCCTAATCGCTCTACCGTCAGGCCATCCGATCTGCTGGATGGATCCCTGGCGTCAGATAGCAGACCTTACTCGTCGGCAGGTTAAATGAGACAACGGATTCGCCTAAGCTTTGCAGCGGATACGTAGCTATGAAGCTACCGGACGGTTGAGCCTGTCAATGGGCGATACCAGAGGGGAATACTCCAATCATTGACTGCACCCGGAGATGCTCCAGAGGATAGGGTTTCGGACAGGGGTTCGACTCAGAAGAATCGCCTTGCGTGGCGACACACAAGTGAAAATCCGGCTTGATCGGTGAAACCGCACCAGCGCACAGACCCATTGGTCCGAAAGCTGACGGCAACGCCGAGCGGTATGTGGGGAAACCCAACAGCTGCGTATCGACTCAGCTACAGCCTATAGCCCGACAAGGGAATGGCTGCAGCGGATGGCAGACCAGAAACAAAAATGCGGTTGCCATAAGACGCCGGAGGACTCTCCAAGAGAGAGTTCAAGACATAGTCAGCACCATTGGTAACAATGGATCAAAGCGTCCCCTCGCCTCCACCACACAAGCAAAGCCATCGAGAAATCGGTGGCTTTGTTTTTGGAAAATAAGAGAATCTTGTTTGTTCATGATGAAAATAAAACACAATAAAGAACGACACCCCCTCTCCCGAAAGGGTTAAAGTAGCTCACCTTAATTCCATGGTCTGCAATTCATCCCACAGGATCGAAATGGGCGGCAGACCGGCCTGGTATTTGGTGATGTCATGGGGCACAATTTTCCTGAAGCCGTGCCGGGAATGATCTTCAAATGGGATATGGTAGACGATGATCTGCTGTGGTTTCAAGGCTTGGCCGATAACTGCGCGTCCGGCATAGCGATTGATGAACATCGGATTGACCAGCGCAACGTCGATCGTCTCGCCAGCGAGCATTTTAGCAAAGTAGGCGGCATCATCATGGCTGTCGGCTATGATGAATAGTTTGTAGCCGGCCAGATCCAGCAGGTAGCAGTAATGTTCCACATCGATAAACTGATGGCCGGCATGGACCGACCGGAATACCGTCACGGAGATGTCTTTTTCAAGCTGGAAGGTCTGCTTTTGACCCAGTGGCAGATCGACCAGCCAAGTCTGATCCGCTCTGCTATGAGCCGTTTCACGCAGCGCGGAAAATTCCTTTGTGGATTGATCCGGTAGGAATAGACCTTTGATCTGGTGGTTTTCAAGATACTGCTGTGTCAAAGTGGCCGAAAAATGATCATAGTGGCAGTGGCTGAACAGGAGATAGTCGATGCTCTGGAACAGGGGCTTTTCACCAGCCAGCAAATCCTGGCGGACCAGTCTGGACAATCCACTGAAAAATTCACCGTTGTTTTCATGCAGACCATCGATCAGGAATTTGGTCCGTCCGTTCGTCACGATGATCCCTTCATTGGCCAACAGGGTGATCTGGATTGTCTTTTCAGGTGGCATGAGTGTAATTCCTCCACAACGTCAATCAACATTTGTCGAACATTCTGGCAGCACGTGCTCAGGACGCTTTCAGCTCGGCATCTGTTCTGCTGGTTGAGCAGCAAAATGATGCTCAGTCGCATCACGAAAACAGTCCATCAGGAAATCCATGGCTTCCATCGCGACATTTGATTTAGGAGAGACGATGTCAAAACCATGAAAACACCCGTCGAACACTTTGTAGCGAACCGGTATGCCTGCTGCGGACAATCTCTCGAAATACTGGATCGTTTCATCACGAAACGGCTCAATGCTGCCGACAAAAGAGCAGGCAGGAGGGAGACCAGTGAGGTCGCGGCATCTGGCCGGCGCGGCATATTCAGGGACAGATGCCTGGCCAAACCAGTCGCCCAGGTACAGCCGCCAGCCCATTTCATTGGATTTCGAGTTCCAGACCGGCGCATCGTTGTCTGTAGCAGACGCCGTCGTCATTCTGTCATCCAGCATGGGATAGAGTGGCATTTGGAAAGCGATGGCGACCTCTCTTTTGTCCCGCGCGTAAAGTGCGACTGCAACGGCCAGGCCACCGCCTGAACTTTCTCCACCGACCATCAGCTGATCGTCACGCATCCCATAGGCACTACCATTGTTTTTCAGCCAGAGCAATGCGGCATAGCTGTCCTCCAGGGCGGCCGGATAGGGGGCATCGATGGACAGACGATAGTCCGGCGAGACGACCACACAGCCGCTTGAATTCACAAAGCGTTCAATCATCCGTTCGCTCTGTTCCGGGGTTCCGATCGCGTAGCCGCCTCCGTGAAGCCATAAGAGACCCGGCGCATTCTGACGCGGTATCTGAGGGGAATACACACAGAGACGGAGCAGGCTTTTATCCTCACGGGCTATGTAGATCTGCTCATATTTGAGTGCGCTGCGGCATTTCCCCTTCAGGGACTGGATTGCAACCTTTGCCATGCGAAATTTTCGTTCTGTGAAGCTGGGTATAAGCAGCCGGATCAGGACACCGGCGTTTCGCAACTCTGGATGTATCTCAGATGAATCGATGGACATGGAAATCCTCCGGCACGATAGGCTCATAAAAAGATTATAAACCGCCTTGCCATTCAAGGGCAGCCGCACTTCCAGTCTTTCGCATGGCCGAGAGGAATTGATTTAAAATCTGCCAACTCCGGGCGATCTGCATCCTGTCGCTTTGCAGCAAGCGATCCAGGCCATTGACGAGTTGTGATAACACCAAACGGATGCCAACGCCAATCTTCGCGTTTACTTGAATGGAAGCAGGACAAGAATTATAATTTTGATATAAAAACAACTGACAATTCGATCCACAGCAGCACGATTCCAGATCATCTCGCAACAGAATTCAATCAAGCAGTTAGAATCGGATCCAGTTTTTTGAATCGGAGGGCTATTGCCAATGGCAGGCAAAATCCGGCAAATCATGGAAACCATCATCCAGGAACGCTCGATGGATAACCCAGCCATTGCAGAGATGACGAAGGCGAAATTCATCCTCAAAGGCATTCGTCTCGAGCATTACGACCAAAATTCCGAGGATGATCCAGCGGTCATCGAAAAACTGCTGCAGCTCAAGGGCCAGTTGATTGATCCTGCCCCCGCCCCCAGATCCGAGAATATCAGGTCTGTCTATTCAACTTTACTCAACGAACAAGAGGCCGTTCGTGACCTGAAAAAACAGCTGCAAGGCTTTGAGACAAAATTGCTGGTTTTCTTTGCTTCTCCTGCTTACGACCTGACGCGAGTCAGCTTTCTGCTCAAGGCAACCTTTCCCGAGAGCATGACCTTCGGCTGCTCGACTGCGGGTGAGATTGCCACGGGAAAGATGTTAAATCAATCCATTGTGGCGATGGCTTTCAATTCCAACTTGATTTCAGACGCCAAAATTGAAATCATTCATGATCTCAGCAATCGACCCTCGATTGACCAGGCATTTGATTCATTCGAGCGCTATTACAAGATCTCACCCGGCAAGCTCGATCCCGCCCGATATCTGGGTCTTGTCCTGATCGACGGCATGAGTCTGCAACATGAAGTGCTGATGGACCAGATTGGTAATCACTCCAATATCTATTTTGTCGGCGGTGCTGCGGGTGATGATGGGCGTTATGAGCGGACTTTCGTTTGCGCCAACGGCCAGGCTTACTCTGATGCTGCGATCCTAATATTACTGAAACTTCACGATCGAGCCAGCTTTGACATCATCAAGACCCAGAGTTTTTGCAAAATGGACCAGATCCTGGTTGCGAACAAGGTCCATGCAGCGACGCGGGAAGTGATCGAGTTCAATCACCAACCAGCTATTTCAGCCTATGTTGCTGCACTTGGCCTCGAGTCAGAGGACACAGCGCCCGATTATTTCATGACCCACCCGCTCGGCCTGGTCATCGAGGATGAGGACATCTTTGTCAGGAGCCCCTTGCAAAGGCGCGGCACCATATGAAGCTGTTCTGCAATTTGCTGGAAGGGATGGAGGTCCATTTGCTTGAAGCGACCGATATTGTGGCAGACACACAAATAGCCCTGGAAAAAAAGTTGGCTGAGTTTGGCCCCTTTGAAGGAATTCTAAATTTCAATTGCATCCTGCGCACCCAGCAATTGCATCGGATGAACCAGCTTGACGCCTATGCAGACTTGTTTAAATCGTATCCATCGGCAGGTTTTTCCACCTATGGTGAAGAATACATCGGGCATATCAATCAGACAGCGACCATGCTCGTCTTTAAATCAGATGCTGAATGGATGCCGCCAGAGCCAGCATCTGAAAATCGCTTGCCCAATCCATTGATCACGCTGGCCCGGGATTACCGGTCTGCTCGTTTGCAAAAAATTGATGAGTTGACCCATCAGCTGCAGGAGAAAGACCTCCAGCTCCAGGAAACGACCGCCGCGCTGCGGCAATTCAATATCATTCTGGAGGAGGAGATGCATGAACGTAGCAAACGGGAAGAGGAGATTCGCCATCTCAGCTATCATGACACTCTGACGGGCCTCTTTAACCGGCGCTATTACGAAGAGGCCATGCGTCGCCTCGATGCTCCCAAGTTTCTACCGGTCTCCATCGTGATTGCCGATGTCAACGGATTGAAATTTCTCAACGATACCTACGGTCATGAAATGGGTGATTTGCTGATCCAAAAAACGGCGGAAAGTTTGCAACGTGTTTGTCGCGAAACGGACATCATCGCACGCTGGGGCGGTGACGAATTCGCCATTCTCCTGCCTCATACTGACACAGACAACACCCTGAAAATCATCAACCGGATCCAGGAACACAATCAGGCTGTGACAATCCAGGGCCTGCCAATCAGTGTTTCTTTTGGTGTGGCGACCCGGACCCATCCGGACCAGGACTTGGCGGCCGTTATGAAACAGGCTGAAGACCTGATGTATGAAAACAAGCGAAAGGAATCCCATGGACGTTCAAACCATCCTGGCTGAGCTTGAGTCTCTGGCTTCGGAACGACTCAAAAAGAACTACATCGGCCAGGGGGCTCATGAACCGCTCTTTGGTGTCGCGATCGGCTCGATGAAACCACTGCTCAAGAAAATCGGCCTCAACCAGCCTCTGGCGGAAGCGCTTTATGCCACCGGCAATTATGACGCCATGTATCTGGCCGGGATGATCGCCGAGCCCCAGGTCATGACTGAAGCTGATTTCGACCGCTGGATGGAGACCGCTTATTTCCACATGATCTCCGACTACATCATCGCCGTCACGCTGGCGGAAACCGACATCGCCCAGGCTGTGGCGGATAAATGGATTGCATCCGGCCGCGAGCTTTACCTGTCAGCCGGCTACAGTTGCTATTGCTGGCTCCTGGGCAACCGTAAGGACACGGAGTTCGATCGTGAGAAACTCGAGCACATGCTCGACACGGTGTCCATAACGATTCACAGCAGCCCCGACCGGGCTCGCTATGCCATGAATTATTTTGTCATCACTGTAGGCATTTCATATGTGCCTCTGCATGAAAAAGCCCTGGCCATTGCCCGGGCGATTGGTCCAGTGGAAATCTTGCGCGGCAAGAAAAAACTCAGTGTGCCCAATGCGGTGGAAGCGATCGAGCATGCCGTGGCAAATAATCGCCTGGGATTTAAACGGAAGTATGTCCGCTGCTAGATGTTGCTGTCATGGTCTACTTCTTTCTAAATCCGTACTAACTCGTCTTCTCCTGAACCGATTTCTTCAGCCGCGGTTTCACTTGCTCCATTTTGGCGATTCTGAGCAGCTCTTCTTTGGAATCACTGGCGAGCATCAGGACGTCGTTGCCCTGGATCACCGTGTTCGCCCGGGGAGTGATCACGGATTTGCCCCGTTTGATGAAGGCAATCAGGATATGGGAGGGAATGTCGAGCTCGCGGATCTTGCGGTCAACTGCAGCAGAATCAGCCGGGACTTTGACTGCCAGCAGGTCGGCATAGGTATCGCCGCGATAATCGGTAAACGTGGTCAAGACCGTACCCTCTTTTTCGGATAAACCTAGCCACTTGGCAAAGGGCACCAGCAACGAGCCCTGGATCAGGACGGAAAAGAAAGCGACGAAAAAGACGATGTTGAAGATGAGCTCGCCTGCCGGCAATTGGTACATCAAGGGAAGGATTGCAAACACGATCGAGGCGGCGCCGCGAAAGCCGACCCAGGAGATCAGGGCCGTTTCCTGGAGCGACCGTTTGAACAGGACCATGATCAGGGCAATAGCCAGCGGGCGACCAACAAAGGAAATAAAAAGCGCAATCGCCAATCCTTGCCAGAACACACCCAGTACATGGGAGGGGAAGACCAGAAGGCCGAGCGTGAAGAAAAGGAGAATCTGCATCAGCCAGGTCAGCCCGTCAAAGAATTTGACCAGGGAGATTTTGTGGGTGAGTGGCCGGTTGCCCATCACGATCCCTGACAGATAGACGGCCAGATAGCCATTGCCGCCGAGTGAAGAAGCAAGACCAAAGGAGAGCATCATCACGGCCACTGCAATAATGATGTACAACCCATCGATGGCCAGGTTGACATGGTTGATGAACCAGGTGGCCGCAAATCCGATCAAAAATCCAATGGCGACGCCGACTGACACTTGCAGGAGCAGCATCCAGCCGATCCCTCCGGCTGAGCCCTGGATCAGGGAGATGAACAGCAGCGTCATCATGTAGGCAAAGGGGTCATTGGAGCCGCTTTCGACTTCCAGTGTGGAGGCCAGATTGCCCTTCAAATTGAGATTTTTTGACCGGAAGATGGAAAAAACTGCTGCTGCGTCGGTTGAGGAAATGATCGAGCCCAGGAGAAATCCTTCCAGCCAGGACAAACCGAGCGCGTAATGGGCAAATGTGCCGACCAGAAGGGCCGTCAGGATGACACCAGCCGATGACAAGGTGATCGCCAGTCTGGCCGATGAGCGGGCGGTTTGCCAGGAGGTATCAAAGCCACCGGAGAAAATAATCACCATCAGGGCGACCTGGGCGATGGTCCCCGCCAGTTTGTAGTCATCAAAATAAAAGCCGCCTATGCCCTCGCTGCCGAGCAGCATGCCCAGGGAAATGAAAATGATCAGGGTCGGTACACCAAAGCGGTACATGACTTTCGATGTGAAAACGGACAGGAACAGGATGATTCCACCCATCAGGATGATCCATTCTAGCGGCATGAATACGAACCTCAATCGGATTTTTTAATCTTTAGGATAAGTATACTATAACAGAGCTCTATCGGTTCTATTCGCCGAAGTCTCCGGTGTATTCCACAAGAACAGAGCTTCTAACCCCTTCCAGATCGGCCAGCTGCGTGACAAAGGCAGTGTTCTGGCCCCGAAACCGCACCTGGTAGGTGAGCTCGGTGAGATTTTTCGTACTGGTCTTGTTTTTCAACGTTTTACGCAGCGGGTGCAGGATGCGCTGGACCTCTTCGTTGGCCACTGGCTCGAATTTGACAATCAGCAAATAGGCGTGGGATGACGGACGCATCTGGACGATCAGGATGTAGACCAGGGAAATGAACACAGTAGCGACGAACGCCACGATGTAGAGTCCGGCGCCACTGGTGATGCCGACAGCGATGGCAAAGAAGAGGAAGCCGACATCAAGGGGATCCTTGATTGCAGTGCGGAAACGGACGATGCTCAGGGCGCCTACCATACCGAGGGAGAGGAGGATATTGGAGCTGATCGTCATGACAATGAAGGAAGTAACCAGCGCCACCATGACCAGCAGCACGTTGAAACTGTTGTTGTAGACGATGCCGCGGTAGAAATATTTGTAGACCACATAAATGATCATGGCATTGAGGAACGCTGTCAGCAGCGACAGTGCGATTCCGCTCATGGACAGGTCGACCAGCTGGCCATTTTCCAGGAAGCCTTTTTTGAAAATATCGACAAAACTAGTCATGTTGACGCACCCTTTCTCGCCTGTTCTGGCATAACACAAATTTGGAAATGGCAAATCGTTGCAGGCCTTGGTCGGCTATCAGCTGGTGGACCATCCGGGGCAGGAAATCATCGTATTTGACTTCCATGACCAGCAACCCCGGCGGCAGGACTGGACTCAGGATCAGATCCGGGGCAAACAGGTCCTGTCCCTGCAGGGAAGCTGCAATGGCTTTGTCGAAGGTGATCCGGACATTGCCGGCTTCTGCCAGGTAGGCTTCCCGGGTATATTCAACGATGGTCGCAGGACGCAGCAGCTTGATCTTGCGCAGGCCGTAAAACTGATGGCAAAACACATCTTCCCGCTGGAGCAGGAAATCATCATCGTCCTGCAAGATCCGCTCATAATCCGCGCGACTCAGGCGCGTGCTGGTCTTGGCCGTCAGGTCATCGTATTTGGCCTTGCTTTCCAGCTTGATGACAGCATCACTGTGGTCATAGGTCCTGATGCGAAATTTCTCCCGGAAACGCACACCATCGATTTTTTCCCTTTTGGCTGTGTGGTGAAGATCATCAAAATAGAGGCTCGAGACGACATAGCCGTCATCCCGTTGCATGTTTTCATCCGGTCTGAGCATCGGGCGCAGCCTGGCACGCAGCCGGTGGTAGGTCTGCTCGGTCAGGAAAAATTTGTAGTGCCAGGTCCACGACCGAGCCGGATCCAGTTGCCGGCAGTTGTGCCAGGTCCGCGACCGAGCCGGATCCAGTTGCCGGCATCAGTGCCAGGTCCGCTGATTATCGGCTGGTACTATGGAAATCCCGAATAGACTACAGCCACAGTGCTTTCCAGATTCATTTCAAAAA
>JAQUEY010000085.1 GCA_028684955.1 Eubacteriales bacterium
AGAATTGGCTGAAGCGAGTCACCAGTTCTGTGATTTCCTGCTCGCGCTTCTTGCTCGACCAGTCGATGATGCCTGTTGCATCCACGTTTGCGCCATTGGCGGTGCATAACGAGCTGAACTGGCGGATGGTCTGGCTGCCACCGAGCCAGGATTTAGGGAAGTGATGCGTGACAAACAGGCGGACAGGCTTGCCCGCCAATCCTGGACGGTTGGCGAGATAATCCTGCATGACCTTGGCCAGGGAAAAGCCATTGACCGGAGCTGCCAGGACCACGGCATCATAGGGCAGAGGATCTGGCGCCTGGGTCAGGCTGCTGGTTTTGTCCAGCTTGTTTCTCTGCGGGTCCTCATTGCTGGCATGGACCCGTTCGATGGTGGCAGTGTGGCCCTTGGCCTGAAGCTGTGCCTTCAACTTTTCTGCGACCGACAGGGTGTTTCCTGTGTAGGAATAGACAATCAAACCGACGTTCATGGCTTATCCTCCTGTTTATTTTGATCGCGCACCAGTTCAAACAATGTATCCTGGATTTTGCCGTTGGAAGCCAGCAGGCTGTCGGGGCGATGGATATCAAGAGACAGACCTTGCCAGTTGCACACACGGCCGCCAGCCTCCTGGACCATCAGAAGACCCGCGGCAAAATCCCATGGCTGCAAGCGCTGCTCGAAAAAACCATCATACCGGCCGCAGGCCACGTAGGCCAGATCGAGGGCGGCCGAGCCGCTGCGCCGGACCTCGAGCGACTGAAGGAAGACCCGCTCCACCCTGGCAAATGTTTCGTGAGCTGCCTGGCGATCGTAGGGATTGGTGCCAAAGCTGATCAGGCTGTCCTTGATGTGATTGACCGTGCTGGCCCGGACCGGTTTGCCATTCAACATGACGCCCTGGCCACGGATGGCTGTAAACAGTTCGTCGAGAAAAGGGTTGTAGATAAAGCCCAGCAGCACCACAGCGCCATCGGCCAAGGCCAGGGAAATCGCTGAATGCTGGTTGTGGCGCATCAGGTTGGTCGTGCCATCGACCGGGTCGAGGATCCAGACCAGTCGGTCACGGACTGGATCGTCCAGATCCTCTTCTTCCGCCATGATTGCATAGTCCGGTGTCAACCGAGCCAGTTGATCAACAATCTGCTTCTGGACGGCCAAGTCGATTTCTGTGACGAAATTTTTATCACTCTTCTGCTCGATCGCAAAGCCAGCTTCTTCTGCAGCCAGGATCAGCTGGCCCGCCGAGCGCAGGATGGCCTGCACCGGCGCGACCAGCGCATCTGGCACTTCAGACAGAGGGGACCTCACTGCCGTTCTCCCACATAGGCTCGCATCCGGCTCTGGATCGCTGCAGCAGTCTCAGCAGCAGATTTGTCGCCGGCAAAGAAGGCCTGGGTTTCTTCACTGATCAGCTGGTAGGCCTTGTCATCATAGGCGTAAATCGCATCAGCCTGGGTTAAGATGGCGGTGACCGCATCGACATCAGCCTGGGTCACTTTAGCGCCATACCACCAGCCCATGTCAGACGATTTGACATCACCTTCGGGGAACGGTTGCTCCTGACCATAATTGGCCGTATCGGCGATGGCCTTGGCACCAGCTTTGGCAAGACTGGTTTTCCGGACCGGAAAGCCTTCGTAGTTGGTGATGACCTGGTCTTGCATGGCTTCACTCAGGTAGAATTTGAAGAAATCCCAGATGATGTCCTGGTTCTTGCTCGTGGCGGCCATTGCCAGGGCGGAATAGGCATTGAGCATCGGGCCACTGCGCTGCTGGGATGGCAGGCCCAGCATGACCGCCTCCCCTTTGAAGGTCTGGTTGTAGGAGCTGTAGTCTTCAAACCGGCTCATCCAGACCATCTGCAGGGCCGGTCCGGTTGTTTCGCCATCCACCGGCATCGGCTCGGCCCAGCCGTCCTGGAATTGCTGCGGATCGACGCCGTACTTCTTGGCAAACTCCAGCAGCTGGATGAAATCCGGCGAGTCGAAATTGGCCAGACCTTTTTCGGTGTCGATGTAGGCCGAAAGATTGCCCATCAGGAGCATGTTGAGGATGCCGTCGCCGGGCATCTGGTAGAACAGGCTGGATGGGTCTTCCTGCTGTTCGACAAAGGACTGGAACTCCTGGACCGTCCACCCGGTCCGGTCGCCGACCAGGGACCGTGAACTCATGATGCCAGTCAGGCCGACGGCATTGGTCAGGGTGTACAGCTTGCCATTGACCGAAGATGCCTGGAAGACATTTTCGAGGAAGAGCGAGGCGTCAAATTCCTTGTCCCGGGCCATCTTTTCACCCAGATCCACCAGCAGACCCTTGCTGGCATACTGCTGCCAGGGCAATTGGCCCGTCATCAGGATATCGGGCATCTTGCCTGCCAGGATGTCGGCATTGATTTTGGTGATGGCATCTTCGTAAGCCGTCGGCTTGCTGTAATCAATGCTCTCGTTGTAGTCAACGACGGTGAAACGCACGTCCGGACGCACGCTGCGATACTCGATGATTGCCTTTCTCAGGCCTTCATTGATCCAGAAGGCACCAATCGAGATGTTGGTCTTCTCCGCTGCGGACTGGTCGGCTGATTTGGTCAGTTTTAAAAGTTTGAAGACCGGGTTTTGCGGCACTTCCCCGTTGTAGGGCATACCGCCATTGTCAGGGTAGATGGTCTCGCCGAAATAGAAGCTGCCATCGGGTGCGGCCACCCAGAGGTAGGAGAGATTGTTGCGGTTGACATCGAGATCAAGCCAGCTTAAGAGTTTGACCACCTTGCCGGCAGCCTCATCATAGCGCGACAGGTACTGGTATCCATTCAGGTAATAGGCTCCGTCACTGCCGTAAATCGGTGTGGTATTGAAAAGCTGCGGCGGCAAGGCCAGGTCCGCAATCTTGGTTCCGGTTGCCAGGTCAACCTCTTCGCTGATCATACTGCCTTCCTGGGTGTAGTAGCTGACCCCAACGTGGCCGTTTTTGAGGAACAAGGTCGACGAGACGTACATGTTCTGACCTTCGAGCTTGTATTCACCCTTTTTGTTGCCGTCGAAATCGACCAGTTTGAGCGAGTTGTTGTACACAAGCAAAAGCTGGCCGTCCGGAGTGACCTGGAGGTTGCTGAGGTAATCAACGGTGCTGCCGTCGTTTTTAGCTTCAAACAGCAGAATCGTTTTCTGGATCTGGCCGGCACTGTCCATCTGGTAGAGGTTGCGGACTGATTTCATCGGGTCCGAGTAATCGGTGGCCGTGACCAGAAGGGAGCCGGCCGGGCCGGCAAAGACACCATCGAGATAGGCAGTGGAAGGCTCTGTGGGATCGGTCATCAGGCCGGGGACGGCATCCAGAGGCACCGTCCCGAGCAGCTGGCCCTCCGGGCTGATCCGGACCAGGCTGTTGACACCCATGTTGTCACTGGCCAGGGCGATGATCTCGCCATTGGCCCAGATGATCGACTGGACATAACTGTACTGGTTCCCGATTTCAAATTCGACCACATCATAGATGGCAAGCTCAGCCAAATCGGGATCGATGGCTGGTTTTTTGCTGCAGCCGGCGAGCTGGAGCACCAGCGGCACAACCAGTGCGAGCAGCAGCCCCAAGCTGATCAGGCGCCGCAGCAGGGGTGCATCGGTCCGGCGGGCTGCCGGATGGGACTTGGCGGGAATCTTCGTTTTCATATCGGGGTCTCCTCCTTGGCAGGCTTGCGCTTACGCAGCTGCTTGATGATCCGTAGCAGAGATTCGCCCACAGGCTGGAGCCGGGTCCAGACCGACCGGGTATCCGGGAACGTCCGGCGCAGGGCCGTCCAGCCAATAGTGGACAGGTAGATGAGTTGGGGCAGGGCCAGGGTGGCGAGGATGGAGGCAAGCCAATCTTTGCCGGATGGCACCCATTCGCCCCGTGTCTGGATGAAAAAGTGCGCGGCGGCAAGACCGGCCAGGGCAGCCAGGCCGAGACGGCTGGACAGCTGTCGTTTCCGGATCGCCGGCACATCGCGCAGCGAGTAAAGGCAAAAGACAAGGACCAGCAGCGCTGCCCCTGCCAGCTGGGACAAAAGGCTGGCCAGATCGATTGCAGCCCGGGCAGCGTTTTCCCACCAAGGCAGCACGACAGCAGAATCTCTGACGACACGGCTGCCGACGGTGCGCCAGCTGGTCAGCAAGGTGACAAGGCCAAGTCGCGCATCATGGTCGACCAGCTCGATGGTGTCCGGAGGGATGCCTGCACTGCTCAGGGCATCGCGCAGGAACTGCAGGCCCATGCCAGAGACAGGCTCTGGCAGGCGGACTTCATAGGCGGTGATGCTCAGCTTGGGATCGAGCTCACTCAGGGTCGCATAAGGGATGAACGCATGTGCCTGGTCCGCACGGCTGAGCTGGCTCTGCCAGTTGTCCGGCAGTCGGACGACACCGGACACTGTCAGGGTTTTGTCCTGGATCTTGACCGTGAAACCAGCAATATCGGTCGCGCCAAACAACTGCCAGGCAGCGAGTTCATCGAGGACAATGCTGCGGGTGCTAAAGGCATCGGCCATGAGGAAATTACCGCTGAGCAGCTCCATGTGGCGGAAGGCGGCAAAGCTGGCTCCGGAAATCCCTGTCAGAGGCACGTTCAGGCTGTTGCTGCCCCGGGTCAGGGTCTGGGTCGAGAAACCAGCATAGGCATCGACGATCTGGACCTGCTGCTCGAGCAGGGCCTGATTTAACGCTTTGCGGATGGACTCGACGCCCCGCGGCTGCAGGCCGGGATGGTCCTCGCCAGTGGCGGTCGGCAAATAGACAGAGAAGGGGCGCACGGTGTTCTTTTTGGCAGTTTCAGGCAGGGCTCCGCGGGTGGTGAACACCAGGGCCTGGAGAAACAGGACACTGACAGTCAAAACCAGCGTCGCCAGCAGCGCCAGACGCCAGGCCAGGCGCGACGAAGACGGGCCGCCTGCTGGCTGCCGGTTCATCTGGATAGCCTCGTCTGGCTCAGGCCAGAATCTGTCTTGACGTGCGTTTCCCATGGTTGATACTTTCTACTTGGTCGGCAGGACTCGGCTGCCTGCCTCGACCGGCTTGTTGGCCGCAGTCACGATCGGCATGCCCCAGTCCAGGGCCGCGCTGATCGCACTTCTGGTACTGTCAGATTCCAGCACGGTCACCGAAATGCGTTCCAGCGTATAGCGACTACCCAAGGGGCCGTTTTTCTGGCGCATCGCCAGGACAAAGCTGCCACTGGCGTCCTGGCGGATGGCTGCGTTGGGCACGATCATGTCGTAGTTGCGGCCTTGCTTGTAGATGCTGATGCTGACCTGCTGTCCGAGGGCGACGTCACCTTCGACATCGAATACGAGCTGCTTGACGACACCGGGCTGGTCCTTGTCCTCGCGGATTTCACGCAGGATGGCCTGGGCCCAGCCAATGTTGCCCATGCTGACATCGGCACGGTCGCCGATGACCAGACTGTTGGCCTGCTCGGCCGGAATCGTCGCCCGGAGGTCATAGCGGGCCTGGGCGTCGTCAATCACAGCGACGGCTTCGGTGGTGTTGATGGTCGCGCCAGCAGCCAGGGCGAGCTTGGAGATCCGTCCCTCGTAGTCGGCCTTGATTTCATTGACGCCCTGGGTCGACTTGAATTGTTCGAACTTGGCCCGCTGGACCTCGAGGTCGTTCTCGGCTTTGGTGATGGCAGTCTGGCGATCCTTGACTGCGAGTGCATCGGACTTTTTCGCATCAGCCAATTCCTGGAGCCGCTCGGGGTACGCTTCTTCGGCGTCAGCGAGCGCTTCCTCGGCAGCAATCACGCCTGCGTCATCCGCGCCTTCATTGGACGCTTCCTGGGCAGCTTTGAGCGTGGCTTTGGCTGCGTCCAGGGCGTCCTTGGCTGCGTCGTACTGATCTTGGGCGGTCTTGAGCAAATCTCTTTTGCCGACTTGGGTGTCATTACCATATAAGACCACCGTAGCTGCATCGACAGCTGCCTCGGCAGCAGCAATCGCATCGGGATCTGCTGCCGGGTCCGCTTCCAGAGCGGCCAACGCCGCTTCTGCTGCAGCCAGGGCGGCCACTGCTGCGTCATAGTCAGCTTGTGCAGCAGTCAGAGCATCTTCCTTGATTTCCAGGGTCTCTTGTGCGAATTCCACGTCATCTTCGAGGTCACGTTCGGTTTTGATCAACTCAACGTAGGCTTGGTACTGAGCGTCTTTGGCATCTTCCAGATTGTCCTTCGCTTCTTCAATCGCCTCAGCTGCAGCCTTCACCGCTTTTTCCAGATCCGGTGCAGACAAGCTCGCCGGGGTTCGCTTCATTTGCGCCAGGGCCAGCTCCGCATTTTCCAGCGCTTTTTCCATCTCAAGCAGTTCGACACCTTCGGTCGGTTTCAATGTGGCGATCACGTCGCCAACCAGAACCGGGGTGCCGACTTCGACCTTGACCTGGTCGACGATCCGCGGTGCGCCGAAATTGACCGTGTGCTGGAGCTGGGCGGAAATCGTCCCCTCGGCCTGGATCTGGCGGAACATCATGCCTGATTCGAAGTTTTTCACCTGGACGCGCGGCAGGGAATAGTTGACGATCGTGTTGGAAAACAGCGTCAGGACAGCCATGCCCGTAAAAAAGAGGATCGTGGCTCGGCGCAGGAGACGGGTTTTAGCAGTGGCAGCGGTCTGTTCCATCGGTCGGGTCATCCTTTCAGGCCGGAGTGCGTGATGCCTTCCACCAGGTACTGTTCACCATGGAAGAACATCAGGAGAGCAGGGATCATGTAAATGGTCGAGGCAGCAAAGGCCAGGCCGATGTCGCCTTCATTGACTTTGACCAGGAAAACGGATAACGGGTGGGTCAAGGGATCGGACAGGAAAATGATCGGTTGTTCGACCATGTTCCAGAAGTCGATAAAGACAAGCACGGCCAGTGAATAGACAGCTGTGCGGCACATGGGCAGCAAGATCTTCGAAAAAATCGCCCAGTGGCCGGCCCCATCGAGCTGGGCGACCTCGATGTAGTCGCGCGGGATCCGGCGCATGTATTTGGTGATCAAAAAGACGCTGAAGGTCGAGAAGATGCCCGGCAGGATGATCGCCAGCGGGTTGTCGATCAGGCCGAACCATTCGGCGACGATGTAATTGGGCACCAGGGTCACCTGGAACGGCATCAGCATCAGGATGATGTAGGCGAAAAATGCAATCTGGGCCAGACGGCCGCGGAAGCGGGTGAAGGCGTAGGCGGCCAGGGCGCCGACGAAAATCTGGCCGGCGACGATCGGCAGGACGAGGAAGACCGAATTCCAGAATTTGACCAGGTAGTCGGTGCTTTTAAACAAGATCTCGATGTATTGCTGTGCTGACACCAGGTCGGGAATCAGCTTGAAATGGGCAGTTGGCGCGATCCAGGGCAACTCGGGGTCAGCTGGCATTTCCCAGGGATTCCTGGCCTGATCAAACAACATGCCGTAATTGGCGACGATTTCCTCGCTCGACATGAACGAATTCAAAACAGTCATGACGATCGGAAACACAAACACCAGGGCCAGCGCCAGGATCAGGCCGCTTTTCACGAGAATCGCGCCTTCACGCACCAGATGGCGTCTTTTGAGTTTCAGCTGCTTCAGGTGCTGGATCAGCCCGGTTTCGCGTACCATCAGGATTCCTCCAGGTCGCGACCCGAACGGCCTTCGACGACGAAGAGAACGGCGATGATGGCCATCATGACCAGGGCCATGACAATGGCTGCGGCGGAAAGTTTCTGGTAGTCGAGCGAGCGGAACATATTGTTCATGTAATGCTGGAGCATGTAGAGGACTTCAAAGGGATAGTCTCCGGCCAGCAAATACGTTTCGCGGAAAATCTTGAAAGAGTTGATGAAGGAAATGACCAGGGTGAACAACAACGTCGGGGTGAGGTATTTGAACGTGATCGCACGGAAGCGCTGCCAGGCCGTGGCCCCATCCACCCGGGCCGAATCGAGCAGTTCGACCGGAACGGTGTTGAGTGCGGCCAGGAAAAGGACCATGTTGTAGCCGAGGTTTTTCCACAGGTACAGGCCAATGATCACGAAACGGGCGCTGTCGCTTTTGAGCCAGTCGACCGGGATGAAGCCGAAGTCGGCCAAAGTCGTATTCAAGGCCCCGTTGTAACTGAAGAGGACTTGCCAGACCAGGACGATCGAGGCGACCGGCACGAGCAGCGGCGACAGGAAGAGCGATCGCAACTGGCTTCTGGCCTTGAGCTTGCCATTGAGCACAATCGCCAGGCCCAGCGAGAGGCCAACCACCAGCGGCAGGCTGATAAGCGAGAACAGCAGAGTATTGCCTGCAGCCTGGAGATAGGCCTGATTCTGGAAGAGGCTGATGAAATTGTCGAGACCGACAAAGTTCATGATGACCGGATTGTCGACCATCGCATACCAGATCACGAGCAAAAACGGAACAAAGAAAAACAGCGCCGTCCCCAAAAGACTGGGCGCCAGGAAAAAGGCCGCAGGCCAATCCCGGTGCAATTTTTCACTCAGCTTCATCGATGTCCTACGCTCCGTTCGCGACCGATAACCGGTTCTGGCCTTTTGGACGGGATTGCACAAGAAAAGTTCCGAAAGTGTCGCAGAAAAATGAGCGGTCTGGAACCAGTTTAGCACAGTCCTTGGGGAAACTTGTCAAATGGCGACTTTTTGTTCACAATAGGGCATAGATGCTTTGGTATTCAAACTATTTGCTTTTCCGGAGGCTTGATCATGATTGTCGAACCCAAAACCCGCGGATTCATCTGCACCACTGCCCATCCTGCCGGCTGTGCTGTTGCCGTCAATCGCCAGATTGACACGGTCAAATCCCAGCCCCGTGTCGCTGGCCCGAAAAAGGTCCTGGTCATCGGGGCTTCCACCGGCTACGGCCTGGCATCACGCATCAGCGCAGCTTTTGCCAGCGGCGCTGCCACCATCGGTGTCATTTTTGATAAGCCGGCCGGCAACAACCGCACCGCTTCAGCCGGCTGGTACAATTCAGCGGCTTTCGAACAGCGCGCTGTGGATGAGGGTCTCTATGCCAAGACCGTCAATGGCGACGCCTTTTCGACCGAGGTCAAAGAACAGGTCATCCAGATGATTCGCGAGGATCTCGGCTCGGTTGACATGATCGTCTACAGCCTGGCCTCGCCGCGCCGCACCATGCCCGATGGCACCGTTTACAACTCGGTCCTCAAGACCACCAGCGGCGATTATGAGAACAAGACGATCGACCTGCGCACCAACGCCATTGTCCCTGTCTCGATCACCCCTGCCTCCCCCGAAGAAATCGAAGCCACGGTCAAAGTCATGGGTGGCGAAGACTGGCAGGACTGGCTCGTTGCGCTCAATGATGCCGGACTGCTCGCGCCCCAGACAGTCACCGTCGCCTATTCCTACATCGGACCAGAGCTGACCCATCCGATCTACCTCAACGGTTCGATCGGCCAAGCCAAGCGCCATCTCTACGAGACCGCCCAGGCTATGACTCGCACCATGCCCAATGTCAAAGCCTTCGTCTCGGTCAACAAAGCCTTGGTCACCCAGGCCAGCGCCGCCATCCCGGTCGTGCCGCTCTACATCTCGATCCTGTACAAGGTCATGAAA
>JAQUEY010000086.1 GCA_028684955.1 Eubacteriales bacterium
CCAGACGATGCTTGAACAGGAAATAATTTCGCTGCTCAGAGGCTGCCAATTGCATTTCTTGTTCGATGGCTTCAGTAGACATCGTGTTGATCTGGTCCATCCGCATCGTCTGCAAGGTATCAACCGGGTAACCGTAAAATGTTGCAGCCGCAAGATTGGCAAAAACGATCTCGCCATCATCCGGGTCGATCAAAACCATGATTGCGCCGTGCTGGCGGATGATGGTTTCATAAATATCGACTCCTGGCTCGATCGGGCTGGCCAAGACGGAAATCGTAAACGATAGCAGGATGGAGAGCGTGATCAAAATGCTGGCTGATCGCTTCGAGAACTTATTCAAATGATACCCTCCCATACGTATGATCGCATCCCAAAATTGCGTTGGAGGTTCCTTACTCATCAATAACGGTTGCTGGCAAATAGAGATCCATCTGGGTGTACCGGTCCTGTTCCGAATGGACCTCGAGGAGGCCGCCATGGTCTTTGACGATGCCAAAGCTGATCGATAATCCCAAGCCTGTGCCTTTGTCTTTGGGCTTCGTCGAATAAAACGGCTCGAACATTTTCTGGCGGGTTTCCTCGGTCAGGCCGGTGCCGTGGTCTTTGACCCGGACACGCACCCACTCCTTCTCGCCCAGTAGCTGTCGGCTGACGATGAGGTGGATTTTCTTGTCCGCATGATGCTCGGGGAATTTTTCATTCAAAGCATCCCTGGCATTGGTTAAAAGATTCATCAGGACTTGCTGGATCTGTTGGCTGCGGCACAGGATCAGCGGCAGGTCGGGCTCCAGCTCGATCTGCAGCTCAATCTGCTCGCCTTTGATGATCGTCCGGACCAGGGATACCGTCCGGCTGACAATGTCTTCGATCCGGGCGGGGCTGAACGACTGCTTTTCCTGGCGCGAAAACTGCAGCAAATTGCGGACGATCTCCGCGACCCGCTGCGATTCATGGATGATTCCCTGAAGAAATTCCGTTTCCGGGGAGTCCTGTCCCAGATCATCCTGGACGATCTGGGCATAATTCATGATGCCATTGATCGGGTTGTTGATTTCATGGGCCACACCGCCAGCCAGCGTGCCGATGGCTTCCAATTTTTGCTGCTGGCGCAATTGCGCTTCCATGGTGATTCTTTCCTGCTCCATTTGCTTGCGGCGGGTGATGTCACGGGTAAATACCAGCAGGCAGTCCTCATCGTTGTACCGGATCGAAACCGTTGTCGCTTCGACTGGGAAAAACGTTTGATCGAGTCGGACCAGCACCCGTTCTTGATTGGGAGGCGAATTTTGTAGCGTCTGGATGGATGCCAGTCGTTCCCGGACATAGGGATGGTAATCCGGATGGACGCGCTCAAAGATGGACTGGCCGAGCAAATCGTGCTGGGAGCAAGCGCCAAACATCTGCACAGCAGCTGGATTCAGGTAAACAAAACGTCCCTGAGCTAAGATGAAAATGGATTCAGGGGCGTTTTCTACGACGGCCCTGAACCGGACTTCACTGCTTTTTACTTCCTGTTCGGCCCGGGCACGTTCGGTGATGTCATGGACGATCGAGTACAGCAGGTCTTTGCCGCGGATGACGATGGGACCACTGTAGACTTCGACATCATGCACCGTGCCGTTGGCCCAGCGATGACGGAAGATAAAATGATTTTTATTGCGCCGGACTGATTTTTTCATTTCCTGGGCGATTTCTTCGGGGGTCATGGTGTTGATTTCGGAGATTTTCATCTGTTTGAGCTGGTCGACCGGCCAGCCATAATAGCTTGCTGCCGCTGGATTGGCATCGACAATCGCGCCCGTCCGAGGGTCGATCAGGAGCATCGTCGCATGATTGTTCTCAAACAGGCTGCGGTATTGTGCTTCGGCTTCGAGCTGCTTTTGGACTGCTTCTGCCTTGTCCTGCTGGCGCAAAAGGAGCAGGCTGAAAAGAACAGAGGCCACTGGATAGATGAGCAGGACCGGCAGGGCGATGCTCTGGATGGTCTCGATCGCGATGGGCCTAGGCAAGAGCAGCATGCAGGACAACATGGCAAGATGGACGATGACTGAGAATATGTACACATTGAGCCAGCGAAAGCGCCGCTCCTGGCGATAGGCATACCTGCGCCATAAAAGGCCGATGATCGCGCTGGATGCGATCGTAGCCAGGCCGGGGGCAACTCCGACACCACCCGACGAAATCCGGAAGATGCTGGTCATGACGACCGCGATCTCCGTGGGTACAGGACCATAGGTCAAAGCTGTGATACTGATTAAAATGGTACGCGTGTCATAGACGAGACCAGGTCTCAGGACAAAAGGGATCGACATGATGGCGATGCCAATCAGGCCGATCAGAAAACCGGCAAAAAGGTCACGATATTTTTCGTATTTTTTTGCTATCAGGCCACGCAGTTCATACACAATAGTCAAGGTCAGCAGCAAGGTGGCGTTGTTGGCCATGGCCAGGAACATGTCACGATTCATCATGTCGTCTCCGGTTCAGATACTCAAGATCAGCCAGGGAGGCAACACCATTTTACCATCAAATAGTCATAATGTAATAAACGCTGCAATATTTTGCACTTTTTAATTGTTCTGGACGCACGTGTTCATAAATATTCGTGATCGCTTTGACTGCTTCGGCGAACCGGTCAGACGAGTCGTTTTTTGGCAGAGGCCACTGATTGACGCAGAATTCCAGATAGGATCTTTTGTGGGCCGGGTCGATCGGTTAATAGTCGGCGTCTCTTTAGATATGCGAAATCACTCAGATTTGCCCATAATTATGTGATAGATGAGATCCCTTTGCGACTCGAGCACGTGCTCTTAAAAGATTCAATTTTGCATTTTGAACGCTTTACCATCATCTTTTCTCTATCTGTTCGCACATATATTTGTGCATATTATCTAACCGCAAACGCTTACAGGCTGCCATAATGGCAATGTTCACAATCACAGATTGACAATCTGGTGCGATGGATCTAAGATGAACCCATAGCGAGCACGTGCTCGCAGAAAGTGAGGACGATCGATGCGGGCAACACTCAAGCAAATAGCCGAAATGTCAGGCGTCCATCGTTCCACCGTTGATAAAGTCTTGCATGGCCGTGAGGGCGTCAGCCCAGAAGTCCGGGACCGTGTGCAGAAAATCATCGATGAACTGGGCTACCAGCCCAACGCCATTGGCAAAGCCCTCGCCCAGCAGAAAAATCCCAAAGTGATTGCTGTTTTGCTGCTACGAGTCGATGCGCAAAAGGAAATCCGGGCCGGAATCGAAGCTGCCAATGAAGAATTGAACAGTTTTGGTCTGAAACTCGAATACTTCATCAGTCGCGAGGACGATTCGGTCGAGCAATTGAGTTATCTCAATATGCTCATGAAGCGGAAAATTGATGGCCTGTTGATCATGCCAATCGACCATCCAGACATCATTAAAGCAGTTAATTTGCTGACAGACAAGAAAGTCCCGGTTTTGACCATCAATACAGACCTACCGGAAAGCAAACGGATCTGTTTTGTCGGCCAGGACTCCGTCAAAGCGGGCCGCGTAGCCGGCGAACTCTTGGGCGAAATCATTGGCGGCAAAGGCAAAGTTGCCCAGATCACGAGCTCGGAGCGGATGCTTTGTTCCGTCGAACGCCAGAATGGCTTTGAGCAAGTGATCCGGGAGCGTTATCCGGAAATCAAGATTGTCGATACCCTGGAAACCTACGAGGAAGCACTGGTCGCATTTCAAAAGACGATCAACTTGATCAACACCCACAAAGACCTCGATGGAATCTACGTCACCTGCGGCAATGTCAGCGAAGTCGGACGGGCTGTTCGCATGCTTAATTGCGAAAATCGCATCAAGATCATCAGTTTTGACCTCTATCCGGAGATCACAAAGCTTGTTCATACCGGAATCATCAACTTCACCATCGGCCAGAATCTGCCCGCCCAAGGTTATCGCGGGTTAAAAGTCTTGTTTGACTTGGTCTTTTCCAATAAGTTACCTGCTTCAACCTTCATTGGCACTCCCATCGACATTCGCATGCGCGAAAACATCGACATCGAGTAAGGAAAAAACACAGCTCACGTCAAACAGGTTTTATTTTTACCCATCGCGAGCACGTGCTCGCTAATAATCTCTTAACCATTGCAACAAACAAGCGTTTTGAAACAGTAAAGGAAATTTGGGAGGCGAATGAATATGGATCAAACGACCAGTCCGTACGTCCTGGAGATGAGGGAAATCACCAAGTCATTCCCGGGCGTCCTGGCTTTGGATCGAGTCAGTCTGAAGGTTCGGCCCAGCACGGTCCACGTGCTGTGTGGCGAAAATGGCGCTGGCAAATCAACCTTGATGAAAGTCCTGAGCGGCGAGCATGTCGTCGATTCCGGCGAAATCTATTTCAATGGCGCCAAGCTGGAAAACCAGAACACCAAGGCTGCTTTGAACATGGGCATCGCCATGATCCACCAGGAGCTGAGCCCGGTCATGGACATGACGATCGCTGAGAACATCTTCCTCGGCCGTGAGCCCTCAACGGGTGGTGGCGTCCTGAATATGTTTGTCGACTTCAAATCCATCTATGAAGAAACACAAAAATTGCTCGATAAACTGGGTCTGAAGTACAACCCCCGCATGAAAATGCGCGATCTGAGCATCGCCGCCCAGCAGCTGATCGAAATCACCAAGGCCATCTCCCGTAAAGCTTCGCTGATCATCATGGATGAACCAACTTCAGCGATCACAGACAAAGAAGTCGACATGCTGTTTGAGCAAATTGCCGATCTCAAAGCCAACGGCGTGGCCATCATCTATATCACGCACAAGATGAACGAGATTTTCCAGATCGCCGACGACATCACCGTCATCCGCGACGGTCAGTACGTCGATTCCGGACCAGCTACCGCCTACACCGAAAACAAGCTGATCAGTCAGATGGTTGGCCGTGAAATCACCAACATTTTTCCGAAACTGGACGCCGAAATCGGCGACGTCGTCTTGGAAGTGCGGAATCTGACTCGCAAAGGTGTTTTTGAAAACATTAGTTTCCAAGTTCGCAAAGGTGAGATTTTCGGTCTGGCAGGGTTGGTCGGTGCAGGCCGCACGGAAGTGGCACGGGTTATTTTCGGCTTGGATCCTGCGGACAGCGGCGAAATCCTGATGAATGGAAGGCCAGTCAAAATCCGCAACACCACCGCTGCCATCCAAAACGGAATCGCCATGGTTTCCGAAGACCGCAAAAATGAAGGGTTGGTCCTCGTTCGTTCCTGTCTGGAAAACATCTCCCTGGCCAATCTCAAGAAATTCGCACCGGGATTGCTCCTGAATCTGAAAAGCGAAAAAGAACTCGCCGAAAAAATGAAAGAAAAGCTCCGGGTCAAGGTACATAACTTGCAGGTCAAAGTCGGAACCTTGAGTGGTGGCAATCAGCAGAAGGTCGTCATCGCCAAATGGCTGCTCGGCGATCTGAACGTTCTCATTCTCGATGAGCCAACCCGTGGTATCGACGTCGGTTCAAAATCGGAAATCCACCGCCTGATGTCGGAACTGGCTCAGCAAGGTCTGGCAATCATCATGATTTCCTCGGAATTGCCAGAGATCCTGGGAATGAGCGACCGGGTTCTGGTCATGCACGAAGGTGAAGCCACAGGTGAAATTTCAAGAAAAGATGCTTCACAAGAAGCGATCATGACCTTAGCAACGGGAGGAAAATTATGAGCACCAATCCAGTCCAGACAGTAGATTCGAAAAAGAGCATGCTCTCGGATCTCAAATCCATGGGATTTGCCGGCATCTACAGCAAATACGGCACGGCCCTGATCTTCATCGGCATCCTGATCCTGGCAACCTTGTCCAGTGATGTCTTCCTGTCACAGAGCAACCTGACCAACGTGCTGCGCCAAGTCGTCGTCGTCGGACTACTCGGTTGTGGTGTCACCTTCATCATCATCCTCGGCCACATTGACGTCTCGCTCGGTTCGGTCGTCGCCTTGACTGGTACCATGGCAGCCAGTGTCATGCAGATCACGCAGAATCTGCTGCTGGCGGTACTGGCCGGTATTCTCGTCGGCATCGTCGTCGGTGCGATCAATGGTTTCGTTATCACCTACTTCAACATCCCAGCTTTTATCATGACTCTGGCAACCACAACGGTTGCCCGTGGCGCCATCCTGATCTACACAGGTGGTATGCCAGTGTCTGATCTGGGCAATTTCAAAATCATTGGGCAGGGCAACCTCGGTCCAATCCCGATCTCCGTCATCATCCTGGTTGTCGTCATCGCCATCTCCTGGATTCTCCTGAACCGTACCAAATTCGGCCGCTACGTTTATGCAGTCGGCGGCAATGTCAAGGCTGCTGTCGCCTCCGGTATCAATGCCAGCAACATCGTCCGCAAAGCCTTTATCTACAACGGCATCCTGACTGGTATCGCTGGAATCGTCCTGATGTCCCGCATCAATTCCGGCCAGCCAGCTGCAGGCGTCGGCTACGAATTCGACGCGATCACCGGTGTTGTCGTCGGCGGAACCAGCCTGATGGGTGGTACGGGTACGATCATCGGTACGATCATTGGTTGTCTGATCGTTGGTGTCATCAACAATATCCTCAACCTCTTGAGCGTCAGTTCCTACTGGCAGCAAGTTGTCAAAGGCTTGATCATCCTGATCGCCGTCATTCTCGACGTCATGACCAAAACAGCCCGGGTTTCGAAAAAGAAAGCCTGATCCATTCATTTCGAAAAAGCAATTCTCAAGGTTTTATTGATTTTCGAAAGGGGGAGTGCCTGGAATCACATTCAAGAATCTCGTTCCATCCAAAAAACTAGAACATCCATCTGCTCACACGATTGTGAAGTCCTTATGGCCCTGAGTAATCCTAAAAACAGTCCATGTTGTACATTTATCCAAAATACTGAGGAGGATGAATATGAAAAAAGTACTCGGTCTGATCCTGATTCTGACCATGATGGTCGCTCTCGTCGCCGGTTGCGGCACCGCATCGACCACAGCAGCCCCTGCTGCCACCACTGCAGCCGCTGGTGAAACCACCGCTGCCGCCGTTGAGAAGTTTGTTGTCGGCTATACCAATCTGGCCGACACCGACGTCTTCACCATGAGCCGCAAAAACGCTTTCATCGAAGCCGTCAAAGCGGATCCGAGCATCGAAATCAAGTTCGCCGACGCCAATGGCGACATCCAGAAACAGCTCGACCAGATCAACACCTTCATTGCCCAGAAAGTCAATGCGATCATCATCGTTCCGGTTGACTACGACGGCATTGTCCCTGGCGTTGAAGCTGCCAATGCAGCTGGTATCCCTGTTATTGCTCTGGGTATCCAGTCCAATGGCGGCACATACACCTACGTTGGTTCCAAGAACTATGACGCCGGCTTCATGCAGGGCGAATTCATGGCCAAGAACCTGCCTGAAAACGCCAAAGTCCTCTACCTCGAAGGCGAACCTGGCCTGTACCATTCCACCGAACGCAAACAAGGCTTTGCTGATGGTCTGAAAACCCGCGCCGACATCACCATCCTCGACAGTGTCACAGGCAACTATGACAAAGCCAAAGGTATGAACGTCATGCAGGACTGGATCCAGAAATATCCGAACGCCACCGATTTCCAGGCAGTGGTTGCCGCCAATGACCAGATGGCTCTCGGTGCCATGGAAGCTCTGAAAACATCTGACCGTCTCGAAGGTGTCATGATCTCTGGTATCGACGGTGTCAAAGACGCCCTGAACGCCATCAAAGCCGGCGAAATGTCCCAGTCTATCTTCCAGAATGCTATCGGCCAGGCCGATGGTGGTTTCCAGGTCATCCAGATGCTGAAGAAGGGCGAAGATCCGGGCGAACAGTTCGAAGTTCCTTTCGAATCCATCGACAGCACCAATGTTGATACCTACATGGCATTGGTCAAGTAAATTCTGTTCTAATCGATCGTCCAGCAAGTGATCACGACTCAGGGCTTGTCCTTCACTTCTACTGGTTCATAGATCAATCCCTACCCTACATCGACCCTACCCCCGGGAACTGTCAAAAAACCAGTTCCCGGGGGAGGCAAGACTCTTCTGGCAAATAATAAATTCAAAAACAATAGCCAGAGTGCCAATAACAGGCTGGATAAACAAAAGTGATTTATACAGGCTTTTGTTGCAAAACTGTCACTCTGAGCCATTTTTGTTCTAAATCGATCCCGGTAAAACATTCAACTCATATCTATCAAGAAGGGGGTTTCCAACATGGAACTCAAAATTGGTCTGGTCGGAACAGGCGCCATCGGCCGCACACACATTGAACGCATCAACAACACCCTGCAAGGCGCACGTGTGATTGCCTGCTCGGATGTCCATGCAGAATTCGGCAAATCTGTGGCCGAGAAGTATGGTCTGGCCTTCTTCGCCGAGGGGGAGGCCATGATCAACGATGCCAGCATTGACGCTGTCGTTGTCACGACCGCCGATCCCTTCCATGAGCAATTTGTCATGGCTGCGATCAAAGCCGGCAAATATGTTTTCGTCGAAAAGCCGCTGGCTCCGGAAGCCGAAGCCTGCAAGCGGATCGTCGATGCCGAAATCGCCGGCGGAAAAAAGCTGGTCCAGGTCGGATTCATGCGCCGCTATGATCCAGGCTACCGCCAGCTGAAGAAATATGTTGATGAAAAAACCTATGGTGAACCGCTGCTGCTGCATTGCGTTCATCGCAACGCTGCAGTCGGCGACGATTTCACCACCCCGATGTCGGTCGAAAATTCAATGATCCATGAGATCGACGTCCTGCGCTGGCTCTTGGGCGAAGACTATGCCACCGCTGAAGTCGCCTACGGTAAGAAGACCCGCAACGCCGCCGGTCACCTGCAAGATCCGCAGGTCATGATCCTGACCACCAAATCCGGCGTCCGGATCGATGTTGAATCCTTTGTCAATTGTAAATACGGCTACGACATTAAATGCGAAGTCGTCTGCGAAGAAGGCACGATCAATCTGCCCGAACCGGCCAACGCCATGGTCCGAACCAACGCAGCCCGGGTGACCCCAATCTGCTCCGACTGGTCCCAGCGCTTTGTCGATGCCTATAACGTCGAGTTCCAGGAATGGATCAACGCCACTTCGGCAGGACGCGTCGATGGTCCAACCGCCTGGGACGGCTACGTCGGCCAAGTCACTGCCAAAGCTGCCTCCAAGGCCCGAGAGGCCGGACACGTCGTCACGATCGAAATCGAAGACTGTCCGGAATTTTATCGATAAGCACATCAGAGGAGGAACCACCCCATGAAAATCGCCTTTGACGTTGACGTCCTGGCCAAACAGATGAGCATCCATGACATGGTCCACCAGGTGGCCGACTGGGGTTACAAGTACATCGAAC